>JAFGKU010000027.1 GCA_016928415.1 Spirochaetales bacterium
CGGTGTAAGTATCGAGTGGGACCCGAACAGGGTTGAGAAGAATTAGGATTCGTAACATAACAGGCGATTTATTCCCCCCAAGGGAACCATCAGCGGCTTTCCCCAATTCGACGTCATCGCTATCACGGTCACGCATCGGCAGGGAAAAACGTCACGAGTTAAAAGTGGTTGGGTCCCACACCGTCGCTGAAGAATATAATTTCATCCGTACCGTCCTGGTCAAAATCCTTGATTATCGGCTTTCTGAAATTATTGAACATCATATAGGATTCTTCAATCCTTTCTCCCCATGGATCGTAAACACCCGCATATTGCAGGACATGGTCAGTCATAGTGTACAACCGGTAGTTACAGGCCACGCAGCAGGCGGATGGATTGCCTTGAAAAATCACGAGTACATAGTCCTGGTTCTGGATCTTGCAGTGCATAAGGCCGGCAGAATTCAGCAATCTCGGATCCGCGTTTTTTGTATCTTCCCGATAGTTCGGTTCTATAACACGGGTTATCAGTACCTCCGCCGAATTTCCGTCTATTACGGCCAGATGAATGGCCAATTCATCTCTCATATCTGATATTTCGGAGCGTTTGTATCCGGGATATTGTGGAGGGGGCTGTAAATCGATTACAAGCAACGAAGAAGAAAGGCAGAACGTGTCTTCAGTTCCATCGTTATTATAATCATGTTTCATCACGTAGTATTTCTGTTCATCGGAAGATATGACTGGTATTATCAGTATTTCTGTATCAAAAAATTCCGGTTCAGGATATTGCTCACCATCCGGACCTGCCAGTTCCTCGACTCCCCATTTCCCGGTCATCGTATCATAAGAATACTTCAGCAGTATCGATTTTTCATTGTCAATATCAAAATAACTATATTCAATATCATTGTTCGCTTTCAGGATAAACGATCCGGGAAAAACGGAATTGGGCGACAATAATAATTTCTTCTCAATTAACTGATTGTGCGCTGTTTCAGGAAAGATTTCATAATACGGGACATCATCTTCACATATTTCATACTATATTTTCCTCCACTATTAACATACTTAAGTATATCATATAACGGTTTAAATAAAAGACGCTCAAAACTCACCTTCAGGGGCACTCGCCGCTGCTATCCCTAAACTAACAGCGGCTTTCCCAAAATAAAAAAAATCCTCCCCCAAAAGGTTCCACCACCAACTATCTGTTCAAAGAATTAAACAAATTGTTCCCTATTCCTACAGAGGAGTACACGGAAATCGGCGTTCTTGTGCGTAATCGGCGGTAAATCAAAATTCTTCAATCCAGTAAAAAAACTCCGTCTATCTCTTAGAAGCGGAACGACCAGGCCATCCGGTGCAAGCCTGCATAAATGCTCGTGTTCCTTCCATCACTTCGGTAATTCGCTCGCTCCTTATAGTGTGACAGTTTATCCATAGTACGGAAACATTGAAAAGCCTTTATAAAATTTCAAATTTTCAGTAATGTACTACTATGTGTCACAAAATAGATCCCGTATTTTTTAATAAACTAAAGGAACGCGACCTGGCGGAAATATGCGATAACAGCCTTGCGGTCTATGACAAAACAGAGGGAACTTATACCGTACGCTGTTTTTATGAAGATTACGCGGTTATTCCCGGAAAATCAGAAATAAGAAAAAAAGACATGCCTATCCGGAAACCGGATGTGGAATTGTCCTTATTAATCCTTCAATATTTATTAAATGCCAAAAATATACAACCTGCGAAAAACTGGGTGAGCGTAACCGGCTTGACCGGCGGGGCGGTTTTTTTTACCAGCACCCATGCCATTCGGAACGGGGAACTGGCAAACTGTTTCGGAACGGACCTGGAAGGATTTAAAAAAGCCTGCAGCGGTGCCGGGGGCAAACCTGTTGCCATGGGGGATGTCGCCTTTGAATTACAGGTACTGCCGCGTGTTCCTGTCGTGGTCGTTTTCTGGTATACGGAAGAGGAATTGGGCGCATCGGCCAAATTGCTTGTGGACGCAACCATCGAGCGGCATATTCCCCTGGATGTCATTTTTGAAATGAGCCTTGAACTTTACGGCAAAATTACCGGTAAACCGTTCGCTCACTAAGCATTATCTTGATTTCGGACCAACTCATGGAATGACAGGGCATCTGCTTGCCAAATGGCGGAATTCAAAGTAAATTACCGTATGGCCGTAATCCTAAAAAATCAAACTTCGGACGAATTGTACTCCCGATTAAGTGCAATCGGCCTGACGCCGCGCCAGGCAAGGCAGGTTCAAGCGGCCGCTTTGAAGACGGGTTTCATCCCGCGTCAGTTACCCGATATCCCCATGCGCCTCATGGAAAAACTTGCCCGGGAAGTCATGCTTCCTCATTTGAATCTCACGGGAAAAGTGACCAGCCCCGCGGACGGTTTTACCAAATATGTTTTCAGCGGTGCAGGGGCCGGATTGTTCGAAGCAGTGCGCATACCCCTTATGGCCGGCGAAAAGTATGTGGTCTGCGTCAGTTCGCAGGTCGGATGCGGCCAGGGCTGCATTTTCTGCAGGACCGGGGCCATGGGCTACAAGCGGGATCTGCTTACCTGGGAAATAGTTGACCAGGTCGTTAAAATCGCGGCGGATTCGGACAAACGCATAACGGGTGTCGTCTTCATGGGCATGGGTGAACCATTCATGAATTACGAACGGGTCCTGCAGGCGGCTCGTATCATGTGCGAACCTTGCGGACTGGCCGTTTCCGCCAAGGCCATTACCATCTCCACTGCGGGTATTATTCCGGGCATTTTACGCCTTGCCGATTCCGGTTTCCCGTTCAGGCTGATTGTATCGTTGACGGCGGCGGATCCGGCCGTCCGGCTCAAGCTGATGCCCGTGGAAAAAAAATATCCTTTGCACGAACTGGTACAGGCTATCCGCGCTTATTGCGAAAAGACAAAAAACCGGGTCACGATAGCCTGGACGATGCTGCGGGGTGTCAACGTCCATGAAAAAGACGCACGGGACCTGGCGGCACTGCTGGCCGGTTTGCCCGTCAACATTAATCTGATAGACGTAAACGATCCTGTGGGACGCTACCTGCCTCCCACGGATCAGGAACGGGCGGCCTTCCGGGATTATTTGCGGATGCATACGGGCATGCCCGTCAAGCGGCGCTACAGCGGCGGAAAGGACATACATGCCGCTTGCGGCATGTTAGCTGAAAGCCTGTAAATCTGATTGTATATTGATGCCTGGTATGATCGTCCGGGAAGGGAGCTGTATTTTCAGGATTTTCGCCTGGCCGCTGCGGCGAAAACCATCCCTTCCCGCATATGTCATGATCTGGTATCATTCCACACATGTGGATCGACTTCGCCGCGTTGTTCTGTTCCGTCTTGAGACGCGCCGCATTGAGTGCGATGCTGACCCGGCCCCGCAGCGTTTCATAGGCGGGCATGAAGCTGGTTCCCTCAATCCCGCAAGTACTTTCTTTAACCTGTTATTCCGGTTCAAGGACAGTAATTTCCTGAGGCGGCGCTGAAAAGTACATCCAGTTAAATACGCCATTACAATAACTTTCGCCTGTAAAGTAAAAGTACATGGAAGCAGTTCCTGCCTGTGTTGCCTGAATCGTGGTGGGGATGGAGACATAGAAATTTTCAAAAGAACCGAATATTTTGTCACCTGATTGATAATACATCCGGCCATCAAGGCAACAGGCACAGTCATTATAATCATCGACATGCCAGGATATCTGAATCGAATCTCCCACATATACGGTCGTATCTGAAAAAACAACATGGATTGTTGCCCAGGGATCGCATGGATAGGGAGTAGGAGTGGGTGTTGCAGTTGCGGTTGAAGTTGGAGACGCAGCTGTAGCTGGAGATGGCGTTGGTGAGTTGGAGGGAACGGGACAGCTTATAAGAATTAATAGAACTATAATCAGCGGGAATAATGGCAACAGTTTTTTCATTGAAATTCCTTTTCTTACTATGGATTCAAGCGGTTATTATGTCATACGATGGAAAATAAAATCAAGGTCCTGATCCAGGAAAACACCTTTCCCTTGCTTGAAAGCACCGGTTTCTGAAAGTCCCACAAAACCACATTTTCTCGTAAAAATACTTGACTTTTCCCACTTTTATACCTATCATTCCATGTCATCCTGTCGAGATCGGATGAACTTCGTTCCGCATATCCGGCCTCCGGATAGACAAAAAAAATAAAGGAGAATAACGAAATGACTACCATGAAAAAGACTTTCCTCCTCCTATCCGCGGCGGTCGTATTAGCTGTGGTCAGTCCCATTGCCTTTGGAGCGGACAATTGGACACCGGGTATCGAGTACAGGGCGGGGGATACGGCCCTTTACAATGATACCCTCTATGTATGCCTTCAATACCATACGGCCCAGGCCGCTTGGACGCCGGAGATCACGGCCGCACTCTGGAATGCCGTTCCCGTGGAGGCCGATGCCTCGGGAATCTACTATTGGATCCCGCGCGCAGGGTATGCTGCCGGGGATCTTGCCGACTATGAGGGCGGTATTTATCACGCCCTGGTACCCCACGCATCCCTGCCCGGGTGGGAACCGCCCGCCGTACCCGCGCTCTGGCAATACCTTTATCAAGCGGACGAGGGTACGGTCCCGACAATTCATAGTCCATTGGCAGGCGAACGTTTTGTTGCCGGGGAGCCTGTGGTTCTGACGGTAAATACGGGAGACTCCTTTCCACAACCGGTCTGGCACTCCAGCCTTAACGGTCAACTGGGTACGGGCAACAACCTGGCGATTGACTGGCTTTCAACCGGAACTCACCTGATAACGGTAACCGCCGGCGACGTCCAGGCGGTTGTCACCGTCCGGGTGTATCCCGATCTGTGGAAGCTTTACCAGGCCGAACCATCACCCGCGGAAATTGCCCGGATTGAATCGGATTTCACGCTGGTCTGGGTGGACAGCACGGCCTTGAATGAAAGCTGGTCCGATTATGAGAATGATGGCTTCGATCAGACTTCTACGGCCCCTACCAAATTCGCCGCGTACGCGAAGCTGGATGCGCTGCGCCACCAGCGGTTTTCCCGTCCCCTTCCCATGGCGGAAGGACGTGACGCTTACATTTACCTTAAGCATGTGGTCCATACTCTATACCTGACCCTCGAAGGCGGATACAATTACGGCGGCGGCAGTACAATCACCCTGACACGCGGGTTCAGCGTCTGGGACCTCCGTTCCAGCGCAGATCCGACCGTCCCTTTTCCCGATTTTGTCCTGGCCTTTTACCACAGTCCCCTATACCTGTTGTTTCATGAAGGACGCCACAGCGAGCCCGGGGACCCGGGTCACCTGTACATTGACGGTCAGCAGTTCGATCCTTACCTGGAAAACGGGAGCGGACACGCCTGGGCCGCCCTGTACCTGATGTGGGTTTACAAGTACGGACTATCGGACCCGGCGGTGATAAAGCAGGATGCCCGGGTTATTGCCACTTCCCTGTTGACCAGCCGGTTTCCCCGGCCCGTTACCCATTCCGACCCTGAAATTCAGGCGATTATTGACGAACTTCTGGCCCCCTGAGTGGATCTGTTTATGCCATATAATTCCGGCCGTGCCATCAACCGCTTTATAAGACGGCGCGACCGGATTTTTGATCGTTTACCGTACTTGATTGAAATTCAGCCGCTTTTCGAGGGTATTACACATGAGCGCAGGAAATAATAAAACATCAAGGTGTAGATAAATTTTCTTTTTTTGATATAATATAAATTCAAATGAAAAAAATACTCTTTCTCCATATAATTCTTTGTACCTTTTTTACAGCGTTTGCCGAATCCGGCTTAAAAGAGCCGCAGGAAAAATCTCCCCCTCATTTTACCGTAAATATTGAACAGAACGGCAAGATCATTCCGATACGCGGAAAAACGGTAAAAATTAAAAAAGCCCCGTTTTCTATAAATATAACCATGAGCGAACCGCTGGGGGTGCTTGTTCTCCCGTCATTCGGCCCCGAATTTTTCGACAAGGCGGTCCAGGGAGTGGATTTTCCGGGAATCACCGAAAAAACAGGCATGGCGGAGTATGATTTCAACCCCAACCATGAGATTGTTCTCATGGGCGACATACCGTCTTACTGGCATTATATCGACGCCGAAAACCACCGGTTCAATGAAATAAAAAAGGAGCCGGACGGGCGGATTACGTGCAAACGGTTTATAGAAAACATCAATGATAATTCCGGGGACGGAGGGGAGACGGTGACGCCCGTCTCCGAAATTCACGAAAAAACGCTTTACCTCGTATTTTTTAACGTCGAATATGTGTTCGACGACAATTTTGACTATTCGATCAATGAATACCAGCGGGAAACGGTGAAAGTGGAGCTGTACCCCTAAGAAATCCCCACAGGAGGACTTAAGATGCCGGAACCGATCAAACTTCTTGATTTTTACAGGGAAGAGGACGCCGGAGTCTTTTTCGGCCGTAAAGAAGAAAGGGAGGAAATATACAGCCTCATCCGGACATATCCCGTGGTGGTGCTTACCGGCGAATCCGGTACGGGCAAGACATCATTGCTGCGCGCGGGCATTCTACCCCTTTTATCGGGACAAACAGTCATCTATCACAGGTTATACGCCGAAAGCAGGAAAAGCCTGATAAAGGAATTGTCCTCCTGTCTGGATAACGGGGCCAAAGGTTCCAATGATTTCAATACGTTGCTTTCGCAGATTCAGGATGGATTAAGCCGGAAAAAACAGCGTCTCGTTCTCCTCCTGGACCAGTTCGAAGAATTCCTGATGACGGCCGGCGACAGTCCTGGTTGGTTTGACCCGGCCGTACTCGCCGATGTGATGAAGTCCGTATCCCTCTGCCTTGTCTTCTCGCTTCGCAGCGACTACCTTCCCCTTTTCATGACCTGGCTGAAACCGGTCAGGGTACATTTCATGGCCGAACAGTTTTTTTACCTCCAGAGGATGCATGAAAAAAAGGCGATTAACATCATCAGCAAAATGCTGGAACATCACGGCGTATCGGCCGCCCATAATTTTCTTCCTGATGCGGTAACGAAACTATCCCGCCTTTCCCTGGACGGGTTGATCTATCCGCCGCACATCCAGATTCTTGCCTCCCATATTGTCTCGAATCCCGAAGCCGTAAACAACCTGCACGTGGAAAGTATTTTAAGCGGCTATTTCAACAGGGAGCTGTTCAGGGGCATCGAAAATGAAAGACAGGGCCTTGTAAAGGACCTGCTTGATATACTGGTCGGACGGGAAGGGTTGAGACGTAAGCTTTCACTGGATGAATTATCCGGGCGCCTTCAGGAACCGGCCCACGATCTTTTCCCTTTATTGAAAACACTTATCGAACGGCGTGTCATCAGGCGGACGGAGGAGGATCATTACGAGCTGATCCATGATTTTCTTTCCAAGCATTTCTTCGAAGCCTTTTCATACCAGGAACGCCGCAAACGCCGGTTCCAGGACATGTTCAACATGGCGTTTATGGATTTCAATGATTCCAATATCTATCTGGACGAAAAGCGTATCAGGCTTTTCCTGCATTACAGGCGGTTCCTCAACCTGGACATACAAGGCCTTACCTTTATTGTACGGTCGCTTGCTGCACTCAATTATTTCATGGGGGAATGCCCCTATATGGACTTATCCATGCATGACGTCCTCCTCGATCTTTACAGGAATGAAAAAAACAAAACGCTGCGGGGAAGCATAATAAAAAAATTGAAGTCCGTCCTGTCCGCCGATGATGCCGATATAATTCGATCCTTCTATGAAAACGAGGATGAGCTGTACAACCGGTTCGATCTTCTTGACCTTCTCGCGGAAATTGATCCGCCTTCGATAAAGAAAATCGTCCTGGACCACCTTGTCAGGTGGAATGAACTGGACAGCGCCGTACTGGAAAACATGATTCTCAGAACGCGGGATTTCAGCGATCCCCGTTTTTTAACCGCGCTTGCGGATATTTTAAAGGTTAGTACCTCGGAGAATATTATCAACCATACAATAGACGCCCTGGGATACATCATGGTGGAAAAATCATTCGAGCTGCTGCTGGAATATCTTGAAAACAACGGGGAAAAAAACAACAGGATAAACAACAGTATCATCACGACCCTGGACAATATACTTGTTTACGGCAAATCGCTTCCCGATAAAGAATCCCTTCAAGGAAGGCTGCTGGGTCTTCTTGAAAACCTGATGGAAAAACAGCACGGTGCAAGCAATCCTGATTTATACGCGGTGTATTTGAAAAACCTGGCGCCGGACCTCGAAAAAAGCAAAATGATATTCAGTAAAATAACGGATTCGGATAATTTTGAAACCGCCGTCAACACACTGGCGGACATGAAAGACCCGGAATACATACCCCTTTTTACCGGTATTCTTGAGAACACGGAATCACCCGTTATTGCTTCCGCCTGCCTGAGGGCTTTGCGGGATATCGGGCGGGAAATGGATGAGAAACTCCTGTTATCAATATATGGTAAATTCAATGAAAAATACGTCAAAGCGGACGCCCTTACCTGTATAAACGCCTTCAATCCGGAAAAGGGTCTGCAGATGGCAAGAGAGGCACTGCCTGGCTCGGATACTCCCGGCAATGACCTGTTTTATACGGTCACCAGGGTCCTGGCTGAGTGCGGTGACAATTCAGATCTGGAAAACCTGGAAAAACTTTACGGTCAAATCAATGACCTGGAACTCAAAACTCACCTGGTAACGACAATCTGGAGTTTTCCTGAAAAATTCAAATCCATGGTGACAGGCATACTCGAAGAATTATGGAGCCGGGAATCAGACGAAAGCATAAAGATTACCATCGGTATCAATCTCTTCGTGAACGGAAGCACAACACCGGTATCTTTTTTATACGGCAAGCTGGGGAAAATCGATGAACAGTTTGAAGAAAATATGAACCAGTTATTCACATTGCCGCAAAATGAATTCATTTCCCTGTTCATTATCGCCTGCCTGAAAATGAAAGAGCCGCTTCCCGCGGAGGAAACATTGAAAGAATGCCTGAAAGAGGTTATCCAATACTCGGCAAACAGGCAGCATGCCGGGCTTGCCCTTCTGCTGTACGGCACCCGGTTCGGCGACAATCCAGAGGACGGGACCTGGATTACCGGCTTGATTGAGAACGCCGATTATCCTGAATTAAGGGGCTGGGCGGCAATAACGCTGACGGCACATCCCGGAGACGATTCTCTCAAGGCCATCTCGCGCGCAGCCCTTCTTTCACCGTATTTTACAACGCGGAAACTGGCTCTCTATGCCCTGGGCATGCTGAAGCTGGAAGGCGGGGAACACAATACGCGCATGGAAGCATTCATAAAGGTGATGAAGACAACACTGCACCAGGAAATGTACGAACACGCCGTATGGGCGTTTTCCGGCTGTGCCGCTGCGGAGGACATAACCCTTGTGGAAAATATTACCGATCCTCCCGGCCAGACGAGTATATGGAATGAATACACCGCCCGCCTTACGGATTACATGGTAAAGATGATCACCGATAAGCCTCTTACCGAGCGGAAACTGCCCGAAGCGCAGGCCCTGTATGATATCGAGAATTTGACATGGCAGGGCACCATGAAACTCCGTCCCTTTTTCCCGTTTCCAAGATAGGCGTAAAACCTTAATCCATTTATATGACAACCCCGCGGCCTGTCGGAACGGTGCAGGGACACGCGTCATAGGGGCAAACCAGGGGTTCGTCCTTTAAAGCGAAAGTACCGGAAGGAATGGACCCCAACGCACCCGTCAAATACCGTTTGCCGGGATAACAGGTATAGCACTCCCCTTCCTGCGTAACGATAAAATACGTCACCCCTGCATAGCATGTTTTCCCCATTGGATTAAAACCGGTGTTTGCGGCCGACGGGTTGTGAAAATCGGGTATAAGCCGGCGGATATTCCGGGTATCTTCCGCCGAATACCCGATAACCTTTCCCTTGACCTTGAAAAGCTGCGGATAAAACTTTATACCGGCCGAAGCGCATTCATCCCTGAAGGCAAACAGCTGTTCCACCTTTCCCGGCCTGACAACCGTGTTGACCACGAGCGAGCCGCGCGTAAACGGCTGCATGCTTTTTTTGAGCTTTACCGCTTTGTTTAAAAAATCATGCCAGGCAACAAATTCTTCGTGGAAGGAAATCGATACCGTACCTGAATTATCATTCAAATCCCGGACATACCTCTCATAAAGTGAAAAATCAAACGAAAAATTGGTGACCACCGAAATTCTGAGTCCCGCCTTTCCCATCAGGGCGGCCAAAGAAACAAAACCCGGATAAAAAAACGGTTCTCCCCCGCTGAACTTTACTTCCCAGCCGGCGCCCAATTTCGTGAAGCAGTCGCGGATGGCAGATACGGTTGATTCCCGGGGAAAGCCTTCATGTTTTTTCCCCTGCACACAATAGGAGCAGGCATAGTTACAGGCGTTTAAAAGATTCCATGAAGCTATTTTTTTCATACCCTGTGTTCCTGAAGGCTGTTAAAAACGGAATAATTCATGTTTATTTTACCGCAGTTACGGCATTGGGGGAAAAAGTTACCGGCAGCCAGGCGCCTTCGCAGAGCATTATACGTTTCACCCGTCCATAGAACGGAAAGCGGGGTTTCAAGGGCATTCCCGACGGCAATATGGGCACAGCAGTAAAAAACGTCTCCCGTAACATAAATGCGGGAATAAAGCAGGCCGGCATAACAGCCTGTCCTCGCGGCAAGGAACTGCCCCGGGTCGGAATTGAGCCTGGCCCGGAAGAGGTCCAGGTCGTGCGGTATACCGTACTGAAGGCACAATGCTTCGGCTTCCGGTATGATGGTATCGAGTAAACGTGTTTTCATATCATCCGCAAGAGATAATTCCTTTAAATCGGAAGGCAGGTTGGCCAGTTTGAAACTGACGCGTACTTCTCCCAGGTCACCCGCGCGCCGGATGTACTCCGGAATCGACATGTAATTCCACGACGTTACCACCATGACAAGCGTTAAACGGGTAAACCCGGCAAGCTCCTTTAATTTCAACAGTAAATCAGCCAAGGTTCCCTTGCCGGACTTGGGATAAAATTTCACAAACAAAGCCTCGTCCATTACGGGAAGATTTACCAACAGCTTGTCCGGCGGGCTTTCACGAAGAACCGCGGGTTCTACCAGGCGGGCATTGGTCAACACGGTTACCCGGAACTTTTTCCTGACAGCCAATGCAATCATCCTGTATATCTTTTTGTGGCAAAAGGGTTCGCCGCCTCCCGAAAGAATGAGTTTACGTACGCCCATGTTTTTTAAATCCGAAAGTATCGTCTTGTAATCGGCAAAGGAAAGCTTCAATTTTTTCCAGCCCGGATCTTTTTTTGTTTCAAGAAGAGGGGAATGATTCCAGCACATGGGGCATTTCAGGTTGCAGGTATTGATCAGGTCCATGTGCACCGTTTGAGGCTGCTCCGGTACTCCCCCCCCTTCCGCATACCGCCTTACCGCATCAACAGGGTTCACTGCCGTCTCCTGCTCAACCCCAGGATGGCCCTTGCCGCCTTCCGGGCATTGTTCCTGAGACGGAGTTTTCCCCAATTTGCTTTAAAGGCCCTTGCCCGGTCCGGTTCCAGCAATGCATGCAGCAGGGAAGGCAGATTGCGGATTTCGCTGTAATCCACGTATAATCCAAGACCGGCGTCATGAATAAACCGTGCCCTCCGGAACTGATCATCCACCGCGCGTTCAAAAGGAATGTATATGCCCGGCAGGCCGAAATAAAGGGTTTCATTTACCGTATTGTATCCGCATCCGGCAATCACCGCATCAAAGGCGTTGTATAATTCGCATACCGGGAAATAATCGTTCAGGACGGTGCACCCGGGTACCTTTAGCCTGGGGGCAAGGCTGCCCTCGGCTATCACAGGATGAAAATCGTTCATTTCCAGAAGTCCCGCCGCTATTGATTCAATGATCTTCGTCCAGTTCTCCTGCCCGCCCCCTCCCATGTTTATGAGCACCCTCTTCTTATGGTTGGGAAGGTCAAAGGCGGACACCACCCTGTTCCGCGGCCACAAATCCCCTTTATTCCTGATAAGCACGGGCCCGGTACAAAGAACGCGGCACCCCTCCGGCGCAACCACGCCCGGCTCACCCTTGTCATGCGGCACTATGATCAAATGGTACCTTCTTAACAGCGACTGGAAATAATCGCCGTAACACTTGTCATCCTTCCGCTGCCTGTAAATATAAACGAATTTGCTTTTTTTCCATCGCAGGACCTGGTCAAGCTCATGCGAAAAACCGTGGGGAAACGTATCGACAACGGTAATGTGGGGATCAAACGAAGAAAAAACACTGAACGCTGTCTGGTGAAGAATGCTGATATGCCTGTGAGGTTCCAGGCCTGCCCTGAAAGCCGAATTCTTTGAAGGGACCTTGACCGACGGAAAACCTTCACGATACACCACGTTGGATTCCGAGGAAGTGAGAAACAGGATGTCCGCTCCCTTTTCAATACGCCTGATCTCACGGGCTATTGATAAAAGCCGGGTCACGTGTCCCAGCCCCAGCCCATTGACGGCATAAAACAGGATCCGCAAAGCCACCTTAAGCCCTCACGACCTGTCGCTGTAGGTGTGTTTCTTAGTATTGGTGCTTGTTGTATGAATATTCTTCCCGTGATATGTGCTTGTGCTTTTCTTATAGCGTTTCGTTCCCGTATAATCATCGTATTCATCCGCCGGGCGGGTATAAGTCGATGAAGAGGAAGACGACCTCTTCTTTTTGTTATAGAGATAAGTGACAAGCATAACAACGCCGGTCACCAGGAAAATCATCACGAAAGAACCGCCTCCCTCTTTGTTCGAGGATTTCGTTTTTACCGAGTAATCGTCCGACTGACTGGATTTGGAGGAACCGGACAAGCGGATTGCCTCTTCAAGCTTGTCCTTGAATCCCTGCTTGTCTTTTGTAAAGGTAATTTCCGGGTCAAGCCTGGCCGCCTCCTGGAATGCCGCGACAGCCTCGGGGTAACGCTTGAGTTTCCGGGCCGCCAATCCCAGATTGTACTGGTATTTCGCGTTTTGCGGTTCAAGCTTGACCGCCTCGGAAAAATAATAGTGGGCGTTGGAATAGTCCTTCTCCTTGTACTCTTTTTCCCCCTGCTTGAACTGGGCCGCGGCATCGGGATTACCCGTCTTCCCGTCCGTGTTACGGATCATCTCATCGAGTTTTTTCTCAAAATCTTCCCTGTTCTTGGTAAACGATATTTCGGGATCAAGCCGTTTTGCTTCCCGGAAGGCATTGGCCGCTGTTTCGTACTTGTTCAGTTTCCTGGCAGCCAGTCCGAGATTGTACTGGTACTGGGCGTTGCCAGGTTCAAGGTTCACCGCAAGCTGGAAGTAATCAAAAGCCTTGATATAATCCTTGCTTTTATACGCGCTCTTGCCGTTTGTGAAGGCCTTCAAGGCGGGATCGTCCCCCGAATCGGTCTCCGCCATACGAAGCATGTCGGACAGTTTTCTCTCAAACTCGTCCCTGTTATTGGTAAAGCCAATGGCCGGGTCCAACCGCTTTGCCTCGGTAAAGGCATTTGCCGCCACGCCGTACTTATTCAACTTGCGGGCCGCAAGGCCGAGATTATACTGGTACCTGGCAACCCCCGGCTCAAGGCGTACAACCCGGCCAAACAGTTCATAGGCCTCGTTGTAATCCTTCGCACTGTAGGCCGATTTTCCCTGCTGGAACAGATCATCTGCCTCGTCCCCGTAAAGGAGCACCGGCATTGTTAAAATTATCAGGAAACAGACTGCTCTTTTCATAATACCTTAATTTTAGGCCGAGTGGATAAAAAAATGCAAGGGGGGGGGCAAAATTTAAATCACCGGTTATTCCTTGTCATTGATAGCATCGGCAATAGCCTGCTGCAATTCGCCCATATTCTCCTGGACCTTCTGCTGTCCTAATTGGGTTCCCCGTTTGAACATTTCCGGAAGCAGTTTTGACGCTTTCTTCCCCACGTCCGTCATATAAAACGCTTCCATTTCCAGAATCTCTTTTTCCGTAAAATATTCCATGTACAATTGAATCAGGTCTTCCTTGATGGCGCTTAAACTCATATATTTATACATATAATCCAGCATTATTTGCCGGAAATCGGCAATCTGGGGGTTTGCATCGATCTGCGTATCAATGGATTGTTCAATCACGGAATTATACGATTCCTCCGAAATCGTAAGCGCCAACAGCCTTTCCGCTGCCTTGTAATGAGAATTCTCATCGGAAAAAGAAAAAAAACAGCAGGAAACAAGAAGCAACACAACGATAATTTTATTCATAACATCTCCTTTTTAAGGGTATTATCCGGTCCCGGCCGCTTAAAACCCATGAATGTAAAAAAATGTATATCCATCATTAATTCTATACAGCGTAATGGAAAAGTCAAACCGGGGCACCGCCTGCATCAGTTATTTTTATACACCGCCGCAAAGCCCCGGGTCATTCACCCGCTTGATAAAAATAATGCCTGTTACTATATTATTTTATGAAAGCCTGGAACATATCAAGGTATTGTTGATATTTCCACAGTACTGGCGGTGTCAAATGGGAAAATTATTCTACGGAACATGCAGCTGGAAATACCCCTCATGGAAGGGACTCGTGTATTCAAAGGCCAAAGGAATTAACTACCTGGCCGAGTATGCGCAAAAGTACGGCTCGGTTGAAATAGACCAGTGGTTCTGGTCTCTCTTTAATGACAACAAACCCGTGCTGCCCAAAACCGAAACAGTCGCCGAATATTTAAATAGTGTACCTGATAACTTCCTGTTCACGATAAAGGCCCCGAACAGCCTGACGCTCACTCACTTTTATAAACAAAAAGGGGAAAAAGAACTGAGGCCAAATCCGTATTTTCTGTCAGTCAGCCTGTTCAACGATTTCCTTGACCGTATTGAACGAATGAAAAAACAGGTTGGATGCCTTATGTTTCAGTTCGAATACCTGAACAGGCAGAAAATGACCTCGCAAGAGGAATTCCTGGAAAAGCTTAAAACTTTTTTTTCCGCCGTGCCAAGGGATATCCCGTATGCCCTGGAGGTTCGCAATCCCAATTACATAAATAAAACGCATTTTGAATTTCTTTCAGAAAATTCCCTGCACCATGTCTTTATGCAGGGTTACTACATGCCTTCCATTCTCACCCACTATAAGCAATTCGGCTCCCTCATCCGGGACCTGACCGTCATCCGCCTGCACGGAACGGAACGGGGAGAGATAGAGAAAAAAACGGGCAAGAAATGGGATAAAATCGTGGAACCGAAGGATTCGGAGCTCCCAGCCGTGGCCCGGATGATCAGGGATTTCCTGGACAGGGAGATCACCGTTTTTGTGAACGTGAACAACCATTACGAGGGGTCATCACCGTTGACCATCGATAAAATCAGGGCATTGATTTCCGGTAATCCAAAGGTCAGTTTTTAATAATTATTTTTTTTTAGGAATTGCCTTTATTTTATCATTAATTATATAATTTCAACGAAAACGAAATAAAGGAGATTGTTATTTTAGACCTGATTAAAGTGATCGCATCCGATTCCCTTTTCGATGTTTTGGAATGCCTTAAAGAAAATCCGGGCTCCAATGCATCATTTCTGTCCGGAAAACTCAAACTCCATATAATCACGATACAAAGGATACTGGATACACTGGAGAAATACGGCTTTGTACGGACCGATGAAAAAAAGGGTATAGGAAGGCCGTCAAAGACCTACTTCTATTTAGGGGGCCAATTTACCTTCAATCTTGATGAAATGACCGGATTATATGAAACACGGGATAAAAAAATCCGTGAAAAAGGCGATCCCAATGTCCGTTTCAGCTATAACGTGGACAAGGAAATTGTCAATGCCGTTTTACCTGGTGGTAAAAAGGGTAAGGCGCTTAAACTGGATGAAAAATCGGGAAAATTCCTATGGTGCGTACCTCCGCCCGATTCAGCCGGTGCCACTGTCAGGGAAATAGCGGAAAAATCCGGTATGCCTGTCATGGATGCCATAAGATTTGTTCTTGAAATGATCGATTTGAATGTAATAGAAGAAACCGGAAAAAAACAATGATACCCATTTTTATCATCGTAATTGCGTTTATCATTTTTTTCTTCTTTTTCAACCTCCTTTTGAGCCATGGAAAATTCAAATTCAGCCATTTATTATTTGGCATCCTGTATGGTCTTTCAGTGGGATTACCCATTACCTTTGCCGGTTATTTTAAATGGTTCTATAAAACCTCCATTGACCCGTACATATTTCTCCTTCTCAGTGTGCTGGCTTTAATTCCTTTCCTCTATACAAAATGGTATAACATCATTCGCGGGAGAGAATCCCCGTTCCAGGCCATTTTGTTCACCATTGCCATTATTCTCTTTTTTGTATCTTTTTTTATAGAAGCGCCGTTTAATTTTTCAATAGTAATCATAGGTTGGATCTTTTTAATCACTTATTTTGTGGATGTCTTCAGGTACCCGTATCTCAATTCAACCTGGCTGGCCGTGATGGTTGATGAAACGGCAAAAGAGGTTCAAACCCGGGGAAAATACAGCGCCAAACCCGTTACTCTCTTTAAACCGATAGGTAAAAGGTTCGTTACCGGTACTTTGGGTATCAGTCTTATTTCCAAAACCGACCGGGTGATTGCCCGTATCAGTAAAAAGCTGCATAAGAAACTCGGCAGTCCCAACCTTGAAGTCTTTTTCACCCAATTAATCAATAAAATCCAATCAAAATCCCCTTAATTATCCTTATTTATTTCATTTCAAATGAAATTATTTGATTATTCTATTGACATTTTATTACATTTATACTATTATTTCAATATGAATGAAATAATAGTATAAATGAATCTTTAAGGAGGTTTTTATGTCTTTCAGAAAAACAGTAATTACCGTGCTTCAGTTTATCGGTTTATTTGTGGTATACCTCGGGCTTGACTTCTTAAGGGGCCGGCTTATTCCGATGTCACGGGAAATCTCATCCGCAATGCCATCAAGTGCGGCAGAACAAATGCCCATCAGTATTTTTCTTTATACCCTTTTTGTTGTGTTGGTTATTATGTATGCCATTAAAAACTCACATTGGCATGGACTTAAACTGATAGGGGCCATGATTCTTGTTACAACCGGTTTCCAGACATTCATGGAGCAGATTGATACTGTCGTCTTTATGAAAGCCTTTCCGCTTTTAACTCCCATTGAACTGACAAAAATAATAATCGGGGAAGTACTGGTGATGGCCCTTTTTGTTACGGCGGCCGTGTTTATCCTGGGTAAATGGAAAAACAGGAACAATGAGATAAAAAAACAGGAACCGCTAAGGAACAAATCCTGGTTTTGGAAAATACCCGTCCTCGCCTTCATCTATATGTTCCTGTATTTCCTGTTCGGTATGTTTCCGATTACCTTTCCCGAAGTAAAGAATTTTTACACCCCCCAGACCGCGGACCTGAATTTTATCATCCTCTTTACAGTGGCATATATCCGCGGAATACTGTGGGTCCTGCTTTCCCTTCCCGTACTTTACATGATGAGAGGGAAACGAACGGAAACCTATACGGTATTGGTCCTTCTCATAGCGATGATTCCGGCCCTCGGGCTGCTCATCCCCGGTCCCCTTATGCCGGACATGCCGCGCCTGGCCCATTTCATCGAGATCGTACTCTCAAACGGCTTGTTCGGAATCTGCATAGTGGCCATGATAGCGAAAAAACCTCCGGTAAATTCCGATGAACCGGCTTAAACAACCAAAATCGGTTATTGGTCCGGGGCCAGAGTTCGGCTCCGGGCCGATTTTCAATGCCTGCGTTCCAATTTTAATTTGTTTTTTTTTATTTTAGTTGACCATACTACCAGTATGTTTTTTGCACGCCTGATTATCATATTTAGCATTTTTACTTTCACAGGGTGTTCAACCGATTCATATTCGGCAGACAAAAATCCGTGATCGACGAAAACAGGGAGGCCGACATGAAACTTGAAGGCAGGTTCACACTTCACGGAGTCTCGGCAGCAGGCGAGAACTGCAAGTTATGGCCGGGCGGCCCTTCACTTGATCCCGGCACTTTTTATCTGGAAGAGGATTTTTACGGAGATGACGGCATAGATTTTAACAGATCATCGGAGAGAAAAATTCATTCTGTGATAGCCTGTAAAACAACCGGAAATTTCAACACAAAGAAGATCCGGTTTCATCTGAACAACAATGAATATATTCTTACCATGGATAAGTATATTAAACTAACAACGATTATAGGGTAAACTCTCCAAAATCACCAATATATAACACTAGTTTGG
This sequence comes from Spirochaetales bacterium, assembly GCA_016928415.1. Lineage (GTDB taxonomy): Bacteria > Spirochaetota > Spirochaetia > SZUA-6 > JAFGRV01 > JAFGKU01. Next base: position 18,311 of record JAFGKU010000027.1, read on the forward strand.
CTGATGCTAAGAGAAATTTAAAAAAAATCCGCGCTTTACTTGACTTTTTTAAAATGCGGGGATATATTGCGGCATACACTCCACATTTTTTATACACACAGACACACCCTTAGACACTCAGGCAGTCCATACCAGGTAAAAATTCATTTACCCGTCAATGGTCTGTCTCCGAAGCGCACCGGTTATGAAACGTGGTTGAGTACCCGGAACACGAGCGTTAGTAAAGAATAGTGAGGTTAAAAAATGTTTAGAAAAAGTGTTTTATTTATTTTGGGGATACTTCTGTTTTCCCCGGTCAACACAGCCGTTTTCGGGCAAACGTCCATAGATCTTCCGTATAAACATGTAGATATCACGTCTATAAACGGAAAAGCCGACTTTAAAGGGACAGGCCTTTACGGTAAACCGGGACAACCCAATCTTCCCTTTTACACGGTTACTTTCCTGGTACCGGAAAGCACGGATTTAAGTAAAGTAACGGCAGGAATTGAAAATCTTTCAGAATCGGAACTTGAAGGTACATACACAGTGGAACCGGCCCTGCCTCCCACGATCAGGGGGGAAATTGCCTGGCCCGGGGGTCTTGATATCGTGGACGGCAAAGACGTTGCCGTGTACGGTAAAAACACCTATTTTCCTGTCAGCTGCCGGGGACCTGTCGTTACCGGTAAATTACGGCAGTACAAGATAGTGGAAGCGACCGTGTATCCGGTGCGGTACAATCCCGTTACGGGGAAATTAAAAACAATAACGTCCGGTGTATTAACGTTATACGGTCTGCCGGCGGCAAATACGAAGGGCATACTGCCTTTATCGCCGGTACAGCCGGAAAAGGGAAGCCTGGATGAAAAGATCAAGCAGCAGCTTGAAAAAATCATCATTAATGATGCGGATATAGGGCAGTACCCGCTGACCGCTGCCAGGTCAGCCGCAAGTGCCAGTGTCACCTATGTCATTATAACTACCGAGGCAATATCTTCTTCCTCGTCACAGCTTGCCAATTTTATCACTCATAAAGAATTGCTGGGCTTCAATGTGATACTGGCAACGGAAGGCACCTGGGGCGGCGGCACGGGAGATACGGCCAGCGACCGGATACGCGACTGGCTTAAAACCAGTTACCTGTCCCGGAATATCGCCTACGCATTGCTTATCGGTAATCCCGATACGGGAACGGGTGATATACCGATGAAAATGAGCTGGCCAAGGTCCTACGCCGACACGGACAGGAATGCACCGACGGATTTTTACTACGCCGAACTCTCGGGCAACTGGGACGCGAACGGGAACGGTGTTTTCGGTGAAGGCGATGATCTTTCAAACGTCATTGCAGGCGGAGCGGACAAATACGCCGAAATAGCCGTGGGCCGCATACCCTATTACGGCAATACGGATGATCTCGATCATATCCTGGCCAAGACAATCGCTTATGAGAACTCCTCGGACACGGCATGGAGGCGGAATATACTTCTGCCCATGAAGCCGTCCGATGCAAGCACCCCCGGTTTTCAACTTGGTGAGGCGATAAAAAACAATTATGCATCCCCGGCTGGTTTTGCTAGCCACAGGGTTTATGATGAGATAAACAGTTATTCCGGACTCACAATAGAGGATGTGCTCGCTCTGGATCCTCCGGTTGAAACAATGCCTTGCACGGAATTGAACGTTACCGATGCCTGGAAGAACAAACCGTTCGGAACGGTAATCTGGTGGACCCATGGCTGGTCGCAGGGCGCCTCCAGTATCATGTCTTCCACGGGCGCCCTTACCCTGAACGACAATTATCCCGCTTTCACGTTCCAGGTGAGCTGCAACAACTCCGAACCGGAAATCAGCAGCAACCTTTCCTATACCCTTCTCAAGAACGGGGCCATAGCCACGGTTGGAGCTACTAGGGTTTCCTGGTACTGGATCGGTGAATCCGTATTCACCCGTGAAACACCGTCCACATCGAACGCCGGCATGTCACACTCATACGCGGGCTACCTGATCGAGGAAGGCATGCCATGCGGTCATGCCCTCAATGCCCTCAAGGCGGCATCGGAACCGTACGGCATGTGGATGAACTGGGTCGATTTCAATATTTACGGTGATCCTTCCGTCGGGCTCGGCGAGATAGACAGCCCCGGGGAAAAGCAGGCGGTGTTTGCCGTCAACGCGGGTGGAGATGCCTATACGGCCAATGACGGCACGGTCTATTCCGCCGACACGAATTTTACAGGCGGGAGCACGGCTGCTACCACGGCTGCCATAAACGGCACCGATGATGATGCCCTTTACCAGAGCGAACGGTGGGGAGCATGCAGCTACAGTGTTCCCGGCCTGGAAAACGGCACCTACGAACTGAAATTCCAGTTTGCCGAAACGTACTGGACCGCGACTAACGCAAGGGTTTTCGACGTTGCCGTGGAAGGGGGAACGGTGATGGATAATCTGGATATTGTTGACAATGCCGGATACAATACGGCTTATGATTTTGTGAAAAAGATAGAACTTACTGACGGTGAACTGAACATCGCTTTTACCGGTGCAACGGTGGACCAGCCGAAGATCAGCGCTTTTGCCGTGTACAGGCTGGTTGCCCAGAACGTACCGCCGGTGGCAAACGCCGGCCCGGATCAAAACGCCAATGTTCAAACCCCGGTTCAACTGGACGCCTCCGGCTCCTATGATCCGGATAACGGTCCTCAGCCGCTCACCTACTCCTGGGAGTGGCAGTACGGCCAACCGGACAGCCAGACGGCACCGTTAAACAACCCGACGGCAATGAATCCCGTTTTTACGCCGCTTTACGCGGGCAGTTATTCCCTGAAGTTGACGGTATCGGACGGTACCAAGGCATCCATCGATTATGTCATGATCAAGGTTACTTCGGTCAACGTGGCGCCGGTACCGGTCATTGGCGGCGATAAATTGAAGTTCGCCATTGTCAATCAGCCGTTGACACTTGACGCATCAGGTTCTTATGACCCTGATTCCAGCCCGGCTTCCCTTTCTTATAGATGGTATGTATACGCATCGAGCTGCGGAATCGTAACGCTTTCCAGTTTGTCAAGTTCCGTAACTACTTTTACGGCCACCGGCACCGGTTCTGCAACCATCGGCCTGACCCTCTCCGATGGCGAAGCCTATAATTACGGATACGTCAACATCCTCGTGGAAGAAAGCACCGCATCACCGGTTGTTGCCGTTAACTGCGGCGGCGGTGACTATACCGCGACAAACGGCACGGTTTATTCGGCGGATAATTATTTTACAGGCGGTGAAGCGGCCGTAACGGCGTCTCCCATTGATGCCACGGAAGACGACGTTCTTTACCGGACAGAGAGATGGGGAACATCCTCTTACGCCATTCCCCTTCCCAATGCACGGTACAGGGTGAAGATCCAATTTGCAGAAACTTACTGGGATGCCGCGGCGCAGCGTTCCTTTGAAGTGAACCTGGAAGGTCGGACAATAAACAGCCAGTTCGATATTTTCGCGGCGGCAGGCGGCAAGAACAGGGCTTATGATATGGCCCAGTACGCAGACGTTACCGACGGTGTCCTTAATATCAATTTCCAAAACCCCACGGCAGACCAGCCGAAAATCAATGCGTTTGTCGTTTACTCCTTTGAGACAACGCCTTCCATTCAGCTTCCCGGCAGGATAGAGGCGGAGAATTACAGGGACGGCGGCGAAGGCGCAGGGTACCACGACCTTACCCCCGGGAACCTGGGCGGCCAGTACAGGACCGACAGCGTGGATATCGAAGCGACAACCGATGCAGGCGCCGGTTATAATGTAGGCTGGATCGATTCAGGTGAATGGCTTGCTTATGATGTCGATGTGGCTGCGACAGGCACGTATCGCATTGAAGCAAGGGTTGCCTCGGGCGTTACGGGCACAAAACAACTATCCGTTCTTATAGACGGACAGAACGCAGTCTCCGGCCTGGCATTTTCAAATGCCGACGGGTGGCAGGCATGGACCACCATCACCTCGCAGGACATATCCCTGACGGCAGGGAAACATGAACTCAAAGCGGTCATGACAGCAGGAGGATTCAACCTGAATTACATCGATGTGGTTGCTCCTGCCAATGCGGCACCGGTGGCCAATGCGGGACCTGACCAGGCGGTGACGGTCAATAACACGGTTATCCTTGATGGAAGCGGTTCCTACGATCCGGATAACGGTCCGGGCCCGTTAACCTATGCCTGGAAAGTCGAACAGGCGGCAGGAGCTGTCACCATGAGCAGTACTACGGCCAACAGGCCGACTTTCACTCCGACGGCAATCGGGGATTATACCTTCTCGCTCATGACATCCGACGGTGCCCTCGGGTCCGAAAAAGACACGGTGGTTATCCACGTGCGGCAGGCCGTTTCACCGAATCTTGTCAAAAACGGCGACTTTGCATCAGGAAATACCGATTGGACGGCATTTACCCAGACCCCTGAAGCCGCGGCTACACATACGTTTGTCAATGGCACGTACAAGGCGGTAATAACCAATGCAGGCCAGCAGACCTGGCACATTTCTCTCTCCCAGCCCGGGGTCAACCTGGAAAACGGTAAAAAATACACCCTTTCCTTTGATGCCAGAACAACATCCGGCATTCCCACTCTCGAAGCACTTCTGCAGCGTGAAGGCGGTGACTGGGCCCTGTACAGCCCTGTACTGACACCGCAGATAACGACAAGCTGGCAGAATTTTTCAGTTGACTTCATGATGACAGCCGGTTCAGACCCTAATGCCCGGCTTCAATTCTCATTAGGTAACCAGGGTTTGAACACGATTGAACTGGATAATATTTCCGTAAAGGAAATCGATTAACAAGGCAACCGCTTAATATTTTCAAAAAACCCTGTCAAATAGGCAGGGTTTTTTTATGTTCCGGAAATTATTATCTCAATCGATGCAGAAAGGATAATTGACAATTAGCCGGAGTTTTATATTGCAAATGACATTTAAATCCATTATCATCTAGTTTGTTAAAGAGCACCCTTATGCATGCGGAAAATAAGGATAAAACACAAAACTCCAAACCACTCACTTTAGGACTATTAACCGAACAGATCGAGTACAGGTATCAGCGAAAAATTTTATCCGGCATCATGGACGTATGCTCAAAAAATCAAATCAACCTGGTTTGTTTCGCGGGCGGGGCGCTTAAATCTCCATACGGTTATGAAACTGAAAGAAACAGAATTTTTGCTCTGGTAAACCGTGAATTGCTGGACGGCCTGTTGCTTATGTCAGGGTCCCTCTGTAATTTTGTCACGCAAGAAGAGCTGCAGGAATTCTGCGCCGGGTTTTCCCCCCTGCCCATAGTGAGCATTGCCATACCCATTCCCGGCATACCCAGTGTTGTTATAGACAACACCAGGGGGTTATCGGATCTCATCACCCATATTATCAAAGTGCATCAATGCCGGCGGATCGCATTTATCAAGGGACCGGAAGGTAATCCGGAAGCGATGCTCCGTTATAAAGTTTTTACAGAAACACTCGAAAAAAACGGCGTTCCCGTCATCGAAGATTTAATCGCTTCGGGGGATTTCAGGCCGTCCACCGGTGTTTCCGCCGTGTCTTACCTTTTAAACCATGAAAATATTGATATAAATGCAATGCTCTCGGAGAGTGACGATACATCGGTAGGCGCCATTGAAGCCCTGAAAAAACGGGGCGTCCTTTTCACTGAATCAAACACCGCTAAGCCCAATATAGACGCCATAGTGGCCGCCAATGATAATATGGCCATCGGGGCGCTTGAAGCCCTGGTTCATAAAGGCATCCAGGTTCCGGATGATCTTATAATCACCGGATTTGACGACCAGGAAGAAGCCGAATTCGTCTCCCCTCCATTGACAACGGTTTATCAGCCGCTATATGAACAGGGCGGCAAGGCGGTTGAGTTAATGTTACGACTGTTACGGAATGAAAAAACGGAAGCTCAAGTGACACTTCCCACCAGGCTCCTTATACGGGAATCCTGCGGGTGCCTTTCCCTCCCAACCGGCCCGAAAGCTGATGGAAAGTTTGAGGATGTCTCCATTCAGTTCATGAATACGATGGGTTCTTTAATGGAAAAAACAAAGGTGCCGGATGCGGAGAAAAAGCTGAAATCCCTTATTGAACGGCATTTATCCGGCAGGCCTTTTCTTGAGTTTTTCAATCAGATTATCAAGGAGGAATTTTACTCCCACGGGGACGTGTCCCTGTGGAAAGAAATCATCCATAAACTCATTAACAACCTGCCCATGTCTGTTCCCTCCCCGGATAAACAGAAAGAGTCAAAAGAGCAATTATTGTACGCATTGTTGAAGGTTGAAGAACTGCTTAAACGGGCCGAAGCGTATAACCGGTTGAAGGAGGAAACGAAATTCATGCAATTGCGAAGCCTCATTCAATCCATGTCCATGCCCATGGAAATCGACAAGCTGAAACAGGCTTTATCAATGGAATTGAAGGATTTCGGCATCCGGGGCTTTTTCCTTTCTTTATATGACAACGGGGATAACAACCAGGACCTTTCCCGTTTTATCATGGGATACAGTAAATACGACGATTTCCATGCTCCTGCCGGGCCTGTTGTTTTTCCTTCAAATCAACTCATCCCGGGAAAATACCTGCTCAGTACAAAAAACCGGTATGCCTATGTTGCGGAACCCCTTTTCATCGGCGAGGAGCACTACGGCTTTGCCGTGTTCGACATATCGGACAGGGAATTCTTTTTTTACGAAACACTCAGGGGACAGATCAGCAATGCCCTCAAACGGTCTTTTCTGCTGCAAAGGAGAATCGAAGCGGAAGAAAAATTGAAGGAAGCAATGAATGAACTGGAGGCGTCCAACAAAAAACTCGAAAAAATCTCGTTACAGGATGAGTTGTCAGGACTGAACAACCGAAGGGGGTTCTATGGTGCCGCTCAATTGTACTTTAACCTGGCAAAAAGACGCGATGATGATTTTCTACTCTTTTACTTTGACCTGGACGGTCTTAAGAATATCAATGACACCTATGGACACCAGGAAGGCGATGTCGCCCTTGTTGAGGCATCCAAAGTCCTGAAGGACACCTTCCGCAGCACCGATATCCTCGGGAGGATCGGCGGTGATGAATTTGTCGTGTTAGGTGACAGACTTCATAAATATGACCTCCACGGCATTATGGCACGGCTCGAGGGAAAACTGGCGGAATGCAACGCGAACATCAATAAACCGTATACGATCTCCCTGAGTTACGGCGTGGTTATCCAGGACGCACAGTGGCAGTGGAACAGTCTCGATGATTTAATGGCGGAAGCGGATAGAAAGCTTTATGAAGTTAAAAAATCTAAGAAATTTTACGACAAATAGACGATGAATCGAATCCAAAATTAATAACGCTTGACATTGCATTGAACGACGATACTTATTATCATATTATCATGCGTCAATTAAAACCATTTATTCTATTTATATTTCTGATTTCAGCCACATCCTGTTTTCTCTTTTCACCCAAAGGAGTGGAAAAATTCACGCTGCCCGAAGACCCGTCGGGCAACAACAGGAAACCCATCAGTCCCGTTCTCTACGGGCAGAACAAGTGGTCTTCCGTCCCGGAAGAAACATGGGAGATTGTGGGTAAAAGCGGCGTTAAAATCATCCGGATCGGCGGGATCGAATATAACAACAACTTTATGAGCCATGACCTTCTCATGCTCTATGCCAATATATTCGCGAAAATCGGGGCTGAGACCCTCATCCAGGTATCGTATAAATGCACGGCGCAGGAAGCGGCGGAGGTGGTTAAATTCTTCAATATAGACTCCGGCCGGAAAATACGTATCTGGTCCATTGGAAACGAACCGGACCTGAACAATCAATTCAATTCCGAGCAGGTGGCCGAATACGTGCTGAGGATATCCTCGGCCATGAAGTCCGTGGATCCCAATATCCTCATCTTCATACCGGATAACTCCCGGTTCTACGGGAACAGCATCATTAAAGACCTGATGGGGGGAGCTTACGACGTTACCGGACGAATGCCTTTCGGGCCGTATTACATAGACGGCCTTTCATGGCATACCTATCCGATGGGCAGGGGTCCCTGGACGCGGGAACGCATGTTAACCATGGCACCTGACTTCCGGGCAAACGTTGAGGAGGCTGTCATACTGATGGCTGTGGCGGATAAAAAAAACGGCAGAACGGGAAACGACAGGCTCAAATGGGCCATCGGGGAATTCAATGTTACCTGGGCAAACCCTTACAGGAACGATGTCGACGGTTTCGGCTGTTCCTCCTTTGCCGGCGGCCAGATGTGGGCGGACTTCTATGCCGTCGGCATGGAAATGGGAGCCATCTACATGACTCCCTGGTCCATACATGAGAGCAGCGGCACCGGGGGTTCCGGAGACCTGGGTTACCTTGGAAGGTCCGTGTATAATCCCGTACCCAGACCCACCTATTACCATCTGCAACTTCTTTCCCGGTATTTCAACGGCTTTTTTATTCCCAGTCAGTCAAATATCCCTCATGTCAGGACAATCGCCAGTACGGACAACGCGACTATCTCCGTCATGATCCTGAATGAAGACGAATCGGCAGCGTATGAATATACATTAAGATTTGATATGACGGGTATTAACGGCGAAAGCCCGCTGAAAATCAATCTGGATGCGGGAATAAACCGTGAATATAAAGGAATGATTCCCTATCAAACCACTCTTGTACTGCAATTCAACGGAGACGGAGAACTCCTTTCCAAAACGGTCTATTCCATCCAGGAAGCGCGCAAAAACGAACCGCCGAAAGCAATGAATGAGCAAGGCACACCATGACGAACTGGTCCAGGAAAATTCGGGCATTCCTGAATGACCTGCCGGATAGAATATTTAACTCAAATGAATATACCTCCAGGATCGCCTCTGCAATAAAAGCATGGACTGGGCCCGAAGACGACGATATAAATTTTATAAAACTCAAGGCATTGGTGGACCCGCAATCCGGCGAAGTGCATAAGGGTGACGCCGCACTCTGCATTACTCACCCTATCTCAAGGGCACGACTCTATCTGGACCTGCCCGAATGCAAAAAAGCAGGGGAAGCGCTTCTATCGGTTCTGGAAAGGCTCTTGAAGAAAACAGGGAATGATCCCAGAAAACGGTTTCTCACCTTGTTTGAGGCATGGGCCACAGAGCTTTCTCGCAGGGAACGTTCCATTGGCCTCCTCTGGCCAATAATTCCCCATTCTACCCTGCTTCCGGACCACCCGGTATGGCAGCATAATGCCCTGGTTTCGGCGCTCACAACATGCGGTGATGACCCGCAAATCCTTGCCTTTTCCATCGGCCCTGTCAATCATTTCACTTCGCACACATCCGGATTCAGGGAGTTCAGGGATGCGTCCCTGATATTTTCCGGGCTCCTGTGGGCCGGCATGAAGGCCGTCTGCAGGGAACTGGGTCCCGATCATATCCTTTACCCCGCCGTTTCCGGCCAGCCCTTTTTCCGTTCATGGCTGAACGATGAAAAATTAACCGGAGTAAAGCCGGATTACAGGCCGGCCGACCTGGGTATCCCCCCCTATTCCAACACCTCTGTGGCGGTGATCCCAGGGGAGGAAAAAGCAGGGATTGTAGAAATGATACAAAAATCGATAAGAAAGGAATGGGCAGGCATTGCCGAAGCTGTTCGCAAATACCTGCCTCCGCTTTCTGAAAAAGCCGGAAAAGAATGGAAAGATCAGACTGACCATTACCTTGTATTCACTTCAGCAGCAGCAGCATGGCACAAAGATTTTGAAAAAGGTAAAAACCAGCTAAAAAACGAAGAAGCAGTTTTACTGCGGAAAATTTCAGCATATTTCAGGGAAACAGACGGGGCCTCCTTAACCATGAGTCTCCTCTACCTTTCGGCTCACCAGACAGGCATGCACAATCTTTCCAGCGCAAAAAAAGCGGTAATCAGAGATAAAAAGGACTTTCCCCCTTCGACAGGCTGTACTTCCTGCCAGTCCCTGCCGTACATAGATATCAGGCAGGGTGATAAATTCATCGGTCCTGATGAACGTCTCTGCGCCCCGTGCCTTATAAAACGGTTAATTTACCGTGTAAGTTCCGGTCTTGATAATCCTCTTAAAACAGGGCTGCGCATCCCCGCCCCTGAAACGCCAAGCCTGGCAGACAAGGAAGGTTACTTTGCCGTATTAAGCATGGACGGGGACAGGATGGGCAGGCTTACCAGGGGCGAATCGGACCGGTTTGCCCGCTGGGTCGATGTTTTTTGCACCGGGAAAGAGGAAGATGCCTCCCTCCATTCATTTCTTGGGCAAAAACGCCGCGTGACCCCTTTTGTGCATCTCAGCCTGAGCAAAGCCCTGGGCAATTTTTCACTCATCAGCGTCCCCTATGTGATTAAAAAACATAAGGGTATCCTTCTCTATGCAGGGGGGGACGATGTGGTGGCCCTTCTCCCCGTTAAAACGGCGCTGGAAGCGGCGGACGAAATTCAATCTCTTTACAGGTCCGCCTTTATTCTGAGGGAAAAGGACGGTACGGTCCACGGCTGTAAAGACGGGTTCCCTGTAAAACCCGGTAAAGCGGATATTCTACTGCATCCCGGACCCGCAGTGACTTTGTCAGCGGCCCTGGTCCTTACCCGGGGTAAAAACCATGCCGGTAAGCTCCTGTCGCTTGCCAGGCAAATTCTCGATGACCGGGTCAAGGAGCTCTCGGGCAGGGACTCCCTCGGCATAGCCCTGGTGGAAAACAGGGAAATCAGGGAATTTATCGCTCAAAAATGGCGGGATTCAGGCGGAAGCCGCTTCATTGACCATTTTACGGGGACCGGGGCGGTAAAAGAACACCCGGACATCCCGAATATCAGTGATTTGCTCAAATCGCAGAACAAATGACAGGCGGTAAAAAAAAAGCTTACCAAAACGAAGTGTCTTTGGTAAGCTCTATACCCTTGTTGATCTTGAGTTTAATATAATATCCTTTTTTTCAGAATTCAAGAAAAAAATTATTTTTTTTTCTTTTCCCGGGGAATCGGGAATTGTTGGGGTTAACCTGTTTATTTCTCATCCAGAAAACCGGATAGGCATCGAACTATCAAATCCGCCCCGGTCGTGGTCATATGCACACCGTCATAACTCAAGTGGAATCCGTTTAAAGCGGCTATTTTGTCAAAGCTTCGCCGGAACATCAGGGAAATGGTTTTTAACATGTGCTTTTTGGTATGGACCCCCGGATGCCTGTCTGATAATCCTTTAAGATAATCATACTGCCTCTCATACAGCGGAAGATAATCAATCCCGTACTCATCGGCATATTCCCTGATCAGGGCATTGTATTCTTTGACCCTGTCGTTCACCTTGGATGAGAGAAGCTCCCCTATAAGGGGCAGGCTCATTATACCGATTTTAGCACGTGTTTCGTTTTTTACCCTTTCAATGATTTTCCTTAAATTGTCTTTGTAAAAAGAGAAATCCGGTACCTGGGGCAGTTTTTGCTGCTTCCGGTATTTCTTCATCATTTTCCCTGATTCCTGGCTGTTGACGTCATTCGTCCCTATGAGGATGGTAACATAGTCCGGATTGAAATCAAGACAATCGGGCTGCAGCCGGATATTCAGGTTATAGGCCAGATTCCCGTTCACTCCCGAATTGACGAATATAAACCTGTCGGTGTATTTTTTCTGCAGAATATTAACGTAATTCGTGCTGATGATTCCCTGTGTTATACTGTCACCAAGGCATACAACAACGGGCAGATGCCGGACCATGAGAACCTGGAGCATGGACATCTCGTTTTTCCTGTTTAATTTCTCATCAAGATCGAAGGCCGTGATGAGTCCGGGCAGCAGGTGGGAGGGTTTGGGCTTTTTACCGTACAGGTGGATGCGATGGTAATGGGCCGTATAATTATAGGAGATTGTGAGGGAGGCGGCTGATGCAGCGACAACGAGGACGATGATTAACCAGACGATCATACGGGACCCGTTAATCCTTTCCATACATGAGATTCAGAGCTTACTATACAATGAATGAAGGAAAAATGTAAATATCCGGAAACGGAGTCCGGATATTATGGGCTTTCCAGGACAAAAATGGAATGCGGTCCCGATGGCGGTATTCCCGAATATTTGATTATTGTAAAAAATAAAAATCTATACTATGGTATTTATAAAAAAGGGAGAATGATTAATGTTGCCAAAAGTAACATATCACATTGGAAGCAGTATAGACGGCAGGATTGACTGGCTGAAGCCGGACAATTTCCTGTATTACAGGTTAATAAGGGACCGGAAATTCGACGCCATGATTTCCGGAAGCAACACGATGCTGCAGGCGGAAATGTCTTTGGACGAAAACATCGAGAAACTTGACAACCAATATCTGGTTGTCGTTGACAGCAGGGGCAGGATAAAAAACTGGGATGTCATAAAAAGGCAGGCCTGGTGGAACGACACGCCCATTGTGCTTTGTTCAAAATCGACACCTGAAGATTACCTGAACCGATTGAAAGAACAAAATATAAATTATCTGATAGTCGGTGGTGATACCCAGGTTGATTTAAAATCCGCATTGAAGGAATTGAATACCCAATTCAAAATCAATACCATCCGGATAGACAGCGGCGGTATTTTAGCCGGCGTCTTGTTAAGGGAAAGCCTTGTTGACGAGATAAGCCTGCTGCTGTCACCCCAACTGACAGGCGGCATGTCACCCAAAACCATTTTTACAGCGCCTGATCTGGAATCAGCGGAAAAAGTTATCGACCTGGAATTGGCAAGCACTCAAAACCTGGAAAATGATTATGTGTGGCTTCAATACAAGGTCAAAAATTGAAAATTGAGCATTGATGGATTAACATAATTATATGAATGCAATGATCTTAAAAGCTATTGAAATTGCACAAAATATTGAAGACGTAAAGTCCAGAGAACTTGCTCTGGGCAATCTTTCATCCTACCTTGCTTCCGCCGGTGAAAGGGATAAATCCATTGAACTGGCGGAAAAGCTGGAAAACACGGCCATCGCTGAAAGCCGTATTATCGATGCGTATATTTACAGCAAAGATTTCGAAAAAGCCGTGGAAACGGCGCTGAAATCGACAGACATTGACGGCCGGTCATTCTCCCTGTACCATATTGCCGTTACGGCGGCCACCATGGGCTTCATTGACGAAGCCCTGGAAACAGCGGCAATGATTGAAAAGGAAGACAGGAAATCCGATGCCTTGAGTTCGATAGTCACGCATGCCATCGGCAAAGGCGCCATCGAGAAGGCGTTGGCCTTGATTGACAATGTTCCGGAAACATACAGGTATGATGACCTTCGAAATATAGCGTTGTATTATTATAAAGAAGGCAATCTAAACAAGGCCATTGAAACGGCCCAAAAGATGGAAAGCCTTTTTTACAGGGCCGATACATTGCGGCTGCTGGGGCTGGAAGTCTTCTATAAAACCGGAGACATCCAAAAAGCGGAAGACCTGATCGACCGGTCCTTGGCGGCCGCATCGAAAATCGGTAAACCGGCCGGTACGGATGGCAGTGCAAACGACAGCCTTTTTTTCCCGGAGGAAAACCCCTCCCTTCTTGCCATTGCCGAATCCTTCGCAAAAATCGGCAGGATTGATAAAGCAACCGGGATTGCAGACAGTATGAAAACTCCCGATTTCAGAACGGTGGCATACACGGCCGCAGCCAGGGCAATCAAGGATCAAAATTCCGAAGAAGCACGGAAAATCGCCTGTTGTTCTTTCGAGGCAGCGCAGATGATTGAAGACGAAGACAACAGGTTGATAGAGCTTGAAACCATCCTGCCGCTGTTAGCCGAAACCGGCATGGCGGATACGGCAATGGAACAGGCAATGCATATCAGACATCCCTTCACCAGAAGCAGCATCCTGCTCGGCATAGCCAGGGTTCTGGACCTTAAAAAAAACAAAACCGCGGCGGAAGGACTTTTCGAAAAGGCTTTCAGGGACATGCCTGCGGAGGAGAATTACAGAGAGGACCTTATATCAGCAGCCATCCTTGTTATCAAAGAAAGCACAACCATAAACAAGTCCGGGGTCTTTGAATTACTCATCAATGAAGCAATAAAAGCGGATAACAACTCTCCGCTTCTGGAAGAAATTACCGTTTCCATGGCCGGAAACAATCTAATTGAACAGGCAGTTGAAAAAGCCCTGCAAATTGATGATCCCTATTACCAGTCGGGGGCCCTGGCGGATATAGCGGAAATCATTCTTAATGGCAAAGCCGGCAGGCATAAAGGCAAAGATTTATTGGAAACAGCCTTCAAGAAAGCAAATGAAATTGAAATTCCGAATCACCAATTACTGTGCCTTGGCAGGATAGCATCCATTTATGTAAAAAACCAGGAAATTGATGAAGCTCTTAAAATAACCGGATATATTGAAGACAGGCGGAATCGTTCATTCGCGCTGGAAAGGATTGTCGCCGATATCATCCGTGTTTGTGCCGAAACGGATAATACAGCCGGCGCACTTTAATCAGACGGAAAATTAAATACGGCCATGTTCGGCGAGGTGAATTGTATGGAATATAAGGACGATGAACTTCTTAAATTCGAAGCCCACGGAACACCGCCCCTTCCGCCGTGCAGCGACTGCGGCCATGTACTCATTGACGGTGTCCTGATATGGTATGCGGCGTACGGTTCCGGTCAACCCGTTATCTTACTGCACGGCGGCCTGGGTCACAGCGGCAATTGGAGTTTCCAGGTCCCCGTGATAGTCAACAAAGGTTACCGCGCAATACTTATCGACAGCCGCGGTCACGGTAAAAGCACCCGTGACGCAAGACCCTTCTCTTATGAACTCCTGGCATCGGATGTGACAGCCGTAATGGATAAACTGGGTATTGAAAAAGCCGCTTTTGTGGGATGGAGTGACGGTGCGTGCACGGCCCTCGTTCTCGCTTCAAAGGCACCTGAAAGGGTCTCCGCTGTTTTTTATTTTGCCTGTAACATGGACCCGGGCGGCGTCAAGCAAAATATTGAATTCACATCCATCCTAAAAAGATGCGTCAACAGGCATTCCCTGGATTACAGGAATTTATCATCCACACCGGGACTATTCGATGAACTCAACGAAGCACTCGGGATAATGCAAAAGACCCAGCCCAATTATACCGAGAAGGATTTGGCAAAAATCAGGGTGCCCGTTACCGTAGTACACAGCGAAAACGACGAATTTATAAAGCGGAAACACGCTGAATATCTGTCGAAATGCATTCCTGGCGCCAAATTCATCTTTCTTTCCGGTGTCAGCCATTTTGCACCGCTTCAGAGGCCGGGGTTGTTCAACAAGGTAATGATGGAATTCCTGCGGCATGACGTCATTTCCGGAATATAAATAAATAATGGAAACGGATAAAAATCCGGAAGAAGCCCGGCAGGAACAGCATTAAAATTCAAAATTCACGTGATCTTTTCTCCAGAATTCATTAATATATAAAGTGTATTATGGCGGACAATGTTATCGTAAAAAAATCTTCCATTCACGGCAAGGGCGTGTTCGCGTTAAGGGATTTCAAGGAACACGAATATGTACTTACCATTGACGATGCCCATGTTGTTGAAGACGAATCACAGCTGACTCCCGAACAGCATGAATTCGAGGTGGATTATCTATCGGACAGGATCGTATTCATGCAGGAACCGGAAAAATACATCAACCATTCCTGTGATCCGAACGTGTACATTAAAACGGAAGACGGCATACGCCACGTATATGCCATGAAGGAAATAGCCTCCGGCGAAGAAATAACTTTTGATTATTCGATAAACGGCGATAATGACGGCACATTTGAATGTCATTGCGGAAGTGAAATCTGCCGGGGAACCTACCAGGGGAATTTCTTTAAACTGCCAATCGAATTACAGAAAAAATATTTGCCTTATCTCGACACGTGGTTTTCTAAAAAATATGAACAGGAAATCAAGGAAATAAAAAACAAGTAGCAATCCCGGATTCATTAACATATTCCTGGTTTTTAAAAATGTCCGGCATTAATGCACAGATCATTTTTTAGCAATACCATTCAACCGTTCACTTAAAAATAAAAGCAGCACGATCAGGACGGCCAGGCAGGGCGCGAGGATCTCCAGGGTGGTGCGGGAAGCGGCCAGCCCGATGCCGGCCGGAATGAGCGACCCGCCGATGCAGGCCGAGCCCACCTGGAAACCGATCACGGCGCGCGCCGTATTCTTGTCAAACCTCTTCGGCGTTTCATGCATCATGCCCGGGTACAACGGCGCGAATCCCAAACCCAGAAGGATAAGACCGGGCAGGGCCAGCCAGCCGGGATGGGGTATGAAAAATACCACCGCCCCTGCAAGGGCAATCCCGATTCCCAGTCTCACCATGAAGACATTGCCCAGGCGGTTGGAAACAAGGCCTGTCAGGAAACGGCCCGCCGTAATGGCCCCGTAGTAAAGCGCCACCCAGAAGCCGGCCGTTTCCACGGGTATTCCGCGTGATTCAATGAGCAGGCTGTTGGCCCAGAGACCGGCCGCGAATTCCGCACCGGCGTACACGGCATAGAACAGGATGGCAAACCAGGGACCCTGCTTTTTTAACGCGTGAAGCATTCTGAATTCCGAAGAGTCCTTATCCTCTTCTGGTTTTTCCTTTTCCGCAGTTTCCCCGGATTTCTGTTTTTTATCCGACCAGAGCCTCAGGGTGACGAGAAAAACGAGGGCAAGAGAAAGCTGGATTATGGATACAATTCTGTACCCGGTCATCCACGCCATACCCGACGCCAGCACGCCGGTTACAATCATCGGCCCCACCGTGGCGCCGATGCCCCAGCTGCAATGGAGCCAGTTCATGTGACGGGAAGAGTAATGGTTGGCCACATAATGGTTTAACCCGGAATCCACGGAACCTCCTCCCAATCCGAGCGGAACGGTCAACACGAGAAGCCACCAGAAGGACGGGACTAGCGAGTAACCCAATAAGGCCAGGCCGGTAACCAGGACACTTGCCAGCAGGACGATTCCCGTTCCCAGCCGCTTCAGCGTGTAGCCGCTCAGGAAACTGGAGAGCGCCGAGCATCCCGTAAGGATAATGCCGAGCAGCCCGGCAGCTTCCAGGGGCTGGGCAAACGTCAACCGCATCTGGGGCCAGGCGACACCGAGCATCCCGTCCGGCAGCCCCAGGCTGATGAAGGCAAGATAAATAATGACAAGCAGGAGTAGCGAGGCCATACGGCATAGTATAGGAACGGCGAGACCCGTGCAAGTAACGGAAAAGGTGAATTGCTCAGCAGGAAAAACTTGACAATTCCCCTGAATAACCTATCATTAATGAATACAGGGTATGTACGAAAATTCTTTTTTTAACGGACCGACACATGCTGCGTGACGACTGGAAAAACATGGTCATGTACCAGATCCTTCCCCGCGTGTTCAGGGACTCCAATGGAGACGGCATTGGGGACTTAAACGGTATAATCGAAAAGCTGGATTACCTGAAAGGACTGGGGGTCGGCGGGATCTGGCTCATGCCCTTTTACAGGACCCATGGCGCGGACGAAGGCTATGACGTCGAGGACTACTATACCGTCAGGCGGCAATATGGAACAAACGATGATTTTAAAAACCTCATTTCGGAATGCCACAAGCGGAAGATTAAAATTATAATCGATTTGGTATTAAACCATACATCAAACGTTCATAAATGGTTCCTGGATGACTGCCTTGCCGGGAAAAAGGGTAAAAAGGAAAGCTACTATCTCTGGCACCATGAAAATCCGCAATGGACACTGCCGTACTGGTGGAAAATAGACAACTTCCAGTCCTGGAACAGGAATCCCTGGAAGGATGACGGGATGTATTATTACAGCGCCTTCAGCAAGACACAGCCGGATCTCAATTACAATAACCCCAAAGTGCTCGAAGAGGTGAAAAAAATCGTGAAATATTACCTTGACTGCGGCGTGGACGGATTCCGCATGGATGCCGTGCGGTACATCGTGGAGGAGAAAAAAGGGGTGCAGGCCGATACGGAAGGCACGCACCGCATCTGGCGTGAACTGAAAAAACTCGTCAACAAATACGACAACCGCATCCTCATGGGCGAGTGTTTCACCTACCTCAGAATCATCAGGGATTATGTCGGGGACGAGGAATTCGATACCTGCGTCAATTTCGATTTTGCCTACGCGTTAAAGAACACCCTTATACAGGAATCTCCCTACCCTTTAAGGGACTGCATCCAGTATGTCAGGGATTATTTCCCCAACCACCTGCCGGATTCACAATTTGCCGTCAACCACGACGAGGTGAATGACAGGTTCGCCACATTGTTAGGCGGCTTCATGCCCAAAATGAAAATCGGCATGGCCCTCCTTATATTGTCCTGCGGCATACCCTATATCTACTACGGGGAGGAAATAGGCATGCCGGGGAAATCCGAACCCACCCGCCGGTACCTCCGTAAAATAATGCAATGGGATGACACCCCGTTTGCCGGTTTCTCCGACCTGTCCGGCATCAATCCCGAAAACGGGGAATTCGATCTTGATTTCTCCAATTGCATCCTGGGGGCCTTCCTGGACAGAAAAGACAACATACGTTTCTGGACAAAGGTTGAAAATGACTCGGATGAAGTCTTTGCCGCCGGAACATTCAATAATTTCCATTTTGATGCCGCCTATCCCCTGAAAAAAGCGGAAGACGATTTCCATGTTTCCGGGCCTTATAAAATCAACGATAAAATCTTTGAAGACGACCTGTTTAAATTCTACAAACGCGATAAAAAGACCGGCGCTTTTACATGGATGGAAATCAATCCCGATGTTTCACGGGACAAACTGGCCCTGCCGGACAGCAATCTTGTCTGGGATCCAACCTACCATACGTTCAATTACAGGATTAAATTCCAGACCACGGGTTTCAAGCGTCCGTTCATGCTGAACAAGGGCTATAAAACAATCAACGTAAAGAACCAGTCTTCCGATCCTTCTTCCTTTTTCAATTTCAACAAACTGTTAATCGGCATAAAAAGGGGTGTTCAGGCCTTTGATTACGATGCCGCTTTCCAATTCATTGATTCGGAAGGAAACAATGAAAAGCTCTTCGCTTTCCGGAAGGAAAAGCAGGGAGAGGAGGTGTACGTGATCATAAACCTCCGTAACGAGTCCCTGGCCGTGCGATTCCCGAAAAGCGGCCCCACGGGAACCTATACCAACCTGATGGATGAAAACACGGAAAACTTAAACGGCCGGATCGAACTGGCGCCGTATGAAATAAAAATCCTCAAGAAAGGGAAGCTGAAAGCATGATAGATTACAAGGTACTGCATTCCTTCGTTAAAAACGGGGGGTACATCCTGAGCGGTAAAACCCTGTTTTTCATTTTCAACGAGAGGGATTATTTCATGGAAAACAATGAAAACAACCCGTCACCGACACCGATACAGGAATTCGCCATCAACGACGATTACATGGACCTGCTTGTGACCGGAAATTTCTGTGACTGGAAAATACTGGATATGAACAGCCTGCACGACCTGAATTACAACGGCATCTGGATATCACGTAAATTCATCATGGACAGTGATATCCACTTAAATGATCAATTCAAGTTTGTCGTCCGTTACGCGGGCGCCCTCCGGTGGATCAATCCCAGGCCTTTCTACGACAATATAGCCGAATCGAACGGATGCCTGAACCTGCAAATCAGGGGCTAAAACAGGAGTTCCTTGTTCTCGGGCAGTCTCGCATACCAGGCGGCGCCCAGGGCAACAGCATCATCCCCCAATGCGGACTTAAGCAGCTTGACATTGGCCGCCCCGCCGCCGATGGCATAACTGTCCATTTTTTTCCTGATAATGGGCATAAACACGTCTCCCATTTCTTCCATCACGCCGCCGCCGATAACAATCGATTCTATCCCGATCGTGTTTATAAGATTGGCGCAGGCAATGCCGATGGCACCGGCGGAACGTTTGATCGCCTTCACCACGATCTTGTCCTTCTTTTCATACGCTTCCTTTAAAGCCGAAGACCCGATCGTTTTCTGCCAGTCAGGGGCTATTTTTGAAAGAATGGTCTTTTTCTTGTCCTTCCCGACCTTTTTGATCATGTAATCGATCATACCGATTTTGGCGGCAACCGTTTCCAGGCACCCCTTGTTGCCGCAATTGCACCTGGAACCGCCCATGTCAATGACCATATGCCCTATTTCACCGGCGGTGAAATTAAGGCCCCTGATAATTTTCCCGTCGACAACATATCCACCGCCTATACCCGTGCCTATAAAAAGGCCGTAAAGGTTTTTTGCTTTTTTCCCGGCCCCGAAGCAGTATTCGCCGTACGTGCCGATATTCACGTCATTACCGATAAATACGGGCTTGTTTATTTTCTCCTTGAAAAGTTTGGCGATGGGTACCTTTTTCCAGCCAAGGTTCGGGGCATGGAGCAGGATTCCCTGCTTCACGTCCATGGCCGAAGGAACGGCCATGCCCACTGATTGAATATCCTTTTCTTCAATTTTGGCACCCGCCAATGCCTCTTTGTAACAATCGACTATTTTTTTCAGGATTGTATCGACATCTTTTTTCGCGCCTGTCTTTATTTTGGCCCGGGACAGGATTTTGCCCTTGTCATTGATGACAATCGCGTATATTTTTGTTCCGCCCAGATCGATTCCTGCAAAATATTCCATAAACACTCCTTAAAGTCATTATATTCCAAACTGTTCAAATAATGCCATAAAACCAGACATTTTTTTATGAATTTTAACCATTTACTCATTAATAGATAACCGCACAGCCGCTTTGAGAAACTTATATTGAAAAAAAAGTGTAAATGATAGTATAATTAGGGAATCCATGATCAAGAAAAATGCCTTTATCGACATGAACAGGCAAAAATGGGAAAAGCTTGTAAACCTCACCCAGAAAAAAAGAAGAACATATACTGAAACAGAGGAAATGGGTACGCTTTACCAGAACACGATCGAAGACCTGTCGTACGCCCAGACGCATTTTCCCGAAAGCGACGCCGCCGTTTACTTGAACCAGGTAATCCGTCGATGCCACCTGCTGTTCTACCAGCCCCAAAAAAACAGGCTGAGCCGTATTGGTGAATTCCTCTTAAAGGACCTCCCGGCCCTGTTCATACGTTTGAAAGTGCCGCTTTTGGTCAGCTTTTTTGTTTTTGTCCTTACCGGACTGCTTGCTTTCTCAATGGTTCTGGCCAACCAGGAAATGGCGGAGATGTTCCTGGATTCACAAACACTGGAAATGGCAAAAAATGACCTGGAAAACCACAGGCAATTCGGCAATTTCGATGACATCCCGGCATCGGCACGGGTTCCGCTTTCCTTTTTCCTTTGGGTCAACAACAGCCGGGTTGCCCTGTTTTGCTTTGTGCTGGGCATCACGTTCGGGCTGGGCACTTTCTATATACTTACAATGAACGGGTTAATGCTCGGGGCCTTGACCGCCTTTTATTTCATGAACGGGTATGTCGTGGATTTTCTCTCCCTGATCATGATACACGGCTCCATAGAGCTCCTGGCCATCATTATAGCGGGCGGGGCGGGTTTTAACCTGGCCGGAGGACTGTTCCTTCCGGGAAGGCTGCCCAGAAAGGAACGGTTGAAGCTGAACACCAGGCATGCTTTCTACTGCCTGGTCGGCGTGATCATCATGCTTCTTTTGGCGGGCCTCATTGAGGGAATTATCACTCCAATGAAACTGCTGCTGCCGTTCAGGATTATCATCGCCTCGCTAAATGTAACATTGATAGCACTGTATTTTATCTGGGGAACAGTCGTATTTAAAGCGAAGTATAAAAATTCACCACTTTTTGCTTGATATTGGAAGCGTTCACGCGAATGGTCCGGATGCCCGCCTTGCTGAACTCCCTTATGACGCTTTCCTTTTCCACTACCTGTTTCTGCTGGATGGCCCACCGGGTAATGTCGTAAAGGCTCTTCCCCTTTGCCTCTTCTTCGGATTCCTCGAAACTTATAAACGCAATCCTGTGATGCGAGGAAAGCATTTTAAGGAAAAGGATCAATTCGCGGGATGTTACCGCGTTGAAAAGTTCTGAAAAAATGAAAAGGATGGAATTTTTTCGAAGCCTTCTTTTTAACATTATGTACGCGCCCTCGTAATCGGATTTACTGAAATCCGGGGTCGTCCTGTACAGGGCGGAAAGAATTTCGGTAAGCACTTTGTCCTGCCTGGAGGGAGGAATGAACACATGCGTCTGCCGGGAAAAAGCAAGCATGCCGAAGCAGTCCTTGTTGTGGAGGGTCGCCCCGGCCAGCATCAGGGTCGCATCCACCGCGTAATCGAGTTTGGAAAGCTCGTCATAGCGGGTTGTCATCATCCGGCCCGTGTCCAGGATTACCACGACATTCCTGTTGTACTCCTGCTCGTCCACCTCGACTATGGGGAAGCGCTTCTTGGCCGTGGCTTTCCAGTTGATTTTCCTGTATTCATCTCCCGACTGATATTCCCTGAGAAAATCGAATTCCGTTTCACCGCCGGGGGTTCTTTTCTTGTAGCCGATCTGCTGGAGCCTGTTCGATTTCAGGAAATGCAGGTATTTCTTGAATTCGATCAAATTAGGATAAACAAACGCCTTCTCCTTTTGGGTATAAATATACCGTCTTTCAACCAGCCCCATGCGTCCGGCCGCCTTTAAAAACAACCGGCCGAATTCATACTCGCCCTTTTTAAGGGGTTGAACATGATACGTACCCGACTGCGTGGAAAACGGGTTCAGGGAAAACCGCAACGTATCCTCCCCTACCGAGAAACCTGTCGGGTATTCGTCCCGCAGGCGGACCCGGCCATGCCTCCCGCTCACATTTTCCAGGCTGATTTTTACCGGGTTCCGCGCGCCTATGGACAGGTACTTGTCATAGGTCCTGGTAAGGTGAAGCCCGTTTTTCCGGGGAATAGTGAAAAAATCAACGGCACAAAGGACGACAACGGCGGCGTAAAAAACGGGAACCAGGAAAGCCAGGCTGCCGTTCCAGAGCATGAGGGCAAAGGGGAGAAAACCGCAGAGCAGGACTATAATGAGTATTTTACCCGGCAGTACCATGTTACCTGGGTACCTCCTCGGCTTCAATGATCCGGGTTAAAACATCATCGTTCTTGTTCCCTTCAATTTCCGCGTCCGCCTGGAGAATGATCCTGTGCCGAAGCACGGGGAGAAGAATCCGTTTGACGTCGTCGGCAATCACGTAGTTCCGCTCCTCTATGCCGGCGCAATACCGGGCCGCATTGAGGATATGAATGGCCGCCCTGGTACTCGCTCCCACCAGGATGGAACTGTCGTTCCGTGTTGTGGCTATGATGGATAAAATATAGTTGAGTACTATGTCATCGACCCGAATTTTCTGGAACTCATTCCTGGCCGTTTTGACGGCCGTATCGGTTAAGCGGGAAAAGGTGATACCTTCAAGCTTGTTCGAATCGAACCCGTCCCTGAATTTCTGAAGAACGGCCAGCTCGGTATCCCTGTCCGGGTAATCGAGAGTGATCTTCATGAGGAAACGGTCAAGCTGCGCTTCCGGCAGGGGATACGTACCCTCGTATTCAATGGGATTCTGCGTGGCCAGGACCATGAAAGGGGTATCCAGTATAATGGCCTCCCCTTCAACGGAAACCTGCCGCTCCTGCATGACCTCCAGCAGGGCTGCCTGGGTCTTGGGCGATGTCCTGTTGATCTCATCGGCGAGCAGAATATTGGTAAATACAGGGCCCCTGTTGAAATGGAAACGCGACTCCTGCAGGTTGAAAACCATCGTGCCTATGATATCCTGCGGCATGAGGTCCGGGGTAAACTGGATCCTCCTGAAATTTTTCCCGATGATGGCGGCAAACGTTTTTGCCATAAGTGTCTTGGCCAGGCCGGGCGCTCCTTCCAGGATGACATGTCCTTCGCATAAAAAGGCGATTATTATTTGTTCAATCACGTCCTCCTGGCCGATGATTACACTGGCCATTTCTTTTTTAATGTGTTCCGTAACTTTCTTGATACTCATTTCATTCCTCTCTAAATAAACACTGATTAACAGGTCAGCCGTTCTTTAAATGCCTGTAAAATCCCTTCACGGTCTTTTTTTCCCCGCTTTCCCCTTTCAGGTATTTCTCAACCTCAGCCACTTTTGACTGCGAATAAAGCTGGGGTTTCAAATTCTTCAGCTTGTTAAAATTATCCGCCATCAGGTTGATCAGGTCGGACGGACGCGCTGCTTTCTTCAATAACCTTGCCATGCCTTCGGAGTAATAATAAATCCGTTTCTCCTTCAGTTCACGCGGCAGTTTGAACTGGCCGAAACGCACACCTCCCGCATACAGGAAAAGGACGAGGCAGAGAAGGGCATGGATGATAATCCACAGGTACTTCGGAGTCACGAAAAAATACAGCAGGGTAAGGCTCTGGGAATAGCCGTGCATATATTCATTGAAATACACCGGTCCGTCGTTCCTGTACCGGTCAACCAGGCTGAAAAACCAGGGGCCATTGTCCGCTTCACCCAGGTAGAAATTGGAAACAAACTGCGAATCCGTGATGACAATGATACTGCCGTTTTCTCCCTTACTTTCAATACCCGCTATGCCGTTCTTATCTTCCATTAATATCTCCCAGGACCCGGGCAATGTGGAAAAGCGCTTTTTCCCATGGAAACGAAGCGTATTCCCCCTGTAAACTGCTTCCTCGTCGTCAACCGCCGTAAAAAGTGCGTTGCCCATATCTATCAGGGCGGAATGCTTTGGCCCGTCGATATCAGCGAACCAGGACCTGACGGCGGAGGCCTTTTCCGTTAAAACCAGCACGGATATGCCGTCATCCGCATTTTCCCTGAAATGGGCCAGGTCATTCCGGTCAAGGATGCCGTCCGGCTCAATCACCAGCATCACGCCGGGATCTTTTTCCGCCACGCCCTTGTTGAAATCAACGGGCGGTTCGAAAATCTTTTTTACAGGCACGTTCATGGATTCAAAGAGCTCCTTCAATGCCATGGTACCGCTTGTTCCGCTGTTAAACGAGGAGAGATGGGGCCTTTCGTCCGCCCCCTTGAACGGCTTGATGCGGAAACTCTCAAATACGACGTATATGGCAATGGAAGCGGCCGCGAGAAGGAGAATGATGATGATTAAATTCCGGGAATTTTTATCCCGTAATATAGCCGGTAATTTTATCATAAACAGACCTGCATTCATTTTCAACAACGGTTTCCCTGAAATACACGAGCATTTCGGATTCCATTATTATATCCCTCACTTTTTCATAATCCATATGCGCCTTGAGCCCGGCCAGGAATTCCCTGTTGGTCCTGCTTTTTGTAAACACGAGAATTTTAAGTGCATTGAAATGTTTCCACAGGAGAATACACAAATGGTTAATGGCTTTCTTGAACTCTCCGGCTTCCATGAGACCGTTTATAAACTTCAAATACTGCCTGTTGTCCGCAAGATTTTCCTTTACCCCGGAATAGGAGAGCCTTTCTTTTAGGGATTTTGAAAAAGACATTTTTCTCACTATAAACACGATTAAAAAAACAATCAATCCCAGTACAACAACGCCGAGCAAAACAGCCAGTAAAGGCGAAAAATCCCAGACATTCGATAAAAAATCAAGAATGGCCCTGATAACGCCGTTCAGGAGATCACTCAGCGGATTGACCGCCTCCTTGTTGTCGGGAATCCTGTCAATATCATAATGGAATTTCTCCTGGCTTAAAATCCGGTTGAGATGTTCCCTTACCGCATCGTTCAAAACTCTACTCCCCGTTGTCCCCGGGCAAATTCTGCAAATCCGGATCTTCAGGCGGATTCTGTTCCCCGGGCGCCGCGGACGAACCGGAAAGAGCGTCGTCCAGGCCGCTTAACAGGTGAGAACCTTCCCGTAGGTTTATAATGTTGTAGTACTTGATTGTCAAGGCGATATAGAGAAACGGCATGGCAATATACATGATAACCGCTGAAAACACCATGGTCAGGGACATCCCGCCTGATATAGCCGCCGAAAATTCTTCAAAGGCCGCCGAATTAAGGCTGCCGCCGTTTTCCATTAAATCGCGGATAAACTTGATATAAGGAATAATGTAAGAGGGAATCATCACGATACCCTGAATAAAACTGATGAAAAACGAAAAAATCAATCCGAGAAGGAAAATGACCCAGAAGTTTTTTCTTACCAATGAAAGGCTTCTGGTCAAGGCAGCGGCATAAAACTTCCCTTCGATCATGCAGACCTGGTTGGTAAAAATGAAATAAAAGAAGGCCCCTATGGCAAAAACGGCCATACCAATCATACTTAAAAAAGATACAATCATAATTAAGGCCATAGACCCCGTGGCCACCGTAATTGCCGAGATTATACCTATGAAAACGGAGATCACCAGAATACCCACGACCATTACCAATACCACCAGCAAAGATGTCAGGATAACGGGAACGGCCGAGTTCAATGTAGCTTTTAAGACATCCTTCTCACTTAAATCCTGGTTCGTCAGCTTTACGCTTGCCGCCTTCACACAGGCGGCATTGGCCAGAGTGTTGATAATCGCAAGAATAACAGGCAGGACAATGATAGCGAGCCAGTTATCCGACAAAATTTTGATTATTTCCGACCCGAAGTTATCCGCGTCGGAAAGGCCTTCTCTTGTCATTGAAAAAAATGATTGAAAAAAATTCGACAGGCTGATGGCAAAAAAAACGTATATGGCAACGACAGGCACGAAAAATACGGCAAGTATTTTCAAGAAATACAGGAAATTATTCTTATACGTTTTATACGCCAGGTTGATCAATCCGTCCAGCTTTATTTTTTTAGTCAGCATTTCATCAGACATATGTTCCTCGCTTAAAATATTTTATTGATGGCCGATATAAATTCCATGTTCGTTACTTTGGATGGTTTGGCTATGCCCGTCCTGTTTTCAATCAAATTAATGATTTTGGATTCCACCGAAAGCCGCACAGCCTTATCCAGAGTAAAAACCGCTGCAAGGTATTCATTGAACAATTCCTTTTCCTTGTCGGGAAAGGCGTCACGGATCATCTCCTCTTTCCCGGCCAGATCGATCAGCGGGGCGGACAGCACCGGAGAGTCGGGGAGCTTGTCCATCGTATCGCGGATAACGATGGTACCGCTCACTAAATCCCCCACCCGTTTGTTCTGTTTATTGATGGCCATCGTTATAAATCCCACTATATAACTGACCGGCAGCAGGTCCACGATCCTGAAAAGATTCCTTAAAACAATGGACAATGGTGTCGGGGAAGAGCCGTCGTCATTGACGACCCGCAGTTTCATGACCCGCTTTCCAATGGTCTGCCCCTTCCAGATGAGTTCGAAGATCAGCTGGTAGGCAAGAATAAAAAGAACGAGCAGGAGGAATATAACACCGATCACCCAGAAAAAAACCTCTGAAAAACCGGAATCCCAGTCGGAAGCGGCATTGGAAATCACCCCGAAAATCACAACTATAAAAAGGATATACATGAGGATAAAAGCGGCGGATTGCACGACAAAATCGATGACGGCAGCCACAATACGGAGAACAATGCTGCCAATCTCCATTTTGACGGTGATTTTTTCCGATGTCTGGTAATCGGACAGGTTTGATAATTCCATTCCAGGCCTTTCTTGTTTAAATCCGTGCCATTACAGGTACATAAAAACATTTTTGAGCTAGCTTTTATATCAGACTCAATGATAGTCCATGCCGGAACACCAGGCAAGACCTTTAAAAGAAAAATTACCTATTAATAGCTGTATTTCTGTTCCCGGAAAACTACCAGGGCCACACGGCGCCATGATAATCATAAAGCACCAGTTTATCCTCATCATGGGATTGTCCGCGCAAAAGGTCGTTTAAAAAGAAATTGACGGCGGGGACGGCGGCTTCCTCCGGCTCAAGATCGGCCTTGAGGTTTTTAACGCCCGACAGGTACGACCTGATCCAGCCGGGGTGATACACCCGGAATGTATACCCTTCCGGCCTTAAGGCATTAAACAGGTTTTTGATGCCCATATTCAGGGCGGCCTTGGACATACAGTAGCAGAACCATTCTTTCCGCCCGCTTTTTTCTATGCTGCCCGCCTCTGAGGAAACAAAGCACAAACGTTTCAAACGGCTTTTGTCCATCAAGGGCAGGAACGCCTCCACCATGCGAAGCGGGCCCATGGCATTGATTTTGTACAATCGAAGCATCTCACCGTAGTCAAGTCCGTCTCTTATGGAAAGTGAAAGGGAAGGAGAGGAGGCCCCGGCATTGTTGACAAGCAGGTCAATCCCGACTGATGTTTTTTTTACCTTACCGGCGGCCGCTTCCACGGATTCCTCGGAGCTGACATCCAACGGAACGACGGATAAGGCTTCACCGAACCGGTTTTTCAGGTCATCCAGTTCATGCCAGTCTTCCAGGTATCTTCCGGCAAAAACGTGCCAGCCCAGTTCAAGCAGCCGGGCGGTCAATGCCAGCCCCAGGCCCCGGTCCGCGCCCGTGATAAATGCCGTATTCTGATTCAAGGGACCCTCCCGTTTCCTCTTTTACCGGATATTATTCCTGTCCCACGGGGAAGTCAATCCCCGTCAGGTATTCAAGATCGGCAAGCGCATTGTTATACGTGAACTGGCTCAGGACAGATTCTATCCGTACGGAATAAAGGAGTACACGCGCACCGCGTTCCTCTTCCCGTGTGAGCACGTCATTTTCGTAGGAAACCTTCGCATTCCTGTATTTTTCCTCCGATTCGCCCAGGGAAGCCTTTTTCTCGAGCATGTCATAATATCCCGTCATCACATCCTGAACTGTCCGGCGCACCTGGAGCGCCAGGCCTTTCTCCGCCCGGCTCACACCCGTCTGTGCCATTTCAAGCATTTTCTTCGCTTTTTCCGTGGAATTGCCCGCCTTGCCGCCGTCATACAGTTTCATCTGCGCCCCCAAAGTGAGGATGAAATTGTGGTCCCATGTGTCCGTCCAGTTGGACTGGACTAACGGGACCCTCTGGCCGTTCACCTCAAAAGAGGCAATAAGCGAGACATCGGGTTTGAAAATGTCTCCTCCTTCTTCAATGCGGACATATGTCTCCGCCTGTTCACGTTTCTTTAAAAGGCTCTTCAATTCAAAGGAATGGGAAAGTGCCCCGGACATCAAATCGGTTTCTTCAAAACCGGGAAGGTCTTCCCTGAAGCCCGAAACGAGAACCACTTCCTCCCCGGGAAGTCCCGTGAGGAACAGGATGGCGGCTATTCCGCTTTTATAGCCTTCCTGCGCCCTGATCAATTTACTCTGCAGCTGGGCCAGGTTTTTCCTGGATTCCAGCAGCTTTTGCAGGTTGATCAGCCCCTCTTTGTACTTCTTCTCCCTGTCAGCCACGGCTTCTTTCATCACTATTACGCTTTGTTCCAGCAATGCGGCGGATTCACGGGAAAGCAGGGTGGCGTAATACGCCTTTTTCAGGTCCCTTTTCAACTCCTCTTTTGTCTTGTTCAGATTCAAGCCCGCAATGTCATAATCAAGATCGGCTATCGCTACCGCGTTCTCTATTTTGAACCAGGTAAACAGGGGCTGCGTCAGCGTCGTGGTAATTTTGAAATACGTATTTTCCGGATCGGGAATAATCACGTAATCCTGGTTCGGAAAAGCCACGGGAAACTCCGAATTGGGGGAAGGGGAATTACCGAACGCCCCCTTATTGATTTTGATACCTTCCGGAGGATTGGTCAGGTACGAAGCGGAAGCCTGCACGGTGATATCAGGCAGGCCCCTCGCCTTGACCGCCTCTTTTGCGTAAAACGCCGACTGCAGTTCATTATACTTCAATATGACGGTATCCGAATTCTCGAGACCGTATCCTATCGCCTCTTCAAGGGAAAGGTCCTTTGACCAGGCGGGAAAGACGAGAAAAAAAATCAATATTATGTATACAGCGTTTTTTAAAGCCATGATAATACCTTTAACCGTTGGGGTTAATATCCACGCTGTCCGGCATGTTGTTCGGATCGATCCAGGACTTGATGTTTTTTCCATTTATGGAGCTGAAAGAATAGATATTGCCGGGCTGGGAACTTGAAGAAAAGGACAGGCCGATATCCTGTGTATCCTCGCCGGCCGGCACGCTTCCCGTACCCGATTCCGGCGTATTATCCGTCCACTGCACCAGGAAATTATACCGACCGCTCCCGTCCGTTACATCCAGGTAACTGTGCGGTCCCGAATCGTCCGTGTAGGCAAGCGTCACTTCAACGCCGGATATGCCCCTTTCCACCTCCTCACTGCTTCCTGCGGGAACATAACGGTAGATGCACCTTCCCGTTATATTTGTCTGGAATTCGGTGCGGGGATTCCTTGTCACGGTGATGACCGAGGGCACATCCACATCCTGATCGGAAGTGAGCGTCACCACGAGCGGTGTCAGCTGCGTTTTGTCGGACGTGTAATCCGGGTCATCGATGTAGATGTCCACATCCTCCGTATCGGCCGAAGGCGAATCGGGCGCCACGTCATGCCAGGTGACATTGTTGAACCGGAAGCTTCCCGTAACATCGTTGATCGTTGTCGTGTTCGCCAGGTAATCCTGGTCATCATCCGTTGTCGTGGGGATGTCCAGGATGACGCGGACGCCGTTCACTCCCTCCCCGTTCGCATTGACGACACGCCCGTTCACCTGCGGGGATGAAAAGGTGGCCCGTACAATCCGTATGTCCGGTACAACGTTCAATGTGTCGGAAAGGATCCCGGAAACTTTCGCTATCTTCGGCGCATAATCGTTATGCGTCACGCCTATCCAGATAGTGCCGGAATCCCCTTCGTCCCCGAAATTGCCGAACATTTCCTGCCAGATTATTTTGTGGCTGTAATAGCCGCCGTTGCCGCCGCTTGTCATGGTGGCCGTCTCCACGATAAACCCTCCCGAATCGGCTGAACCCGGCTGGGAGAGATACATGCGGATCAATGCCCCGTTGACACCATCGGATGTTCTGGAGTCCCTTATATAACCCGCGATATCACAGGTATAAAACTTGCCGCAGCCGGCAAGCATAAATGTCGTGATAAATATTATAAAAAGCTTTTTCATGCCTTTCTCCTTCGGCTCCTGACGGGCCTTTTCCTTAATCTCGATTCTATTAAAAAATAAATTACAGGGATTAAAATCAATGTGACGATTGTTGACGTGGTAAGCCCCCCCAGGACGGCGCGTCCTATGGGAAACCTGAGTTCGGCGCCCATACCGAAGTTGAGGCTCATCGGAATGAGCCCTACCAGGGTTGTAAAGGTTGTCATGAGCACGGGTTTCAACCTGGTCTTCCCGCCCCTTATTATCGCTTTCATCAGCGGCACTCCCCTCTTCTGGAGCTGGTTCATATAGTCAATCAGTACTATGCCGTTATTCACGACTATACCGACCAAAAGAATACCCCCCAGGAACGCGAGTATACTGAAAGTGGTATTGGTGATCAGCAGGGCCCCGACAAGTCCAATAATGGCAAACGGGATGGTGAACATGATGATGAAGGGATGCAGCAGCGATTCAAACTGGCTTGCCATGATCATGTAAACCAGGACAAGTGAAAGCAGCAGGGCCCACCCCAGGTCCCTGAAAGAGGAGGTCATGTTCTCCCTGTTTCCCGTCATTTCCACCTTCACACCTTCCGGCGGAAGGCCAAGGGCATCCACTCCCTTTTGTATTTCATCCGAAACAACATTCAAGGGCGTTTCGCCGGTCAATGAGCCGGTAACCATCATCTGCCGCGTTCTCCTGGAACGCTGGATGGTCAGGGGGCCTTCGGCTTCCACTATATCCACGACGTTTTCAATGGGTATTTTAACCCCGGCCCTGTTTATCAGGAACAGCCTGGATATCCTGTTGATGTCGTTCCTGTCCCTGTCCTCCAGCAGGACCATGACGTCATAATCATTGTCACCCTGCTTGTAGCGGGAAACTTCCACCCCCTTGTAGGCGGCCCGTATGGTGGCGGCAATCTCCAGCGGGCTCAATCCCAGGCTTACCGCCTCACGGCGTTTTATGCGGAATTGAAGTTCCGGCTTGCCCGTTTCGAACGTAACCTTGACATCACGTGTGCCGGGAACCCGCTCCATGACCGCCGCTATCCGTTTGCTGTAGGCAAACATCTGCTCAAGGTCATTGCCGGAAACCTCGATTACCAGGGAAGCCGACGCCCCGGTCGCGGAAGAGACAAGGGAGGATACACCTTCGATGGCCAGGCCGATCTTGGCGTCCACAATTCTTTTTTTCAGCACATGCGAGACCTCGTTCACGATCTGCCAGATGGTTTTTTCCCTGTCGTCCTTGGGAATTAAATTTACCTTTATCGTTGCCAGGTGGCTGCCCGTTGCGCCGAGTGAAATACTGCCGCCCGACTGGCCGACACTGGCAAAGGTGGCCTCCAGATCGGCACCGATTGTTTCATTGATGATTTTTTCTATCTCAAGCACTTTACGCTCCGTGTTGGCATAAGAGGTGCCTATCCGGGTTTCCAGGTATATGGTGAATTTACCTTCATCCGCCTCCGGTATGAACTCGAGGCCCATCAGGAAAATGGCGCTCACGCTCAATACGAGCAGCAGCACCGCCGTTGCAACAACAATAACCGAATGGCGCATGGCCCAGGTCAGGATCTTTTCATACGCATCATCCAGTTTGACAAGAATTTTCTGGATGTTGCGTGAGAAAAAATCAATCACCCTGTTGCCCGTCCTCACCTCTATATCCGCCAGGCTCAATTCATCGCCTTTATGCCGGTTCCCGGCAATGACGATGGTATTTTTATTCACCTTGAGGAACTTGGAGGAAAGGACAGGAACAAGTGTAAGCGCCATGGCAAGCGACATGAGAAGCGAATAGCTGATTGTAAAGGAGAGGTCCCTGAACATCAGGCCCGCCAGCCCCTCCACGAAAACGATGGGCAGGAATACGACCACGCTGGTCAGGGTTGAAGCGGCTATGGCCATGGCTACCTCGTTTACCCCGGCGACGGCCGCCTCGGAAGACTTCATGCCTGAAAGATGCTTGCGGTAAATGGATTCCAGGACAACGACCGAATTATCGACAAACATGCCCACACCGAGGGAAAGACCCATCAGGGAAAGCATGTTCAGAGATAATCCCGAAAAATCCAGCAGGGTAAAAGTGGCAATAATGGAAAGGGGAATGGAAAGGGAAATAATGAGTGTCGAGCGGATATTCCGCAGGAAAACAATGAGCACCAGGATGGCCAGTAAACCGCCCTTGACCGCGGCATCGGCAACCCCGCCGATGGAATTCCTGATGGAGATGGACTGGTCCGTCGTGATGTTTATCCGGACGGACGGTGGCAGAAGGGGTTTAAGCTGTTCAAGCCTTTCCTTTACCGCGTCATTGACCAGGACCGTGTTATACCCCGTCTGCTTTCTGATCTGTACCTGCACTCCCTTGTATTCCCCGGCACGGACATATTCCTCCTGCGGCAGGTAGTCAAGCGAAATGTCGGCCACGTCTTTCAGGAAAACAGGCACCCTCTGCCTGTATCCGACCAGGACATTCCCGATGTCATCAAGGGACTGGAATTCCCCCACCGTTCTCAGGATAATCTGCCTGTTTTCCAGGCTGATGGAACCGCCGGGAAGATTTATGTTTTCATTCTTGAAAACCTGCAGGATCTGTACGACGGGTATTTCCATCTTCGATATGCTGTCCAGCCTGATCTTGCACATGACGGCCGCCGTCCTGCCGCCGAACAATGACGCCGTGGCGACTCCCGGTATCTTTTCCAGCTCCGGCTTTATTTTCTTTTCCACGAGGTTCCGGACATCCATATCCTCCTTCACCGAAACATTGAAGGTGAGCGTGGGCAATTGACTGGGATTGTACTTGAAAATACCCGGCTTTTCCGATCCCTCCGGCAGGGTATCCTCTATGGCGGCGATTTTTTCCCGCAAATCGGGAACAATTTGCTCCATCTTCGTTCCCCAGGTGAAATTGACCACCACCATGGAATATCCTTCGCTGGATGTGGAGGAGACTTTCTCCACTCCTCCCAGCGTGGTAACAGCGTCTTCGATCGGTTTAGTGACGCTGGCTTCCACTTCCAGGGGACCGACCCCCGGGTAAACGGTAAAGACGACCGCGGTCGGATACGTGATGTCGGGAAAAAGCTCCTGCCCGAGCCGCATCAGGCTTATGAAACCCAAAAGGCCCAAAGCGATAAAAATCATGATCGTCGTAATCGGGACTTTTACAGCCGTTTCGGATATCTTCATTCAGGCGCCTCTGAAGGTGTCATTATTTTAGAATCCTGACTTTCTGATTGTCTTCAAGGTAAAGATTACCCTCTACGATGATGGTTGATTTCTCATCGACCCCGGAGATTACCTGGACGGCATTCTCGTTCACGATCCCGGTGGCTACTTCGGCGGCAGCCGCATGGGTCGAATTTCCCTCTTTCACAAGGTATATGATTTTTCTGTCACCCCTTTTAACAATGGCCGTCGGCGGGACAATGATCACGTTCGTTCGGGTTTCAACCACAAGCTCCACATTGACGTACATCCCGGGCCGCAACAACCTGTAATTGTTCCTGATTTCAATTTCTATCTTGAATGTACGGCTCACGGCATCTATGATGGGGTCGACATTCGACAATATGCCGGAAAACGGAGGTGTGTCAGGATAGGCATTGGGAAAAATCCTTACAAAAATATCATCCCTGTTCTTCATTACCTCGCCGTAGTATTTTTCCGGGATGGGGATATTGGCAATAATGGGATCGATCTGAACAATGGCGAGGATCGGCGTGGACGTGCCCACCATGTTGCCTTTATCGGCCAGCACATCGGCCACCATCCCCACTACAGGCGCCCCCAGCCTGGTGTTTTCCACCTGCAGCCTGGCCAGTTGATACTGGGCCCTCGCCGCCTCCGCCTGGCTTCTTGCCATTTCAATTTCTTCCCTGGTAGCGCCCTCTTCCATTATTTTCAGGTTGCGCCTGGCATTTTCCATATCGGTCTTTGCCGCATTCAGCTTGTTTTCAGCCTCCTCGTAATCCGCCTTGGCTATGGTGCCGCTCTTGTACAGTCTTTCAATCCTGTCAAAATTATCCTGGGCGTACCGAAGTGCATCTTCCGCCTGGTTAAGGGAAGCCCTTGCTATTTCAAGCTGCTCCTGCCGTAAACCCTTTTTGGCCTTGGCCAGCTGGGCATCGGCGGCCTGCCACATGGCAAACGCCTGTTCCCTCTGTAAGGAAACGGCATTATCCTCAATTCTGATCAATGGCATGTCTTTTGTAACCAGGTCGCCTTTCTTTACGAAAATATCTTCTATTCTTCCCGCCACCTTGGAGGTGATAATAATACTGGCATTGGGTTCCAGGGTACCCGAATAATAAAGGGTCCGGCTGATTGAACCGATCTCCGGTTTGGACACTACCACGGGTGTAAGAATTTCTTCCTTGACCGGTTCGGGTTCAAAAACCTTCCGTAGTACTGGTATGGATATCAGCGATATTATTATTACGGCGGCGCCGGCAAGTATGATCCGGTTTCCCGTTTTCTTATTCCATTGGAATTTCATTTGCTCCCCCTAAGTCTGCCTTGAAATCAACCGGAATATTTCCTTTTTCATGACCTGGATTTCCGTGTCGACATTTTCATGCGACGAAAGCGAAATACTCTGTATAACACCCATAACAGTCAACTTCAGAAAAAAATGCCTTTGCTTCCGGTCAATATATACTTCCAGTAATTTCCTTAACGTGCTGTTGGAAAATAATTCCTCCAAAAGATCCACTATTTTTTCGATACGGTCCTGCACAAGCTGCCTTTCATTGGCATCGAAAAGCATTCCCTTAAGCAGGGGCTGGGCATTCTTCAACTGTTCAAAAGCATAGTCGATAACAGTAGTATATTTTTCCTCTACGCTTAATGGCGAGGAAATGATCTGCTTGAATTCATCCAGGAGATGGTCCCATCCTTCCTTGACCACTGTATGAAACAGATCTTCCTTGTCCTTGAAATGGTTATAAATGGAACCGGCAGCCATTCCCGCTTCCTGGGAAATCAGTTTTATAGTTGTATTCCCGAATCCATGGCGGCCGAAGATTTTGAACGCCGCTCCTAAAATAATACTTCTTGTATCCGATGTTTCATTCATGCACACCCATCCCGTAATTTTATAATGCCGTTCATACAGATGCTTGTATTTTTTCAGGCAACCCTGACAATCACCGGCATTATATTCTGAATGAACGTTCATTCAGAATATAATACTTTTTCAAACGAATTTCAAATAAAACTTACCTGCTCCCGCAAAAATTTTCAGTTTATTATTGTTTACAGAAAATTTTTAAAATTTCCAAAGCCGCCTGTTAAAATTTTATGATGATGCCTGAATAATAAGGTTGTTTTTCAATGAACCTTTATGATAGTATGGCGAAATGAAAGTTCTGCAGGTTGATTCCAAAACTATAAAAATAGAAAAAGATGGTTTTTCTTTTCGGGTCAGTTACAGCTTTGTGTGGAATGAAATTGAGAGAAAACCGGAAAGCATCAACCTGGACGGTAATACGGTCAATGCTTTTTTTCTCACATCGGTAATCAAGGATCTTATCATAGAAGAAGAACAGGGTTTCACCATAAAACGTACATGGAAAATCATTCCAACGGATAAGATAGCCCTTCCCTTTTCCCTTGAAATACCAATGGACGGGGATACCTCCTTCCTGTTTCCATGCATACATAACGGCGAAAGGCTATCAATGAATAAAATAGCTTTTATGGGCGAAAGACTCTCCTATCCGTCTTCCGTATTTATGTTCACAGGTAAATCGGGTATTTTCATCTACACGGATCCGCCGAGTTCAAAAGACGATCAATCCAGCATCGCCGTATGGAAAATCAAGCAGAAGATTCTCAAGGTCGATATCAATTTCCCGCCGATTGAAATACTTCCAGAACCGATCAATACCATTCCTGAATATAAAAGCGGCCTCAGTGTGAATTCCTACAATTCCAATGGCAACATGATCAAGGAAAACAAATTCAGCATTCTACTCTGTCCGGAACGAAACTTGCTCCCGCAGGCATTAACCTGTGTCCGGGACAGGTTTATAAAAGAAAGAACCAGGAGTCCCCAGCAGATAAAAGCCGATGCCATAAAAAACATTAAAGAAGGAATACAGAAATGCCTTGCCGAACTGATAGTTGAGGACAAGGGCGTTTTCGGCCTTTTACCGTATACCAAAGCCCCGTTTATCTCGGCAATGGCAAGCATCGGGATTTCGGTACTTATCCAGAAAGTATATAATTTCGATTCAATCCGTCATGAAATTTCACTAAAACTGGCCGATTTTATCCTGAAAGGACAGCATCCGAACGGTATATTCTATACTAATTTTTCGATTGCCCATAAAAAATGGTATGGCGAAAAAATACCCGAAAAATCCAAAAGCAAAGACGTCCAGAGCGATTATTATACGATTTCACTCCCGGAATCCGGATCAGTGGTAAACTGGCTTATATCCTTTGCCAATCTGCTGGAAGAGAAGAACATACAAAATCAAAAATATTTTTTCGCGGCTAAACGTTTCATGGAATCACTTTTCGATTCTAAAAAAAAGCTTATAGAAATCGGTTCCAAAATTCTTCCCGATTCATTGAAAACCATCGAAAAAAACCTGTCATGCCTGGAACTGATCTTTCCCTTGAAGGAATTTTATCTTGCAACGGAAAGTGAGATGTATAAAAAGGCCATCACAAACCTGAAATCCGACTTTTTCCCGGCCACGCTTCCCCCGTACTTTAAGCTCATCCAGATGGACGATACCGCTTATCCAAGCTTTGAGGCCGTCCTCTTATTATTGAAGTCGGCCATCGCACTCGAGGAGCAGGGCATCAATATAAGGGAAAAAGAACCTCTTGTACACAGGGTTCTGCCATGGCTTTACTATAACAATACAGCAACTGGTACCGGCTGCACCACGACCGCCGGAATTTTAGATTCATTTGACAAATGCCGGTTGAGATCACAGGGTTATGAGCTTGCCTATTATCTTTTGAAAATAAAATCTATTCTGGATTCCAGGGAGCTGATCAAGCTGATAGATGAAGTGATACTCGATCTCCTCGATTTTGCAGCACAAACCCCGATCGGGGCTCCTTTTATCTACCATACGGCCTGGATGCCGGATATTGATCCGAAAAGGGCAAAAGATTGCTCCCGGGAGTTCCATTCACTGGTGTTCATAAAGGAATCTAATTTCCTTCTGCAGCTATTGTCTGAATTCCCGGATTTTTTTAAGTGAGATTATGACGCTTACTGAGCTGGTTAATATTATAGAAAAAGAAAAGGAAAAAATTCTCAAGGCCTCCGATTTTATAAATCTCTTTTACAGGCAGATATTCGACTCTATTGTAAACATCAGGGACAATCTTATACCCAATGCCTTTTCAGGGGACTCAAAATGGAAATCCCGGATACAGCCGAACATAAACAAGTTCAAATTCATGAATTATACCCTGCAAAGCATGGAAGGAAAGATCCAGAATAATTCCGATTTTATCATTATCGTCCTTAACAATATCCAGGCCATAGAAAACCTGTATCTTCGCAACTCCCAACGGATAAGGTTTAATGATATTTACGAGATAAGGCGTGTAAACAACAATATCATCGAGTTTATCAATACCATATTCGCCAAGGATTTCACCCTCTTCCTCCCCGAACAAAAACTGTACCTGGCCAATGCCATCCGGGAGATAA
>JAFGKU010000028.1 GCA_016928415.1 Spirochaetales bacterium
CGATTTTATTAAATCCGAATTACACCCTGACAAAAGGACTCAAGAGAACCTTGATGCTTCTCTCCAATGGCTTACAGAAGGCTTAAAACGACGAAAGGTTAAATGGTGGCTTGCCGGTAGCGGAGCCCTGTATGTACGTGGATTGGAGGTTAAACCACACGATCTGGATGTGATGACTTATAAAACCGGAATCGAAGCGATTCGCAGGATGGTGAGTCCGTATATAGTAGAACCGTTTCATCATGTCAACGGCTGGGTAGTAAAAGGATTTGGGGTTGTCCATTACCGCACCCGCATAGATTTCGCGTTTGAACCGGAAGACTGGGTGGATGATAATGGGCCGGTAGATTTCGGCCCTCATGCCCAATCTCATTTAGAGAAAGTAGTCTGGCACGGCCATGAAATCCTGGTACCGCCGGTCGAACTGCACATCGCACCTAATGAAGCCCGCGGAAGACACGATAGGGTGGCTTTGATTAAAAATTACATGAGTAATAACCACGTTTGACAATCCCCCGGTCAGAATATATGCTGTAATCAATGAAATTATTGAAATCCATACGCCGTGCTGTTTCTATTAGAAGGTACAAGGGAGGTATGAAACTTTCCCCCCTTATCGTTGAAACGGCTGCATCTATCTTTACCGGATTATTTCTGTTTCTCTGGGGTGTTATCTTTTTTTCCAATCCCCTCTACCAGCAATCCCTGTTCATGAAAATACGTAATGCCTTTATCCTGGAAGAAAAAATCGAAGAACACCTTTCCTCCATTTACTGCATCGGGTTGGACCCTGAGTCACGGCTATCCTTTATTGACAAAGATGAATCTTACACCGACTTCGACCTTATAGCGCTGGCCCTTGAAGAAGTGAGAAAGCATGCGGTAAATCATCCTGAAATAAAAATTGTTGCCGGTTTGGATTATGCATTCGCCTCGACAATGCGGAAAAAACCCTTCTCTCGATGCATAGAGGTTCTGTCTCAGATGCCGCCCAATATGTTCGTCGTCATTGGAAGCGTCATTATAAAACGGCCCGATACGATGACTACATTGAGAATTTCTCTCCTGGAAAATGATCTCCTGGAACCCCTGCTCGAGGTTGACCCTTCCCTGGAAGACCGCCTTTTCCTGGGGAACATCCATGTGGCTTTAGGTAATATCCGCTCGGGGTTTGAAGAAGAAGATGATAAACGGGCTGCCATCGGGTACACGCCTGTATTGGTATCAGGGGCGTCTATCCCCAAATACTTTACGTCACTCGCATTGACAATGTTCATCGTCGGTGAGGTAATGGATAGAACAGATGATGGCCGCTATAATTTTTATACGGACTTCGGTGAAGGATTTTCCGTATTTGATACCAGGGGACCTTTAATAACAGCTTTGGAAAAAAAATCCGGCCGCTCGTTCGAAAGCCTGATGGGCCGGGTTTATCTGAATTATTTTACAGGAAATGACATAGCCGATTCACCTGCTCATTTCATATGGCTTTCCAATCTTTCTCCTGTTTTTGAAAATGCCCTGGGAAGCCTGGACATGTATTTCAGTCAGCCTTTTTTCAAAGCGCGAAATAAAAATAAAAGCCTGGAATACTTTTTTATCGCTCCTTCGCAAACACCCAAATTCATCCTCCAGGAGGGAGAGGAAAATGACATAATATTCATTCCCACATCAGATAAAGACCCGTTTACACACGAGGAAAGAGGTGTGCACGGCGTGATGAGTCATGTAACCGCCTTATCCAATTTAAGAAACTGCTACTATATTACGGAAGCACCTCCTTTACTAAATATCGGTCTTTTAATTATCCTGGCCGGCTGTGTCTTTATTTTTAACTATAGAAAAAGCCTGGGGCAAAGTATCCGTTTTACACTGATCATTATATTATCGTTCATGCTACTCGCATACATTCTTTTTATGTTCGGCATACTACTTCCCGTCACTGTTCCCATCGGCTTTGCCATCATAGTCTTCGGCTTTGTCGTCACCACCCGTTTTATCTTCACTTCAAGAAAAGATGAAATATACGAGACCGTGGCTTTACGAGTTTTTTCTCCTTCACAGATAGCACAGTTAAAAGAGGATTACTCCTGGCATCAACCGGCGATTTATAAAAACGCCATAATGATGGCCCTGTTCCCCAGAAAACTGCCCCCCATAGGTAAAACAAAAGAGGAAGCCGAACGGTATGCGGGTATCTACGAGTATTACATATCTACTATTCAAACGATCATGGAAAAATTCGGCGGGAACCACATGCCTGTCGGTTCAGATGGTCTTTTAGGATTCTGGAATGTCCCGGAAGAAGAGGAAGGGACCCTTTTAAAAGCACTCGCCTGTGCGCGTGAATGCCTGTCTCATGTTACCCAATGGCAGGAATACATACACAATAATATCCCCGGCAGTAAAAAAGAATATACGGCCACATTCGATATCTGTCTCAATAAAGGGGCATGCTATGCCGGTTGTATTGGTACCGGGAATCTGACCACATACTCACTAAGCGGAGATGTAATAAATTTTACTATTGAAGCAGCTCTGTACAGGACAAGAGATTTAGCCACTTCCCTCATTTTAACAGAGTCATTCTACTCGGAAGCCCTTGATAAGTTCCTTATCCAAAACAAAGAATTTAAGAAAACCCAATATAAAAACCACACACTTTATTCATTGACTCAATCATGATCAAGGCCCTTCCTCTTTAGACAAAATCTTTTATAAACAGCCTTTGGATATTATATTGATAAATTCATGGGAAGTGATACAATACAAAATATGAAAACATGGGTAATATTCTTTTTTGTATTTTTTTATGTTACAACATCCCTTTTTCCCGCAAATACCGATGACGACATTCTCGGGATCGTTCTTTCTATCAAGGGCAACCTGATACACAGCCGGCAGGGAAAGGACGAGGAGATCAAACCAACCACTAAAATTTACCCGGACAGCGTCATAAAACTAAAGCAGGGGGAAAAACTGGGCAAGCTGCAAATCGGAACAGCGGACGGACCGGTTACCTTCAAGCGTTTCCCTGTTACTTTTAAAAAACTCACTGTTGTAACGCTTTCGGATGATCAGCAGAAAAATTATCTGGCAAGCATCGGGGGGTTCGTATTGAGGGGCAACCAGACAAACATGGTCAACTCGTCTCCCTGCATGGCATGGGAAATAAATCCCCTGGTCCTGGATGAAAATCTGATCCAACAGGGCTTTACCCTGGTCATCAGTGCCGGTACCAGCTCCGTCGACACACTCACACTGAAACCTCTCGTTTTCAAATGTGTTGATAAAATAGATCCCGGGGCAATCACGTACA
The DNA here is from genome assembly GCA_016928415.1 of Spirochaetales bacterium. Lineage (GTDB taxonomy): Bacteria > Spirochaetota > Spirochaetia > SZUA-6 > JAFGRV01 > JAFGKU01. The sequence goes on from JAFGKU010000028.1 coordinate 3,320, forward strand.
AATTGTACAATCTTGAAACAATGGAAGCGGTAAGCGAAGGGAAGTTTAAAAGAACAGAAAAAGATTTCTCACTTGTATTCAAGGAAATGGCCCTGGAACCTTCAATCGACTATCTTTTAAGGGCTATAATAAAAAGTGGAACAGAGACAACAACATGGGACCTTGATTTTACCGTATTAAGTGAAATGGAAATATCGCTGATTGAAGAGGAAATCAAACAAACCATCAATGACACAATGAATGACTTTGATAAAACAATTATTCGGGCCGGTAAGTACCAGTACTACAACTTCAAACTCAGGGCTTTAAGCCTGTTACATGAAGCCGGTGTTGATCTGGACGGGCTTCTCTAAATTAAATATGACCAACTTAAGCCCCCGTATTGCCTCATCCAAAATTCTAACCCAAAAGCTATGAATGCCTCATTCAAAAATCTAACCCAATAATTATAAACTCCAGAACCA
>JAFGKU010000029.1 GCA_016928415.1 Spirochaetales bacterium
TGGGGGAGATTGACACAGAGGCACGGAGAGCATGGAGGGCACAGAGTGAAGAAAGGAAACAAAGTTTTTTCATCCATTGATGAAGCGGCGGATGCCATTCTTTAACACGGGGGCGTGGAAGTTTATTAATAGGCCAAGTTTACAGTTGGTCAACCTGAGATATGACAGTAGTTGTGATTCGTGGACCGGTATGATTTGTTTTACGGTTTTTAGTTCCAGGATTATTTGGTTATTTACTATTATGTCCGCTTTGAAGGCATGGTCTAGTTTGAAGCTCTTGTAATAAATATTGATGGATTTTTCTGTTTCAAATTTAAGGCCAAGAAGAGAAAGTTCGCGGCAAAGACAGCGTTTGTAGATGGATTCCAGCATTCCCGGACCGAGAAACCTGTGGACTTGGATCGCGGCACCGATTATTTTATCACTGATAAAATTTAAATTAAATAATTCTTTTTTTTTCATATAATAGAATAAGTACCGGAGATGAATGGTGGCTTAAAAAGATTGAAATTTTTAAGGGGTTTAGTGAAAAAATGTAAGGCCTCCTGGGAGTGAATGGGGGAGATTGACACGGAGGCACGGAGGGCACGGAGAGCACAGAGTGGAGACCGTTCTGTACCGGAGTGAAAATCCTCAAATGACGGGTCCTTGTCAAGAACAAAAAATATTTGCATTCTGATCGATTATCTTTTTTCATCTTAACTGGGGGTTTGAACTGATTTACCTAAATTGAAAAATGCATTGAGCAAAATTACCATACTCGGTATATTACTGATTTTTGTCATCATCAATCTCTTTCCCTTTTTGCCAAATTTAATTTTACCGGCAAGAAAATCATGTTTTTTCTCATCCTGGCCACGCTAATGATACCCCGGTTTGTCAATATTTTTCCTTTTTACGTCAACATGGTAAAACTGAGATGGATCAATACGTATCTGCCCCTGTTCGTGCCCCAGATGGCCAATGCGTCTGGCATTTACCTCATGAATGAATACATAGAGCGGCTGGTTCCCAATGACCTGATTAATGCCGGGCAGATAGACTGGCTGAACCATTTCCAGGTACTTCTTTGGGTCGTGTTTCCCTCGGTCCAGCCGGGCTATAGGCATTATCGCTACCGTGGCCGCCATCAACAGCTGGAACGAATTCATGCTGTCACTGCTTGTACTCCGCAAGGATGAAATGTTCACCATTCCTCACTGGCTTGAAAAAAACCTGGCCAGGTATGATTACAGCACAACGATGCTCGCAAACCTTTTTGCCGTCATACTGCTTCCTGGTGTTTTTGATTTTATCGGCCTTGAAAATTATAACATCCTGGTAAACTCGGACCCGAATTTCGGACCCAGTATATCGGCAACCATATTTATATTAATTTTAGGTTTCTTCATGCAGCACCTTTTTGCCCTTCCAATAGCCATACTCATCAATGGCCCCATATCAAGAGAAAGCTATTTTTTGAATCAATATTCATGCTTCCCTGTCTCACCAATGCCGTTGTCGCGGCCCTTATTTTCCAGCAGTTCTTCAACCTGCATTACGGGATCATTATCTGGGTGCTCGATTTCTTCGGCATCGATAAAATCAACTGGTTCAGGGAGCCCACGAAGACGCCCGTTATATTGTCAATAACCGTTTTCTGGCCGCGGAACACGGGGTGGAATGTCATCCTTTACCTGGCCGGTCTCCAGATGATCCCGAAAGAGTTTTACGAGGCGGCCGACATGGACGGCGCCGGTAATTTCAGGAAGCACATGTTCATTACAATCCCCATTCTTCCGCCCATTATGTCGTTTGCCGTCACATTGAGCATCATAAGCGGCATGGAGCTTTTTGTAGAACCGTATGTAATGGTGAACAACTATCTTTCCGCCGCGCCTCTAAACAAGGATAGGTTGACGGTGGCTGTCTATGTCATTTACCTGATAAAACGGATTAACCGGTTCGGCAGGGAAGAGCATCGTTAAAATTTGTAATTAAGCTACCACTTATTGTTTTTACCATTGGATGTGACGCGACCCTTTACGGAAACATGCTCCAGTCTGTTGTTGTTTCCCCTTATATGTACATTCCCCGTTACGGTTAAATCCCTCAAAAAGCATCCGTTTCCCGTAATCGTAACGTTTCCGTAAATGATTGTTTTGCCGCGTCCTTTTCCAGAGATGGTTACCTTGTTCTGGCTGATGACAAAATTACCCAAGTAGCCGGCCGCCTGCAATCTGATGTGCGAATTGTTTTTGATACGCCCGATATTTCTGTGTTTGTGGGGTTTTTTGTCCCTGTGTGGATCAGGCTTGACCGTTGTCACTGAAACGCAGCCGGACAACATGATGAAAACTAAAATCACACCAGGTATTATTCTTTTATGCATAGATCATCCTTTAAATAGTTTACTAATTATCCCTCATTATGAAAGGGCCAATCATTTGTTCTCTATTGTATAGCAGCATTATGAAAAAATCAGAATAAATTTTCAATTTATTTCTTTATTTTGTACGCATACAGCGAGTCATTGTGCCTTACATACAGGATGCAGTCGCTTATTACGGGATGAGCCCAGAAGGGACCGCGTCCGTCCCTGGGCACTTTGAACTGGCTGATGACGGTATATTCGTCACCGGCAGGGTCCACCAGCCCCATGTTTCCCGTTTCGGAGAGACAGTATAACAGGGAATCGGCACAGGTAAGGGAACCTTTGCCCACATCCCTTGTCCTGTATATTTTTTTTCCCGAAAGAAAATCAAGGCAGATCCAGCCGCCGTTGTCGTGTCCTGTTCCGTAGATCCGGTTTTTGTAAACGATCACGCCGCCGTGATGGTTGTCCAGTTCCTTGTTGAACCAGACTTCCCTTACCTTAACCGTCTCTTTATCCTTGTATAATTTTAAAAGGGCCCCGCCTTTACCGTACCCGCTGGTCACATAGACATGACCGTCCTGGTGGAGCGGGGTGGCAATATTCAACCTTTGCTGGTTGATGATTTCATATCGCCATAACAGCCGGCCCGATTCCATATCCACCCCGATGGCGGCTTCTTCCGTCATGGTGACGGCCATTGTGACTCCCGAAAATTCCACCTTGATAATGGAAGCGTAACCCTGTTTGTCCCCGATGATTTTGTTTGCCCAGATGAGTTTCCCGGTATTTCTGTTCAAGGCTATCATGTAACCGTCCGAACCTCCCGGGTAACACAGGAGTTTATCGCCGTCAATGAAAACGGATTCGGCATAACCGTATTCCGGGACATCCGCCTTGAACTCCGCCGTTATACTTTTGGTCCAGATTTTTTTACCCGTTTCCGCATTCAAGGCGAGGAGTTGGCCCGTTTCGCTTAAATGGTAAACAACTTCGTCCGCGACCGTCGGCGTGGCGCGGCTGCCGTCATAGCCGGCTGCCCAGGACATCCAGGACTCGGCCTTCCACTGGGGTCCGTTTTGTACACTCCAGATTAATTTACCCGTTGTGTTGAATGCCAGGACATGCGTCTGTTGGTTGATGATTCCGGCCGTGTAAATTCTGCCGTTGGCAATAGAAACCGAGCTGTAGCCCTTGCCGCAGCCAGTGGCCTTCCATAACAGCACCGGTCCGTCCTTAGGCCATTGTTTTAGAAGCCCTTTTTCCTGTGACAGGTTGTCGCGGTTTGGTCCCCGCCATTGGGGCCAGTCGTGGGCGGACAGTATCAGGGATGAAAAAAAACACAATAGCAGAAAGGGTATAAA
>JAFGKU010000030.1 GCA_016928415.1 Spirochaetales bacterium
AAAAAAAAAAAAAAAAATTTTTTCTTTAAGGTATTTCAGCCTTTTTTAATTGACAACATATATAGATAATGCTATATAGCCATAAAAGAAAAGATCATCCGCAAATAATTAAATTTTTTAAGGAAGAGATATGAAAAAAAATGTTTTTATACTTGTTCTTCTTTTTATTCTATCCGGGTGCGGTATACTGTTTGCCGACCCTTTAAAAGCTCCTTCTGTCAAGGATATTCTATCATTTATTGATAAGATGTATAGAAGCGACACGCTTTATGCGAAAATGGAAATGGAGATCGTTTCATCCAGGTGGACCCGGGTTCTGGAATTGGATATCTGGACGAAAGGCAAAGACCTGACTTTTATTAGAATCCTTTCTCCAAAAAAGGAAAAAGGAATAAGTACTCTGAAAATGAAAAATGAAATGTGGAATTATCTCCCTAAAATAAACAAGGTCATACGGGTTCCGCCGTCCATGATGATGGATTCCTGGATGGGTTCGGATTTTACGAACGATGATCTTGTTAAAGAATACAGTCTGTTTGATGATTTTACCTATGAATTTACCGAGGTGGCCGACCCTGATGAAGGCACGCTTTATATCAAATGCATTCCTAAAAAAGACCTGCCCATTATCTGGGACTCAATAGTTGTTGCCGTGAGGGCCGAAGATTATATACCTGTATGGCAGAAATACTATAACGAAAAAGGCGAACTTATGAGGATACTGAATTTTACGGACATTAGGACATTTGATAAAAAGAAGATACCGTCAACTATTGAAGTCATTCCACAGAACGAAGACGGCCAAAAGACGATCATAAGGTATCGTCAAGTGGAATTTGACAAGCCCATCAGCGACAGTGTCTTTACATTGCAGAATCTTCGTAAGGTAAATTGAAACAAAGCGGCGAGGAATAATCATATGGTGCTTAAAATAGCTTTCAAAAACTTATTAAGGCAAAAGAGACGGAACCTTCTCAATGCTTTTACGATCATATCGGGTTTTATCATTGCGGCGGTAACTATAAGCCTGATTGATGGTATGTTGAATAACGTTGTCAATGTGTTTACCGGTTCCAATATGGGACATGTTCAAATCCATGCCGGCGATTACAGGATCAATCCTTCGCTGTATAAAACAATCGGTGGAATCAAGGCCCTTGATGCTGAATTGAATGGCGTTAATGAAATCAAATCCTGGTCTTATCGCATTTATTCCGTGGGACTCGCTTCCGTAGAGGATAAAAGTACCGCCGTCCAAATAACGGGTATCGAACCGGACAGGGAAAGTAATAATACACAATTTGACCGGAAAATCTCAAAAGGGGATAATTTATCCGCAGCCGGTAAAAAGGAAATACTGCTGGGTGAAGGCCTGGCAAAGACTTTAAACGCCGATATCAATGATGAGGTCGCCGTCATTTCCCAGGGTGCCGACGGGTCCATTGCCAATGACCTTTACAGGATTACAGGTCTTGTCAATACGGGGGATAAGACGAAGGATAAAATGTCCGTTTATCTTCACCTGAAACAGGCCCAGGAATTACTCGTGCTGGGGGATGAGGTTCATGAAGCGGCCATTGTCGTGGATCATCTGGATAATGTGGAAAAAGTTGTAGTTGAATTAAAAAAGCTTCTAAAAGGCACAAACCTTCAGGTTGAGTCATGGAAGGAATTCGCGCATTCTTTTTACACAATAATGGAGTCTGATAAAAACGGCATTTTTAAGGTCATTTTCATAATTATTATAGTAGTAGGCATGGGTGTTTTGAATAGCATCCTGATGTCTGTCCTTGAAAGAAGAAGGGAATACGGCATTCTAAAGGCGCTCGGAACAAAACCGCTGCAGATTTTTAATTTAATCTTTTTTGAAATCATGTTTCTTTCTCTTATATGTATTTGTGTAAGTAATATAATAGCGATTCCCATTATGTATTTCCTTTCGATATACGGGATACCCCTTCCCGAACCTATTTCAATGGGAGGAAGCGCTATCAGCATAAAGGCTTTGGTTGCTGAAATAAATTCAAGAAGCATTATCGTACCGGCTGTTACGGTTTTAATATCTGCTATTGCGGCTTCATTAATTCCCGGCATCATGGCGGCTAAAATTGAACCGGCAAAAACCATGAGAATGCATTAAAAAGAGAGTTGTATATGATGTATTATTTAACACTTGCTTTTCGCAATATTTTTAGGAATGCCCGCAGGACAATAATCTCCTGCCTTGTCATAAGCATAGGAATCGCGGCCCTGATATTAATAGATGCCATATTTCTCGGCACACGTAATAATGTCATTACGTCCAACACATCATCATTTTTAGGGCTTGCTCAGATTCACAATGGGGACTTTAAGGAAACGTCTGATGCTAATAAAACCATTAACAATTACAAGGAAATAGAAACAAGCCTTTCCCGTGAAAGTGAAGTGGCCCATTACACCGGAAGGGCCGTAAGCATAGGAATGGCCTCCTCGGCCGCCAATGTAAGAACGGTAATGCTTACAGGCATAAATCCTGAAACGGAACAACATGTATCACGACTGTCACAGGTAATTGTTGACGGTGACTATATTTCAGGTTCTGATGAGAGGGGCTTCCTTATCGGTGACCGTCTTGCTGAAATCCTGGATGTGTCCCTGGGTGACAGGGTTGTTGTTACGGGGAACCAGGCAAATAACGGGAGTTTGTTCCAGGAATTGTTCAGAGTTACGGGTATTTTCCATTTCAATATTAGGGAAATGGATACAGGCATGATATTTGCGCACGTAAAAACCGTCCAGAGGCTGTTAAATATCGGGGACAATTACCATGAAATAGCCATACAATTCAAGAATATCGATTTTGTGGAACAAAAGGATAACACTTTTTTTGATAGATATTCCGTTTCCGGCAATCAATGTGAAAGCTGGCATCAATATCTGCCTGAATTGAAATCCTATTTGGATGCGAGTCAATACGTTTCCATTGTCGCCGGTTTCTTTCTTTTTCTGATAGTGTCTTTTGGGATTGTAAATACCATATTCATGTCGCTTTATGAACGCATGTTCGAATTTGGTATAATGCGTTCCATGGGTACAAGGTCATTTAAGATGGTGTCATTGATTCTTTATGAGGTAGGGGCGCTCGCTCTTTTGGGAGCTCTGTTAGGTTCGCTTTTCGGCTTTATAGTTACATTTATTTTATCAAATGTGGGAATGGATTATAGAGGAGTGGAATTCGCGGGAGCAACGATGACGGAAATTCTTTATCCGATACTGCATGTCAAACAGTTTATCATTTATCCCTTAAGTGCCTTTATTTTGACCGTTCTCGTTGGAGTTTATCCCGCACTCTTTTCTGTAAGAGTTCCCATTTCCAGGATGCTAAGGGAGTATTAAAGAAATTCTAATATAGATTTTTTCACATAAGAGAGGTAATAATGGAAAATGATAAAAATTACGTTATTTTAACCGAGAATGTTACCAAAACGTATAAAGAGAAATATGTTGAAGTCAAAGCCTTGGAAGGGATAAGCATTAAGATCGCTTCCGGTGAATTTACCGCCATCGTAGGTGCCTCCGGTTCGGGAAAAACGACATTTTTAAATCTTATATCCGGAATTGACAGGGTAACAAAGGGCGATATCTGGTTAAACGGAAAATTGATCTCGAAGATGAAGTCCGGCGAACTTGCCGATTTCAGGAGAGATAATATTGGATTTATATTTCAGTCCTATAATCTGATTCCCGTATTGAACGTTATGGAAAATATTGAATACGGAATGATTTTACAAAGAATAAACAGAAATGAGCGTCATAAAAGAGTTATGGAAATGCTGAACTTGGTAAACCTGAACGGATATGAAAAACGCCATCCGCCCAAATTATCAGGGGGGGAGCAGCAGAGGGTTGCCATTGCCCGTGCCATGGTCACAAAACCTTTGCTGATATTGGCTGATGAACCGACGGCCAATCTCGATTCAAAAACGGGATCCATGCTATTAGATATGATGAGGGAACTCAATAGAAAAACAAAAGTGACTTTTTTATTTTCTACCCATGATCCAATGATTATGGAAAAGGCTGACAGGATTATTACGTTAAAGGATGGACAAGTAGTTGATGATGAGGTTAAGGCCGTCTCACAATAAAAGAAATATTGTTTTTGGATTTTTATTTATTTGCTTTTTTCATCAAATTCCCGCTGAAATAGTAAATTTTTCAGGGTATTATCAATCGGATTTTTCCATATACACGGCTCCCTGGATTACGTTAGAAAATCTGGATTTATTGAATTACCCCTTAACAGGAATAGCTGATGAAAATTGCAGGTTGAAATTCAGTTTCAATCCTCTGGATTGGTTGTCATTAAACGTGGCATACCAGATTGGCTTGACATTTGAGGATCCCTCCTCGGTCCTGAGTCTGTTTTTCGGTGAGTCCGAATCGCGTTATCGCCTTATAGATTTTAATAAAAAGCTGTTTCCGGCATCTTCTGCCGCTGAAACAAATGCCCGTTTACTTCATAATCTTGACAGGTTGAATTTACTACTGTATACCGAAATCGCCGAAATTAACATAGGCAGACAAGCCATCTCCTGGGGCGCAGCCCGTTTTGTGAATCCAACGGATATATTAACCTATTCTTCCTTTATGGAAATGGAGACTGAGGAAAAAGCGGGGGTTGATGCTTTCCGGATTCGTATTCCCATTGGTTTTATGCAGGAAATTGACACTGGAATAGTATTCGGGGAGTCTTTTCTTTGGGAAAAAACGGCGTGTTTTTTAAGATCCAAGTTTTATTTTTGGGAGTCCGATTGGACTTTTCTATCAATGAAATTTTTTAATAGTCTTTTATTCGGATTCGATTTTACAAAGGCCTTGGGCAGCTCCCTTATATGGTTGGAAACGGCATTCGTATTGACTGATGTATTGAAGTCGGGTTATACCTTTGGCAATATGGATTATATAAGAATCTCGGTTGGATTTGATTATAATATAGCAGGGGCTCTGTATTCATTTATCGAATACCATTTTAACTCAGGTGGCTGCGAAAAAGCCGAAGACTACGATGATTATATGACATCCTCTCTTTATAATGAGGGTTCCATTGATCTTTTGGCCCGCCATTATTTGAATGTCGGATTCAATTATGATATCTCTTCTGTCATGTCGCTTTCTGCGGGTGTTTTAGTCAATATGAATGATTTTTCCTTTTCAGTATTGCCGATTTTCAAACATAACATTGAAGAGAATATATATTTTTCCCTGGGAGCTAGTATAAATGTTGGGATTGCGCCTGTTTTGGATATTTATTCAGTACCTCCAATAGTCATGAATTCCGAATTCGGTTCATATCCTTCAACGGTTTTTTGCTCAATTAAATTTTATTTTTAATACCCGTGGTTTAATACACCGATAAATCCAAACATTAAGGCACAGCTATAAGAGAATTTACTATGTATAAAATATTGGTACCGGAAAAAGTCGATATACCCTGTTTAAAAAAGAAAATGATTGAGAGTTATGGAGAATTAACCGTCGAAGATCATACGTTAGATAACGACGAATTGATTTTTAGACTTAAAAAAGACAGGTATTTCGCCATGATGATCAACAGTGCTTATTTTAAGATTACAAACGACATATTATACGCAGGGAAAGATACCTTGAAAATGATTTCCATGAATGCTACGGGATTCGATAATATAGATGTTGAGGCGGCCAGTCGATATAATATTCTTGTCTGTAACGTACCCGATTACGCCACGAATGCGGTTGCCGAAATGGTATTTTCCATGATTTTAGCCCTCACAAGAAAATTAAAATCCCTAGAAAAGATGTTAAGGAATGGACAATGGCAGCATGCCAGGGCTTTTAAGGGAATGGAGTTGTCCGGTAAAACTTTGGGTGTCATCGGATTCGGCAAAACAGGTAAAAAGGTTTGTCAATTGGCTCGGTTTTTTGGAATGAGGGTGCTTGTACAAAGCAATAAACTCGAAATTTATGATGATTATGAATTTGTAGACCTGGATTATTTATTACGTCAATCAGATTTTGTTAGTCTTCATATACCCTACAGGAAGGATACCAACCTCTACTTGGATGGAGACCGTTTAAGGAAGATGAAGGAGGGAGCCATTTTAATAAATACAGCAAGGGGGAAAGTCCTGGACGAATTGGTTCTGGTTGATTTATTGAAAAATGGTAAAATAGCTGGAGCCGGATTGGATGTTTATAGAGAAGAACCTATGTATGGTGAAAAATTGCATAATTCAATATTTAGTCCGGAATTGGAAGAAAAGGTAATACTGACGCCCCATATTGCTTTTTCTACCGAGACGGCCATCCGTCGATTATACGATATCTGGTGTGATAACGTGATTGCATTTTTATCCGGTAACCCGAAAAATGTTGTAAACCCTTGTTACGAGCTGTCCTGCATGGATATACGAAAAAATTAAAGGATAATTCCCTCAAGAAGGAAAGTTTTTATATCCGTTTAGCCGGGTAAGGATGTCCGTGGCATTTCGGAACACACTTCAATTCCCAGATTTACTCTCATTATTCTTTTAAATAATTTTATCTCCACTTTCGCCTTATTCTTCTTTTCATCTATCCACAAAATATTTCCTTGAAGATTTTTCAAGGGACCTCTCATTATTTCAATCTTATCATTAACTTTTAATCCCAATGACAATTTAAAAATACCATTGGCTTCGGTATTTTTAATGAGAAGCTCCATTTCCTCTTTAAAAACCTTGCAGGGTGAGCCCCCCATAGATATGGGATGAATGTATTCGTTGGGAAGGTATTTTTGTGCTATTTGCATGGCTTTGTTTATTTTTTTATGAATAAATAAATAGCCGTTAAATAACGGGCCCAGAACTTTCACTTTTTTGCCTTTTTTTATGTGTAGAACTTCCCTTTGAAAAGCGTTCATCGTGATTGGCTCAGACGTAAATTTTTGAATCACTTCCTTTACAACCAATTCTTTGCCCTTTGGTACATAAAAAACATACCAGTCGGTATACATGCTTTTTTTATCCTTTTTTTAAAATATATACGCCCTAATATACCGCGTAATATTTTAATTTCAAGTGGTATAAATTTTTTTTATCAATTGATGTAATTATTGATTGACTTATAGCTTATGGGGACCTCAAAAAACTGAATATCCATTCTATATTTGTCTTTTCGCACGCTATTATAAAATGCCTAAATAGTCAATACAGAGTCATTATATATTTTATTTACTCGAATAAATTAATGCGTGTGGGATATTGACCGGGCTCTCCGCAGAGTGGAAAAAAATCCCGTTTTGTTTTATCATAAAGGGAGAGTGCCATAGAATTCCACGATTTTGTCGAAAGCCTTGCCAAAGCGGTGGAGGCGAGGGACATGTACACGGCAGGCCATTCGGACCGGGTCGCCAACCTGGCAAAGCGGCTGTCCATGGAAATGGGGTTTGACGAGGGATTCACGTTTTACATCCACATAGCGGGCCACTTTCACGACATCGGCAAGATCGGGTCAGAAAACCTATCTGTCCTTTAAATCCTTAAAATCCTGAAAGCTATTACCTTAAAATTATTAAATAACGGGTTTTATGTTTTTCCCTTTTTTATTTCCTCTTCCACTTCCCCGGCCCCCTCGGTGTAAAATTTTTCTTCATCGGGGGCAAGCTCCTTCAGCAGCCGCAGGAATTCACCGGCATGGACGCGCTCTTCATCCGCTATGTCCTTTAACACTTCCTGTGCCAGCTTGTTGTCCGTTGACTCCGCCAGCTGCATGTACAACTGGATGGCCTCGTATTCCGCGGCGACCATGAAACGTATTGAACGAATCAATTCTTCGTTAGTGAGTTTTCTGTCACTGGCCTTTCCTGAAAAGGGTGTTCCAAAATCAGGCATGGTTTTCTCCTTTTTAATGGTTTATTTTATTTTCAGCCTATAGATAATTAAAATCCGTGTCAACTATTGAAAATGGTTTTCATTATTATTATAGTTGTCTTTATAGTTGCGGGAGAATTTAATGAAAAAAACGGGCAAATGCTGCCATTGGTACCCGGTGTGCCCGATGAAGCGTTTCTATGAAAAGGGATTACTGGAGAAAAAATGGGTAGCGGAATACTGCTGGATCAGTAATCCGGACTGTGTGCGGAAAAAACTTGAAGAACAGGGTAAGTACCACCCGGACGATATGCTGCCCGACGGGACATATATGGAAGATCCGGGTTTAAAATAACGGAGAAATCAATGCCGAGTCTTATGCCGGGCATGCCCGGTGCCAAGGAAGTCTATGGGATATCGACCATACGGGAAGATTTAAAGCTAAGGATCCCTCCCAAGGCATGTGACAGGTATGTCCTTTCTGAAAGGGATACGGCTTTACTGATTACAGGTTTTTCATTTGAACATATCAAGTAAGTTGTTGTCCATTAAGAGTACTACCGTCACTATCGGCTTCGCGCTTCTTGAAGTGTGGATGGAAAAATTAAAGGTAAAAGGCTTTATGGAAGCTGTCGGAAATCTTGATAAACTGGAATTATACTGATAGTATTGGGGAACAGGAAGTAAAAAAAGAGGAGACAGGGCGTGATAGTATATAGAAAACGATATTTAAAAACACCCGGGGAATTTTTTCAATTAATGAAGAAGAGTACGGGATACAGCAAAAAAATCAAAAAGATAGATGAAAAAAATAAAATTGCACCCTCCTTTGCGGAAAAAATAATGCTTGCCGTAACGGGAGTGAACGAATGCCTGTTCTGCTCATACCGGCATGCCAAGTCGGCCCTGGAAAAGGGAGTCGAACTCAAGGAAATCCAGGACCTTTTAAAATCCGAATTCAGCGGTTTTTCCGAAGAGGAGCAGGTGGCCCTGTTATACGCCCAGCATTGGGCGGACAATGGCGGCAAAGCGGATGAAGACGCGCGGAAGCGGATGGTTGACTATTACGGCGAACAGAAAACCGGATACATTGAATTTTATATGCATATGGTGTACATGGGTAACCTGGTTTCCAACACGGTGGAGGCGTTTAAAAACCGGGTTGTTCCGGATACCGGTAAAGCAAAATTTTTCTTTACTTATTTATTATGCGCCCCCATCGCCGCTTTTATTAAAAAAGGTACGACGAAGGAGCAGGAGATTCTGGAGAATCCACGTTAAAAGGCCTGAGAATATCCTTTACTTACAGCCGTTTTTTTATTAAATTCCATAATGAATTTTTACATCTCCATGCTGCGCGGTATAAACGTCGGCGGCAGGAAAAAAGTTGCCATGGAAGACCTCAGGAAATTATACGCAGGCCTGGGCCTGGATGATGTGCAGACCTATATCAACAGCGGCAATGTATTTTTCACAAGCAATATTCAGGACGTGGCGATACTTTCGGATAAAATTAAAAATGCAATTAATGGGAAGTATGGTTTCGATGTTCCGGTTATCATCCGGACAACAAATGAGGTTCAGGCGGTAATTGGAAGGAATCCTTTCCTCAAAGAAACGAAGATAAACATTGAAAAGCTTCATGTTACATTTTTATCAAACAACCCCCATGATGGCAGCCTGGAGGCAATTCGGAAATATAAATACGACCCGGACCGTTTTGTTGCAGCGGGTAGGGAGGTATTTCTCTATTGTCCCGATGGTTACGGTAAGTCAAAGTATACAAATTCCTTTTTTGAAAAGCATTTGGAGGTTACGGCGACCACGCGGAACTGGAAGACGGTGAATGTAATGGCCGGGATGATGAAAAATTTTCAGGGTAATAAGGGTCTATAATATAATTCCGCTTGATAAAATCCCTCCGCATCCATTATCATTGAAGCATGAAAAAATACATTTTAGCCTTAGACCAGGGAACCACCAGTTCACGCGCCATTGTTTTCGACGCCGGGGGGAACATATGTTCCGTCTCCCGGAAGGAATTCAAGCAGTATTATCCCAGGCCCGGCTGGGTGGAACACGATCCCGAGGAAATATTTTCAACACAGATAACTACGGCACGGGAAGCTGTAAAAAAAGCAGGCCTGGAAGCAAAGGACATTGCCGGCATCGGGATAACAAACCAGCGTGAGACAATTGTTTTGTGGGACAGGAAGACTGGGAAGCCGGTGCACAATGCCATCGTCTGGCAATGCCGGCGGACGGCTGAAATCTGCAGGCGCCTTAAGAAAGAAGGTTTTGAGAAAGACCTGCATAAGAAGACCGGCCTGGTTCTGGACCCTTACTTTTCCGGGACAAAAATCATGTGGCTGCTGGGAAACGTGCCCGGTCTTAAACAAAGGGCTTTCAATGGGGAAATAGCGTGCGGTACCATTGATTCCTGGCTCTGTTACAGGCTGACAGGTCACCATTTTACAGACCCTTCCAATGCCAGCAGGACGCTTCTCTTTAACATAATAAAGGGGGACTGGGACCAGGACCTTCTCGATGCCATGAAGATCCCGCGTGGTATGCTTCCGGAAGTCAAGCCGTCTTCATCGGAATTCGGACTGACGGAACAATCGCTGTTAGGCGGGGAAATCCCCGTAGCCGGTATAGCAGGTGACCAGCAGGCCGCCCTGTTTGGCCAATGCTGTTTCACGCCGGGCATGGCAAAAAATACTTACGGAACGGGCTGCTTTGCCCTCATCCATACGGGCAACAAGCCCGTATTTTCAAAGAACAGCCTTTTGACAACCGTGGCCTGGCAGATCGGGGACAAGATTGAGTATGCCCTTGAAGGTTCCGTCTTCATAGCGGGCGCCGTTGTTCAATGGCTCCGGGATGAATTGAAAATCATCAAGGCATCCTCCGAAACGCAGTCCATTGCTTCCTCCGTACCGGATACGGGCGGGGTTGTCTTTGTTCCCGCTTTCGTCGGGCTCGGTGCGCCGTATTGGGACCCCGATGCAAGGGGGGCAGTTTTCGGCATGACGCGCGGTACGGGCCAGGCGCATATTATCAGGGCCGCCCTGGAGAGCATTTCGTTCCAGACAGCGGATCTTTTCGATGCCATACAAAAGGACATTCAAAAAAAAGTGGTGTCCCTCCGGGTTGACGGCGGTGCTTCGGCCAATGACTTTCTCCTGCAATTCACTGCCGATATCCTCAACATACCCATCATACGGCCGCGCATAAAGGAAACTACCGCTCTCGGCGCCGCCTATCTGGCCGGTCTCGCCACGGGCGTTTACCCGGACAGGAAGGCCATCGAGAAAAACTGGCGGGAAGATAAGCAATTTCAACCGGGGCTCGATCCTGAATCCCGCGCCAGGGCTTTGACACACTGGAAAAAGGCCGTCGAGGCCGTTCGGACCTTTTCTCTATAATAATTTGACAATCGCGTATCTGTATTTTATAGTTTTAGTAATGAATATTAATATTACAGGAATTTTCAATGACTCGGTTCAAACTGTTTTCAAGGACATGGGTTTGGGCGAAATAAAAATTGTTGACGGCAGCTTCAACAGGGAAAACCAGGTGGTTATAACAATAGGCATAGCGGGTGCATTGAGGGGCAATCTTATTTTCAGAACCAACCTTTCAACGGCCTTTTCCATCGTTCACGCAATGCTTAAAAAAATGAATATGAGTGCGCAGAACAAGGAATTCGACAAGCTGCATAAAGGAAGTATGTGCGAGATTGCCAATATGATAGCGGCCAGGTCGGTAAATGCCTTTTCCGAAAGGGGGGTTGAATGCAACATCACCCCGCCCACCATTATAACCGGTGAAAGCGTCACAACGAGCATGCTTACCATTCAGAAATGCTTTCAAATGGGATTCGAAGGCAGCTTCGGCAGAATTTTTATCTTTCTCGGCCTGGAAAGTATGAAATAATATTTTTTATTCAAGTCCGGTAAAGCCGGGTATACTCTTCATACCCTTTTTTTCTCAATAAACAGCTGGGGCATTCTCCGCAGCCTCTGCCGAAATCGTTTTTTTTCATGCTTCCTTCGTAGCAGGTTACCGTTTCTTCAATGATAAAATCAAGGCAGCCCAATTCTTCGGCCAGACGGAACTCCTCGGCCTTGGTAAGCCACATGAGGGGTGTGTGAATGACGACACTGTTATCCTCGAAATCCGTGGCAAGGTTCAGCGCAGCCTGGGCCGACTTGATGAAAACGTCGCGGCAATCCGCATAACCGGAATAATCCGTTTCACAAACGCCCGTTACCAGGTGCCTGACGCGCAGCGTGCCGGCCCAGCCGCTTGCAACGGTCAGGAACAGGAGGTTCCTGTAAGGTACGAAGCTTGCCGGTACCTCTTTTGAAAGGGCGTGCGTTTCTTTGACATCCCCCGAGTCCTTGAACAGGTTGGAAATAACAATATCCCTGATAAACGAGATATCGATTTTCTTGAAGTCCACTTTCAATTCTTTACAGATGGATTCCGCCGCTTCGATTTCAGCTGAATGTTTCTGGCCGTAGAAAAAGGAAATGCCGTAAACCTTTTTAAAGTTTTTCAAAGCCCAGAAAAGGCATGTCGTTGAGTCCTGTCCCCCGCTGGCCAAAACCAATGCGGCTTCTTCACTGTAGGATTGTTTCATATCATACGCCCCGTTTCCCGGCGCCCCAGATGATTTTATGCAATTGCAGGGATAACCGCGCGGGGAGGTTTTTATCCAGAATGAATTCGGCAATAATCCGGGGATCGAGATTGTCCCATTGGGGGGAAAGCCAGACGGGTAACCCATTGTTTTTTTCATTGATCATGCGGATTTTTTCTTCCACCCATCCAAGATCGGCGGCGTTAACCACGAATTTTATGCAGTCTTTTTCCGGTCTCATGATTTCAAGGTTTTCCAGGTAAAAAGAATCCGGATGCCCTGAGGACGGGGTTTTCCAGTCGACTACCATGTGGCAGTTTTTCAACAACAGTCCGGATAAAAACTGGCTTCCATTGGTTTCCAGGTAAAAATCAATTTCCTCCAAATTTTCCATCACATATTTGATGTCGTTTTTTCTTTCGGCCAGAAGTGGTTCCCCGCCTGTCAGCAGGATCCTTAGGTCCGGATGGAGTGACAGTTGCTCCCGGATGTTTTGTACGAGTACTCCGGAACTCCATGTAAAACTGACTTCGTCATTATACGGTGTGTCGCAATACGTGCAGTCGAGATTGCACCCGCTGAAGCGTATCAGGTATACGGGAAATCCCTGGATGGGAGCCTCTCCGCTGATGGTGACGAACATTTCCGTAATGCCGAGCATGGTCAGGTGACACCTTCAAAGTCGCCCGTTTCACAGTATGACTGCCTTGAGGTCGTGTTCTCGTAAAGGCGGACTTTAAACAATAGCTCGGGCCTGCCTTTTTTCATTTCCCTGTAGAGATAAAGGGCAATGTTTTCCGATGTGGGGTTGACGCTCAGCACATCGTTCAGCTGGGAATGGTCGAACTTCCGTATAACCTCTTTCAGATTGCCGAAATCCCACATTATGCCGTTCGGGGCAATGTCTTTTTTTTTGCCCCGGACCCAAACGCAGACCTTCCAGGTATGTCCGTGGATATGGGCACACTTGCCGTCATAATCCCTGATAAAGTGGGCCGCATCAAAATAGTTTTCCGTATAAAGCGTAAGTTCCATAATCGTAATGTAATTAATAACAAATTTCCGGCATTTTGTCCAGATTGCCTGAGTGGGGAGGGACAGAGGTCGCGTTCGCCAAGCCCGTCTCATCAAGACATATGGAACTACCGCGGCAATTCTCAATTTGGATTGAGAATTGCTCAAATTACCGCGTTGATCTTGTATTAATAAGTATATTCTGGTTAAAATTGGAAAGAGGAAACTTCAATAAAAGCGGGTGCGGCATGGTTCTTTCATTTCTTGATAAAATAAAGCAAAAGCTTCAATTCACAGGGTGGCTTCAGTACATTCCCATTGCTTTCCTGTCATTGCTGGTTTTTTTATTTGCCGCTGTCCGGACTTTTTTTTACAGATTCGAATTTCAACCGGGCACTGGATACGGAAAGGGATCCCTTCAAACGTTTCGGCCGAACATTTGAAGTGTGCCAATGGTCACCGTCCTCTTTCAATGCACAGACAACACGCTGCGTGGCGGTAACGGAGAAGAAGGACGGCTACAGCCGGCGCCTGGTGAGGTTTGACTTTTATGCCGCAACCGCATCACGCTACTACGCCGCCGTCGCGTTGGGTATCTGGTGCGCAAACTGGGAACTGGGCTGTGGAGCATTGAACATACACGGCCGGTTCCGGATGCTGTCACCGGAGGAACGCGGCCTGTATGACCCGGACAGCGTTCCGACACTGCCCCGGTATGATGTGAGCTGGGTGCCGGACGGCGGACTGTACTGAACCAGGAAGATAATAAACCGCCGAACACGCAGAACACGCTGATCCGGGCATCCCGCTGAAGAAAAGAAAATTCATGGATTTAATATTTTTTGACAAAAAGTGCGATTTTCCGTATACTATGATTATTATATTGCAGGTAATTGGTTGTTTTACCGGAAAAGGGGTTGTTAATGAAAATTATCAAACATATTATTTTGATGCTTGTTTTTCTGACCGTTTTGACCGGGGTGAACGCCCAGGTTAAAACGCTTACTGATTATCTGCGGTTTGTTTCTCCCTGGGATACCCACCCGATAGTGAGGCTTGGTTCGGAACTTTCCGGGTTAATAACCTTCCCTTATATCAGCTGGTACTTCAGTTCCGCCCCCGTTTTCTCAGACCCGAATTATCCTGTGGAGGAGGGGGCATTCCGGGGCGGTCTGGAATTCAAAAACATCGGAGGACTTTTTGACTCGTCTTTCATTGATGGGGATTTAAGTTTTCAATATCTCACCTTTGACCTGGATGAAATGGTCAATGGTTTTCCTGTAATAAACCATGGCATTCATTTAACCGGCAGCATTACATGGGCCTCCTTTCTCGAGACGGCGTTCGAATGGGAAACGTTCAATACATATAACTTTTTGAATTTCCAGCTGAACATTGTCGATTTTTCCTGGCTGCCCGGGGAAAACCTGTCGCTCGGGTACCAGCCCAAATCCATGCGGCTGTATAATTTCATCAGGCTCGAAGGAGGGGAGATAAATACTTTCTCCCAGATGATAAAAACCGGCTTTCCCTTCATCCCGTATCTATCGGTTGATTATTCCAATCCGCCGGACGTGTGGATCTTCAGTCCCCAGGCCAGGATATTCACCTTCTGGTTCAGGCCTATTCTTATGACGCGAAACGATCCCTGGAGCGGTTTCGAGGCGACATTGGATCTGGCCATCTTCTTCGATCCCGATTACGAATCCTACCAGCCGGAGAACCTTTATAAAATATCCTCCGAGGACGTGAACGCCGGGAAGGTAACCAGGTGGTTGTTTGGCCTGACGGTAAGGGACCAGGTCATCGATCCGTTCACGGGCCTGCCCGATCCGTATTCAAGGATATCCCTAAGCCAGTACGGCTTCGATTTTTTCGGGCCGTTTGTCGTCATTTCACTCGAGGAGGGCCTTCACTTCAACCGCAGTTTCGGCCAGATTTTCCAGGGTGACTTCAACGCCTGGAGCATATACCTCAAGGCCGATTTTAAAATGGCGTTTAGTTTGAAGTGACGGGGAAAGAAAGCAGGAACGGGCGGATTTTAATCGTATCAAGACCATGCACACCGCCGAACACGCAGAATTCGCCGAATGCCCTTTACCCTGCCGAAAATTTTAAGTATTATCATCTCATATAAAATGTAACTTTTCGGCTGCATTAAATTGAAAAGGAGTCCTGAACATGAAAATCAATGACAGGGTAATTCTTATTACAGGTGCGTCAGCCGGTATCGGTAAGGCCGCCGCGGTTCATCTGGGTAAAATGGGTGCCCGGCTCGCACTGGCAGCCCTGAGTCTTGTGTCCAGGACGGCCCGTGTTGAGTTGGAAAAGGACAAGATCGTCGTTTCGCTCGTTTATCCCGGCCTCACGGCCACGGATTTCCAGAAAAACTCCATCAAGCCGGCCCGTTCAACCTTCAGCCGCGGCCAATGGACCCTTCCTCAGGCGGACCCGGTGGAGAAGGTGGCGGCTGCCATCCGGCAGGCCATTGAAACGGAGGAGGCCGAAATATTCCTGACCCCTGTATACAGGCACTGAAACACAATCTGTGATGTGGGGGAGGGGGTGCCTGTCTAATGCTTACCGATACCTTTCAGGCGACGGGATTAGTTATCAAAAAAAAAATTGCAAATGAATCAATGTTTACGAGGTTAGTATGATATATATATTGTTCAGGTTCCCGGATTTAAAACATCACATCGGAAACTGCGTGCCATTGACTTCGTAATATCCCGAAGGCACACCGGCGGTGTAAGTTACATTGATGATGATTGTGTCATCCGGAGGTGTTCCGTCATCGACAGTGATCGTTCCCGTGGATGTGCCGTCGTTTGTCATTAAATCTATCAACGACGTTGTCTCCTGACCGACCGGAGAGGTGTAAGCCGTACCGGTGTCATTGTACCCGTTATAATCCCAAACCATTGTCAATGTCATGAGCACCGGATCTATAATTTGTGTTTTAACGCAATTACCGCTGATTGCTCCGGGAACGGTAATTACCGTTATGTAGGGATCCGGGTCCGTATCCAGTTCGGGATGGGCGCTTACATAAGCTTCGATGGTTGACTGGGCTGTCTGGTATTCGTACCAAATGACCAATAAGGGGTCGATTGTGGGGGTCGGTGAAGGAGAATCCGTCGGTGTGGGTGAATCTGTGGGAGTATCCGTGGGAGTGTCTGTAGGCGTCACCGTATTCGTGGGAGTGTCTGTAGGTGTTGCCGTATCCGTTGGTGTTTCCATAGCGGTGTCGGTGGGTGTTCCCGTATCAGTGGGAGTAGGCGTATCCATTGGTGAATCTGTCGGGGTGGGTGTATCCGTTGGCGTCCCTGTATCCGTTGATGTCGGAGTATCCGTAGGTGTTCCTGCCGGTGTATCTGTATCAGTGGGTGTAAACATCGGTGTATCTGTATCGGTTGGTGTCGGTGAATCCGTGGGTGATATCGTATTGGTTGGCGTCTCTGTATCTGTTGGAGTGCCGGCAGGAGTGTCGGTCGGGGTGGAAGTATCCGTCGGTGTACCGGCCGGAGTATCGGTTGGCGTCCCGACGGGGGCAAATGTCGGATACACGGCCATTTCCCTCAGAATATCGAGCAGGTCGCACCCGCTGAATGTCAATAAAGCGGTTAAAACCAATATTGTGAAAACAAGATATTTGTTCATTTTTTCCTCACCCATCGTTATCCTTCAATATAACCCTGTAATGCCCGGATTTCCAGTGGCTGCCACGTATCGGTCAAATCTAATACTGCCGAAATTCCCTTCCTGTTCACTCAGGTTCAATGAGCCTCTACCATAAAGGCTTACTCACATAGAAAATACTCTACATATAGAAAATAATACAAAAATTCATGAAAGTCAATTTTTAAGAGGTAAATTGGAGCCTCATCCGGTTATCTCTCCCTTGACAACACCTTTTTTTCACTGATAAGTTTCCCTCAAATTGATGGAGGATGTCATGAAAACCGTATACCCGTTTATTTCTATTAAATTACTTTCAGTTTCCCTTTTAATACTGCTTTTTTTTAATGCTTTAAGCGCCATCGGCGGGGGAATAGGATTGGTCGTAAGCGACGGATTGGGAATGCCCAAATCCTGGCTGACGGGTTCCCCGTTCGATTCTTTCCTTGTTCCGGGAATTATTCTCGCTGTCATAGTCGGGGGGACAAACCTGGCGGCTGCCGTTATGGAAATAAAAAAATTACGGTTTGCACCGGAGGCATCCGCCGTAGCCGGTTTCGGCCTGCAGATCTGGATTTACGCGGAAATATACATTATCAGGGAATCGGCCTGGCTCCAAACCGTTTACTTCGTTACGGGGACATTGATACTGATTCTGGTTTTTTTGAGGTTCCGGGTTAAAAAAAGTGAAAAGTGATTGCTGCCCGGCTGGTTCGCTATTTTATAGATTCAGGAAAAATAAAATATATCCTATAGAAAGACCTATTATCAGGTTAAACAGTTTAATAAAAAGGGAATCCTTTATGGAATATGATAATAAAGGCAGCATCCCGTGTCCGTCCTGGACAATCGAACTGACCAGCAGTACTGAAAAAGGAACCAGGCTTTTGGAAAATAACATCACGAATATAAGATGAGGCCCTGATTCGGGAATGAGACCGACAATCGCTGCAATCAGTATAATCCATGCCATGTTCGATTTAATAAAGGTTTCCAGATTCCAGTATTCCAGACCCGTGTTCATAATCAGGAGGATTCCAAAGGTCCATAAAAATATTTTCCACAGGTGTTTTTTGAAAATATGTTCATAAATATGATGAATCAAATAATGATCCGGCACTGCCGTTATTATAAAAAGGGCAAAAACCATGAGGGATAAAAAAATGATCCGCATCCAATCCCAGGTTTCCGGCCCAATGACTCCAAAAATCAACAGGACAATGGTAGTAATGACAATGGCTATAAGTAAAAATCTGTTGAAGGACATCTTTGCGAGATTATGTATGGCTTCTTTAAAATTCATGACCCTGCAGTCATCATTGTTATGTAAATTTGAATCCTTGCATTCCACACAGGGTTTTATTTTTAATAGGGGAGTGATTTTATCAATTAAAAATGCGGATAATATTCCTATAACAAACAATATGACGGTCAAAAGCAAAGCTTCTTTCGGGAATAACGTAAACATGACAAAAGCTTCATCACCGCTTGTCGCAATCATTCCCCCTGTAATTGCCCCGAAAGTGATGAGACCCCTGATATAAAAAGAGACGTTTAAAAAAGCGCCTAGGCACCCTGGGGTCGAACCAAAAAATGAGGTCATTACGTATTGCCTGAATTTATTACCCTTGATAAGCTCGCTCAGTTTGCCTTTTGATAAAACATTTAAAAAGTCGGTTATCATCATCATGATAAAGACAAAGACGGTTATCATGATTCCGTTTTTTAATGAATCAATAAATATTTCTACCATCGATTTTCTTCATTCATTACCATTTGAAAAATTGATTATACATTGTCCAAAGCCTGTTTTAAATCATCCAGCAGGTCCTGGGTGTTTTCTATTCCCGCGGAAAGACGAACCGTGTTTAATTTGACTCCAAAACTTGTTCTGCGTTCCAGGGGCATATAGAGCATGGTTGTTAAAACGGGTAAACAGGCAAGGGTTTCCGTGCAGCCGAGGCTTACGGCATGAATGATGATTTTCAAATTTTCCACGAATGTTTTAGCATCCTCCTGCGTTTCCCCGGCATCAAAGGCAAGCATTCCCCCGAAGCCGTTTTTCATCTGTTTTAATGCAATTTTATGTCCCGGATCCGTTTCCAGGCCGGGATAATATACGTTTTTGATTTTAGGATGACCTTTTAAAAATTCGGCGATCCGCAGGGCATTTTCCGACATTTTCCGTGCACGCAGATCGAAGGTTTTTAATCCCCTCTCCAGGAGCGAGGCTGAGAAAGCATCGAGAGTGGTGCCGATTGCCTGCCGTGTAAACCAGAGCTTGTCATACTGCTCTTTTGTGGAACAGGCTATCGCGCCTGCCATTAAATCGTTATGTCCGCCCAGGGCCTTTGTGGCACTATGGATGACCAGGTCGGCGCCCAGCTGTAACGGTCTTTGATGATAAGGGGTGGCAAAGGTATTATCAACCACCAGCATGGCGCCTGAACGGTCGGCCTGTTCACGGAGATATTCTATATCGATTACTTTTATCAGGGGATTACTGGGTGTTTCACAAAATATCATCCTTGTATTTTTTTTCATATTATCCTGGACCTTTTCATAATTCCAGGCGTCAAGCCAGGTTATTTCCACGCCGAATTTTTCCAGTATCAATGAGACTTTGTAATTGGCCCCATAGATATCATGAAAAGTAATAAGATGATCTCCCTTTTGCAAAAACGTCAGGAAGGTCATGGTCGCCGCCGCCATTCCGGTAGTACCGATTACGCAGTCTTCTGCGCCTTCCAGTCCGGCGACTTTTCTCTCTACTGTTCTGACCGTGGGATTATCATCACGGTGATAGGTATAGCCGTCAATCTCTCCATCCGTAATCTGTCTTAATACTTCAAATGAAGTATATTGATAATTCACGGCGGAAACGATCGGCGTTACCATTGGTTTATTCCCATACGGGGTTAATGGATCATTTTTCATTTTTTTATTCCCTCGTCATTTTTGCCCCGCATTTTGGGCATATTTCGTTATAGCAGGGTACCCCCTGCTTATGAGCTGTTTTTTCACCGCAGGAAGGGCATATACAATACCCTACAGGTCCGGCACCCCGGCGGTTTCCTTTATTCCTTCCTCTACCGGTACCTAAACCGCCGCCTCTGCCGCCCCCTCCCAAAGGTCCTGTCCCATCTTTTTGTGGCATATTATTTGCCTCCTTTTACACCAGGGTGGGCAGATATATAATCTCCCTCTGTTGAACTGGCGGTTTTCATGATTCGATTTTCTTTTCTCTGTAAAATTGAATCGATGTCTGTTTTTTGTGCCAATGTCAGTCCGCCATTTCGAAATCTACTAAGCGCATCAGTTATTAATTTTGATGTAGCGGTATATACTATAATATTTGCGTCATTAAGTAAAGTAAGAGATTCTGAACTGATATCTTTTGTAATAAGTACATTCACCCCTTTGTCTATCAATAATTGAGCCGGAGCCTTTTCATCATCATTTATCGCGGCCTCGAATCCCATACTTC
Source organism: Spirochaetales bacterium (assembly GCA_016928415.1). Classification (GTDB taxonomy): domain Bacteria; phylum Spirochaetota; class Spirochaetia; order SZUA-6; family JAFGRV01; genus JAFGKU01. The sequence goes on from JAFGKU010000030.1 coordinate 20,702, forward strand.
TCTCTGTAAAAAAAGTAAAATAAGCGCATTTTTCAAAATCATTGGCCATTTCTGACAACTGACTTGGATTTTTTGCTGTAATACAAATTTTCATAAATTTATTCCTTTTATTAGCTATGGTTTTTACATAATAACGATCCTGAATTTATCTGTATATAGGGGATCTCGAAAAACTGGTGATTTACTTTAAGCAACCCCAAAAACCTCTATTTTGTTATGGGATCATTTGTCTTTCTTTTTAGGCTTTTTCTTTTCTGCTTCAAGTTTTTCCAACTCCCGGATTCGATCGTTTATTGCATTCAAATTATCCTGAATGAGTTTAACCTGATCCTTAAGGGCTTCTGCTTCCTGTTTAGCGGTCCAGGTTGTTGATACATAGGGCATATTGGGATGATAGCCTCCTGTATTGTACCTTGCCCAGCCGGGGAGTCCTGTTGCCCAAAACATGTGTCTGTATCCCCTGCCATGTCCTCCACCAAATCGGCCATACCCAATAATGGGATTGGCAAAACCTGGCACCGAATAACCTGCGCAAAAACCTGCTGCCCTTCCAGTCATGGGTCCTAAACCGTTAGGGCCGGTTCCGTCACCTCTTGGCATAATAAAACCTCCTTTTTCATTAACATTTGTGTGAAAATTCACTCTGCCTTACATTCCGGACATATTCCATAGAAATGTATAATATGGGTATCAATATCAAATCCAAATTTATTTTGCATACCAGTTGCGGCTTTATTAATATATTCCTTTTCTTCCATGATAAAATCTGTATAATCTACGACTTTCCTGCATTTTTTGCAGATCAGATGATGATGGTGCTTTTTTTTACTATATTCTTCTGTCAACTCATATTTAGCTTTACCATGACCGAACTCGAATTTTGTTACTATACCTGTTTGTTTCAATAGTTCTAATGTTCTATATATGGTGGTCAACCCAATAGCAGGATTATTGGAATGAACGGCCATAAAAATATCTTCAGCACTTAAATGCTTGTCGGTATTTATCAAAACTTCCAGGATAGCTTCCCTTGATATGGTTAATCTTAAACCATAATTTTGAAATTTTTGTCCCCATTTATGGCAGTCTCTCATGGTTTTCCTCAATCTGATAATGAAAACCATTATCATTTTGTATTATAGTGGAAAATTTATAAATTGTCAATACTGGAAATGGTTTTCATTATCAGATTGAGGAGGTTTTTTCATTAAAAATTATAATTTTTTCCCAGAATACCAATCCTACATTTATCTCCAAACTGTTTTTTAAAAATATCAATATTCTGTGTGCAATGGCATAATGTTATGGAAAGAATTCTCGATTTTAATTCATTAACCTGTTTATCGGTGAAACGGAATCCATGCATTCCGCCAAGTATATGGAAGGGAATTTGTCTGTCGATTCCCCAGCGTTCCCGCTTATCAAGAAAAGCCGATAATCCCGGATGACAGCATCCGCATATAAAAATAAAATATTCTTTCGAGGGAATGATAATAGCATGCTCAATGATTCCTCCGTAATCAGAAGAGGGTAAAGGTTCGGTTATTATTATGCCGGAAAGTATGCCCTGTTGTTTTCCCGGATTTTCTATTGTTTTTTTATTTTCAGCCGGAATGCTCATGCCTTGAAATGAGATGCCGTGTTCCCATTGGTTATGAATATATACGGGAAGTTTGGAATTTTTATTCAATACTACAGGCAATCCATCGGTATGATCATTATGATTGTGACTTAATATCACGGCATCAAAATCTTTTGGATTGAAACCTGCGGTATCAAGATTATGAGCCAGGTTATTACGATACATCCCTGTGTCAAAAAGAATAATTCTTTCGCCAATCTCTATGGCACAGGAAAATCCGGGGTCCTTTTTAAAACCGGCTTGAGTGCCGTTTATATCGTCACATAAAATAGTGATCCTGATATTATTCATTCTCTTGATTAACAAACCTTCCGTCATCTTTTGTCTTTGGAAGTTTTTTTATTTTTTTTTCAAGCCAGCCTTTTTTGCTGTCTGCCCTGTAATCAAATTTTTCAACATACGGCTTGATATCCAGTAAGGGAGTGCCGTCGACAATATCTACATCCTTTATATATAAAAGATTTTTTTCAAGCCGGATTAAACGCACAATTGAAAGGCCGATTGCATTGGGCCGGGATGGCGCCCGGGTAGAAAAAACACCGTGCTCTGTATCATCCATATACGGTTTGACCTTTAAAAATAATTTATTGGATAAATGGCAATGAAACAGTAATATTATATGGGAAAAACCGTCAAGATCCAAAAGGCCTTCCGTATATTCGGAAAATAATTCTATTACACCCTCAGTATCCCCGGCGGCCACAGGTTGAATGGGAGTTCCTTTTGTTTCTTTAAAAGGAGAATGGATAATCCCTATTGGTTTATAAATTATTTCCTTCATTTAAAATTTTTGCCCCTTCTTCCAATAAGCTTTTAAACCGGTTGAAAGAAATATTAACTGATTCGATCGGCACAGCCGTCCAATCGGATATTTTCAATATTTTTTCAGGATCTTCGATCATCAGTTTTTCATAATATCCTATGGCATCCGCTACCATGATTTTATCATGCTGCGGGAACATTTCATTGGCCTTGCCTTTATCCCAGTCTTTAAAAATATAATCCCAGTGCTTTAGCCATCCGGGAGTAATCCAGTAGACTTTCTTTGATCCTGCCGTTTTTTCCCGATAATCAAGGTCTGTAAGCATGTCCACACAATTTGCCGCTTTTATCCTTAAAGCCCCGGGACACTCTTCTTTTATAAGCACATCGGTAACCCTTGACGGATCACCAGGGTCCATAAAACATCTCTGACCATAAAGAACCAGTATTTTGTCGGAAACAGTTGAAGCGGTTTTCAGTTGTTTTACAAGCTGTTTTTTTAATTCCGGTTGCCATTCATGCAGCCCGGGTGCGGTAAACAGTATTTTTTTAGCGTTGATAAAGCCGTTATCCTGTAAATGATTTATATCGGCTTTGAGAATTCCGCATGATACAATACAAATATCTGAAAACGACCGGGATGACTCCGTATCTTGGTTATTGCCGTCAAAATCCATAATGGCTCCTGTGCTTATAACATATACTTTTACAGCTTGTCTTTTACGGCTTTTATCTTGCCGCTCATGGACAATTGTTTATCTCTTCTTTCGTCAATCTTGATCGATGTAACAACCCTTTTGACTTTATCGCTGAATAACGTGTTGTGCATCTTCGCGGAAAGTTCAAAAAGCTTTTCCAGGGAATCCGCTTCAATAATGGTGCCCATGGGATGCAGTTCATAATTGATTCCTTTCACATTTTCCAATATTTTCAAGGATTGAGCTACATAGCTGCTTACAGAAGCGCTCGCCGTACCGAGAGGAACAATACTTATCTCCATGATAACCATTTTTTACTCCTTTTAAAATTGTAATTATCTTCTTCCGCCGCCGCTTCTCCCGCGGCCCCGGCTGTCACGGGGACCTTTCCCCGCTCCTCTTCCCCGGCGCATTCCCAAACCTCTTCCCCGTCCGGTACCGGGAGTAAAAATACCCGCGTTTTGATTTTGAGGAATTGGTTGAACGGGCTCGGTTCCCGCGTAAATGGCACCGTAAGGACAGGTGTTATAGCATATTCCGCATTCAACACATCTGTCGGTGTCAATGACCGCTGTCTTGTCGACGATTGATATGGCCTCCTGCGGACACACGGCCACACATTTGCCACAGCCATTACATTTTTCCTGATCTATCTTTGCCGCCATATCTATCTCCCAAACATCGTTTAATAATGAAAATGGTTTTCATTATCATTATATACAATGTACAATTTATTTAATATATTGTCAACAAATGGAAATAGTTTTCAGCCTATCCGGGACAGATTTCAGTTGACGTTTTTTTTAACGGGCATATTCATTTTAGTCCGGCTTTCCTCTGAAGACGCCGAACCGGGCACCCCGCCGGGGGGGCTCCTCTTATAGCTTCTGTTATTACACAAACACTTTTTTCGCGGCCTTGTTCCTGCCAAGTTTCCTGAGTTTGTTCGTGAATTCTTCAATCGTTTCCTTGAATCGTATTCCTTCGGAAGCGGATACCCATGAGAGCTGCACGCGTTCCGGCTCAAAGCCCGTTGCCTCAAGGAGGGATTTTACCATTGCAAATCTTCTCCGCGCGTAATAATTCCCTTTCATGTAATGGCAGTCACCCGGGTGGCATCCGGCAATGAGAACCCCGTCCGCGCCGTAGAGAAGCGCCTTGATGATAAAGAGGGGGTCCACCCGGCTGGAACACATCACCCGTATTGTCCGGAGGCTGGGTGGCATTTGAAGCCTGCTCACCCCGGCTAAGTCCGCCCCGGCATACGAACACCAGTTGCAGAGAAAACCCACTATTTTGGGTGTAAATTCTTCATTCATACCATACTCCTTTATGCTGTTAATGCTCGTATTCGCCCAATTCTTCTTCCTTGAAGACTGAGAGCGGCCTCTCCTCGTCCCTGTTTTTACCGGGTGTGTATTCAAACATATCCTGTATCATTTTTCCGGACCTGTAGTAGAGGGCGGGCAGCGGTATTTCGGCGGGACAGACATCACTGCAGGCACCGCACCCCACGCAGGATATTCCTATATGGGTTATTCGGCCGAGGTGATAAAACAGCGTGTCCGAAGGCACCTTCACCGCGCCCCGTTTTCCGGCTTCGTTTTCGGATATCGGGGCGGGGGATTCATTGTTCGCGGAATCGAAATAGCAGAGCGTGCAGTAACAGATGGGACAGACGCTGCGGCATCCGTAACATTGTATGCATTTCCCCAGCACCTGGATGAGACCGTCCATCCCGGCATCGGGCAGGGGAAGCGATGAAAAGAGTTTCTCGCGTTCGGCATCGCGTTTTTTACGCAGCGAGACAACAGCTTTTGATTCTGTGTCTTCCTCCGCCTTTTTCAATTCCATCCCGGACAGGTAGTCCCGTGCCTTTTCCGTGTTCATGACAATGTCACAGGCGGAATCCATGTCCTTTCCAACTAAAAGGACGGTAATGTCCGCGCCAATGGGAAGAAAATGTTCGCACGCATTGCACGTGGCTCTCAGGTCCTTTTGAATTTCCCCATTCGCCGCGCTCTTTTTATATGCCGCATCCAGTTCGTCAGGTTTCTCCGCTTTAAGATACGTCTTGATGGGATATACGCCGGGGCAGGAAACACTTATTACGAACAGTTGACTCAAATCCACCTGCCCGAGTTTTGACAACTCGACCAGGGCCCGTAATTCACAGGGCCTGACGACGACGGCGAGCGGTTCTCCCGGCGGTTTCTGTTTCATGAAAATTGTAAGCATCCGCGCCGCGTTTTCCGGCATGACGGGAGCGAAGGGAACGGAGCGTTCCATTTCGTCGTTATTCGTTACCAGTGAGTAATGTACGGAACCTGCGCCGGTTTTTTTTAACAGAAAGGCTCCCGTGACTTTCTTTTTTTCAAGCAGGTATTTTAAAATATCCTTTATTCCGGCATCTGCGGATTTTTTGAGTTTCATTATTTCGGCCATTATACGCTCCTCTCCATGCGGTACATTCGGCATTCGGTTCCCCGTCGGGTTTGTTGGTAATCAATGAGAATCTTCAAAATCTTCCAGCTCACTTTCTTTATAGACGACAAGGGGGATATTTTCTTCCCTGTCCGACCCCGGTGTGTAAGCAAACAAGGCCTGGTTTTGCCTGGCAATAAACTGAAATATCCGCGCCACCGGAATCGACACGGGACACGCGTCCTCGCAAGCTCCGCACCCCACGCAGGAAAGGCTCATGTGGGTCATTCTCCCGGAATGAAACAGCAATGTGTCCGCGGGAAACCTCAGGCTCCCTTTTGCCTCCGCGCGCCTTATGTATTCATCCGCCTCGTGCCTGATATTTTCCGAATTAAAATAGCACAGCCGGCAGTAGCATATGGGGCACGCCCGCATGCAGTTGTAACAGCCGATGCAGTCGGCGAACATTTTATCGAGGTTATTCAGCCCCTGCAGACTGTTCTTCAGTTCATCATCGGACTTGTTCAGGTTTTCCTGCCGCTTGTCTGTTTCTTTTTTTATTTTTGTTTCCCGGGCGCCGGTATCTTTTCCCGCGGGAATAACGCATTGTTCGAGCAGGGCTTTTCCCCTGTCGTTAACCGGGATAACGGATATGTCATTATTGTTTTCAATTATACCGATGTGGATATCACCCGCTTTGTCCGCAAAATGAGTGCAGGTCATGCATACGGGACGTATGGAATCATTTCCCCATTCCCCGATGACTTTTTCAAACCGGGCCTTTCCTTTTTCCGGGTCGGCAGTATAGGATGAAAACGGCAACAGGCCGGGACAATCGATACTTATCAGGACGATGTTTTCCAGTTTGACCTGGCCTAATTTGCCCAGTTCAATGACGGCCCGTATCTCGCAGGGACGCATGACCGCGGCAGTTTTTCCGGTAAGCTCTCCCCTTCGCGTGAGGGAGGACAATACTTTCGCACCTTGTACGGGATTGACGGGGGGAAGAGGGGAGGCATCAATTAAAAAAGATTCGTCTTTTATAAGAACATAGGAAAAAGATTCTTTTGACGGAATTTCCATGGGAATGAGAATGTGCTTGAAACATCCGGCATCCCGCGCCTTTTTCAGGAATTCAATGGTTTTTTTCCGTATTATATCGTAATTGCTCATTTTTGCTCCTTCATGCTCCTTGACGGATACAGCACCTCGGTGAGTTCCTGGTATATCTGTCTCGATGTAAAATGTTTATGCGTGATCGCATTGGACGGGCAGGCGGATGCGCAGTTTCCGCATCCCCTGCAGAGCATTTCGTTGGTGACACATATTCCGTTTTCCCTGTCGAAGACGATCGCACCGTAAGAACATACGGACAAACAGGTTTGGCATCCCGTGCACAACGAAGGCGCTATCCTCGAAACCATTACCTCGGGTTCCAGCTTTTTCCCGGGTATCAGCGAGCAGAGTATTTTTCCCGCGACCGCTTCGGATTGCGTTATCGATTCAAGAATATTTTTCGGTCCCTGGACGCAGCCGGCAATATAAATTCCCTCGAGCGATGTGGCCACGGGATTGAGTTTCACGTGCTCTTCGGCGAAAAATCCTCTTGCATCGAGGGGAATCCGCAGCATGGCCGCCAATTCAGGGACATTCTTCCCCGGTTCTATCACGGGAAGAAGAATGACCATATCAACGCTGACAGATTCCTTTTTCCCGTCCCCGGTGAGGTATTCAATATGCTTTTTCCCTGATTCCTCCGTAATTTCCTCGATGTCCGAAATGCGGGTGACGGAAATATCCTTCCTTCCCCTTTCAAATTGCGAGGTGCATAGGTCATAATACAGGTTGTGGATTTCAACATCCTTGTTTTTTTCCCTGAGATAGTCGTGGAATTTGGCGGAATAGGAACAGCAGATTTTCGAACAGTATCCCTTTTCCTCCCTTCCCACGCAATGAACGATGGCAACGGATTGCGGTTCCCTGCCGTTTTTCAGCACTATCCTGCCGCCCATGTTCATTACTTCGATCTCCAGGGAAGTATAGATATCATCCAGTTTCCCGTATTTATACTTGGCTATCTGTCCCGGGTCAAAGAGGGAGCAGCCCGTTGCCACGACAACCGCTCCGGTTTTTACCTCTGTTATTTTGTTATCCTTTTCAATCTTTGCAATGAAATTCCCGAAAAAACCCAGCACGTCCTTCACTTCGCTGTTCGTAAACACCTCGATGTTTTTGTTTTCCAGGACTTTTTCCATTTTCTCTTTTACGACGGATTTCACGTTCCCGCCCTCGAACAGGCTTTTGAAGCTGCTTACCATTCCTCCCAGGTCCGGATTTTTTTCGACGAGGTATACTTTCCGCGCGTCGCTTGCCAGGAGAAGACTCGTCTGGAGACCGGTAATTCCCCCGCCAATGACAAGTATGTCGACATTGCTCTCAAGATATTTTTTCTCAAGGGACTGCTGGTATTTTACCCTGGCGATGCCCGCCCTGATGCAACGGAGCGCCTTTGCGGTGGCTTCTTCCCTGTCCGGTGTCATCCACGCGCACTGTTCCCTTATATTGATAAGGTTGCAGAGATAGGGGTTCATTCCCGCCTCTTCGCATACCTTTATAAAGGTCTTTTCATGTTGCTTGGGTGAACAGGCTCCCAGAACGAGATGTGTCAGTTTGTTTTCCTTGATCTTTTCTTTCAGATACTCTTTCCCGTCCTTGGAGCACAATAACTTGTACCGTTCCGCGATTTCCACGCCGCTGATTGAAGAAACCTCTTTAACGATGCTGTCGATATCGATTTTTTCAGCTATGTTGGGTCCGCATTCGCATATAAAAACGCCGATTCTTTTCATTTCATTGTCCTGATGTTTGATATGAGAGGGAGAGAATCCTCCCCGCCGCGGCCTGCGCCTCGGTGATGGATTCACCGATATTCTTCGGTCCCCCCGCGCAGCCAATAATATAAATACCGTCTTTGCCGCTGATAACGGAGGAAATATCATCTTTTTGTTTTGCAAAGAAACCGTCACTTAATTGTGGAATTCCGAATATTCCGGCGATTTTTTCCGCGTCATTTCCCGGTCTCATCGGTGACGCAACAATGACCATGTCCGCCGTAAAGGTCTTCTCGTCTCCGCCTTCAATTTTATAAACGATTTCCTTGCTTCCCTTTTTATCCGTGACCTTGATATCCTCCACCCTTATAAATTCCGAGCCGGTTTCCTGCATTTTCCTCAGGAAATCACCGCATGATTTACAGGGAACGCATATTTCCCTGTAGAATTCGGCTATTTTTATTTCCGGGAGTTTATGCCGGAGATAGTAGATATACTTGAGAGAGTACATCGTGCATATGGAAGAAGGACACCGGTAATCGTCAACGCCCACGCCGAAGATGACGGCCGCGCTTGACGGTGTTTTCCCGTCCTTCAGGACGAGGTTCCCCTGTGTGGGACCATTGGAAGCATACATCCGTTCAAACTCGAACGCCGAATAGACATCCTCGTTTCCGTATCCGTAATGCGGTATTTTTGAGGGATCGAGGGGCCTGAAACCCGTTGCCAGAATTATCTCCCCGACATTGAGGGTAATGTCTTCGTCTTTCTGATCGTATTCGATTGCTTCGAACATGCAGGCTTCTTTACAGAGATTGCAATCTTCCCCCTTGAACCGGAGGCAGGCATCCGTATCGATCCGGGGAACATTCGGCAGCGCCCCGGGACAGGGGGTATAGATCGCTTTTCTTTCACATAAGTTTTCTTCGAACTCGTTTTTAAGGCTCACGGGACAGGGATCGAAGCATGCATTGCAGCCGATGCACGCTTCCATGCTTACGTAACGGGCTTTTTGTTTTATTGATACGGTAAAATCACCTTTTGATCCTTCAACCCGTGTCACCTCGCTCAGTGTGAGCAGTGTAATATTTTCATTCGCGAGCAATTCCTGCTGTTTGGGAGCGATCATACAGGTGGCGCATTCAAGGTTTGAAAAGACATCCTCGTATTTAATGACATTGCCGCCGATGCACATTTCCCGTTCCACGAGATGTACCGATTTTCCCGCCTGGGCCAGGACAAGGCTTGCCTCTATTCCGGCAATACCGGCTCCCACGACCAGAACATTGTTATTATTCATCGTTTAAAATCCTCTCGCAATATACGTGATATTGTTTCCCGGTTTTCCCGCAGGGGCGGGGAAAATCCGCCATTTACAGGTCCCCGGTTTCCTTTAACGGATTCGGCCCCAATTTTTTAATGTGTTCCGTGAATTCGGAAACCACTTCGGCAAACCGTTTTCCTTCCGATGCGGAGATCCAGGATAACCTTAACCTCTGTGAATCCAGTCCCAGGGCCTTTAGCGTATTCTTCGTGACGGCGAACCGTCTTCTCGCAAAATAATTTCCCTTTTCATAATGGCAGTCACCGGGATGGCACCCGGCAACTAGTATTCCGTCCGCGCCGCGGAAATAGGCGGTGAGAATGAGCGCGGGGTCTATCCTGCTCGAACACATTATTCTCAACGGTGTAAAGGAAGCGGGAACATTCAGCTTCGCGTTTCCGGCTACATCTGCCCCCGCGTAGGAACACCAGTTGCATAAAAAACCTACAATTTTCGGTTCAAAAGTATCCACGTACAATCTCCCCTAAAATTGTATCTGTGCCTTGTGTACTCCTCCTTCTGTCGTGCAGAAGAGAAGTGTTTTACCGGTTTTACCGCACCAGGCCTGGATGTCTTTTGGAAAAGACTCACAGTCTGCGGTTACTTCCAGTATATCACCGGCATTCATTTCTTTCGCCTTTACGGCGATCTTCAAGATCGGTTGGGGACACTTCAGTCCCAGTGTATCCAATGCTTCCATGTTTTCTATCCTCCTTAAAATGAAAAGGTAACGCAGGGATCCTTGATGCCCGCCATGAAGGAAGTGGCTCCTCCCAGCTCCAGGTCATCCCGCAGTTCTTTCATTGTCACACCCTTTGCTTCCAGGGCGAGTTCGCAGAGAATTAACTTGCCTCCCAGGGCCGTTATTCCCTCGACCAGACCCTTCATATCCGGCATTCCTTTCATCGTAATTCCTTCCAGCACTCCCTTTTTAAGAGCGGGCACCGCACCCGGTGTGAAGAAAATGACGACATCGTCACCTGCGGCGGCGGCGGCGGAACCCAGGACAAAGGTCGGATAAAGGTTGGAATTTTCCGAGCCATTGCATACGATTGCTACTGTTCTTGCCATATTAGTAACTCCTTTCAAAACAAATATTTTCCATATTCTATACTATATAATATTTATTTTCTATTACTATTTACATCTCTCCCTTCAAATCTTTCAGCTGGTCCCATGAAAACACGGGGCCGTCTATGCAAACATACGTGTTCCCGATATTACACCTGCCGCATTTCCCTATTCCGCATTTCATCCTCATTTCCAGCGTGGTAAAGATATCGGTGTCTTTGAAACCGAGGGCTCCCAGGTTCACTATGACAAATTTAATCATGATCGGGGGGCCGCAGGTAATCGCGATCGTGTTTTCGGGGGAGGGCTTCAGCCGTTTCAGGTTGTCCGGAACAAAACCGACGAACCGGTCCCACCCGTCCTCCTCACGGTCTATTGAAAGGTGAACCCCGACGTTTTCCTGTTTCTCCATTTCCAGCAGTTCTTCCCTGTAACAGAGATCGGATGACGCGCGCGCGCCGTATATCACGTCGAGCCTGCCGTATTTCGACCTGTTATCCAGGACATAGTTGATGAGAGAACGCAATGGCGCCTGGCCGATTCCCCCGCCGATACAGAGGATGTTTTTTCCTTCCCAGCTTTCCACGGGAAATCCATTTCCATACGGACCGCGCACGGCAAGCCGGTCTCCCGCCTCCCGCTCATGCAGGCGGGCCGTTACCTTCCCGAGCCTGAGCACGCTCACCTCGATGTACCCCGGGCGGGTGGGGGAGGAGGAAATGGCGAACATGCATTCCCCCGTGCCCAGGAGAGAGACCATCGCGCATTGGCCGGGTTTGAAAGTGAAACCCTTTTGAATCGAATCTTCGTTAAATAACAGCCGGAACGTCTTGATCGCCCTGTCACCGGGAACTTCTTTCTTTATGTTTTCAATGGTAACCTCATGGGGAATATACGGATTGGTCTGTGTTATTGCCGCCGGTTCTTTTTTCACTTTACAGCTTCCTTAACTTTTTTCAATACATCCAGCAAATCGATGTTTACCGGGCATTTTTCTATGCATCTCCCGCAGCCAACGCAGGCGATCATGTCGAAATTGTCCGGGTAATAGGAATACTTATGATACACCCTGTTCCTCAACCGGTTCATACGGGCGGGCCGCGGGTTGTGCCCGGACGCGTGAAGCGTGTATTCCGGGAACGCGCATGAATCCCATACCCTCACCCTTCTGCCCTTCTCGAGGGTCTTTTCATCCTGGATGTCGAAACAATGGCAGGTGGGGCACAAATACGTGCATATCGAACATCCCATGCACTTTTGGGAAAGCTCCTTCCAGAGTTCGCTGTCAAAGAGTTTATCCAGTTTCTGTTTGATACCGTCAACGGCAATGTTTCTTTTTATAAGGGCTTCCGCCTTCTTTATGTTGCCGTCTTTCTGCTTTTTCAATTTATCCGTTGCCTTTTTAAAAAGGTCTTTCGCCTTTTCGATAACGGCCTTGCCTTTTTCGGTAACCACTTCCACGAAAAAATCATCTCCGGTCCGGGTAAAGAGCATATCGAGATGCGTCTTGTTTCCGGGACCGCCGGAAAGAGAGGTACAAAAGCACGAAGCCCCGGGAAGATCGCACGAGAGGCCGATGAGCGTCAGTTTTTTCCTTTTATCGAGAAAGTACGGGTCCTTGAAATCGTCCCTGAAAACACTGTCCAGTATGGACATGGCGTGGGCATCACATGGCCTGATTCCGAATACGATACTCTCCCTGTACACGGGAGGCGGTTCGATTTTCTGGTCCTTATCCAATGTATAGGAAAATATCGTTTCCGTCTGGGGGAAAACGATATTCTTGGAAGGAACGTCCGTATTCCGGTAATCGAGGTTTATATCGCTTACGCTATCTATCCTTTTAAACAGGGCGACATCATTTTTTTTAACGGGGGCATAGAGATCAGCTTCCCGGGAAAGCACTTCCATGAGATCTTTTAACTTTTTGCCGCTTATACGGTAATCGTCCATTTTTTTTTACATTCTCCTAAAGAATATTGTCATTAGAATCGTCATC
>JAFGKU010000031.1 GCA_016928415.1 Spirochaetales bacterium
AGCCAAAATGGGGGACCTTTCGCTTGCGGGAGTTAACACAAACCCAAGGTTCGACAAGGACCGAACAGCCTGGCTCTACTCTACCGATCTTCGCGAGATTCTTTCCTTCGAAGGAACTCCAGCGATCATCCCAATAATCTGTGAAAATCTGTGGTTTCTCTTTTCTTACTGTAACCTATTGGCCCTCTGAATAGAGACTGCCGGGCAGCGTCTCTATATACGCCCTGATCTCGTCCCGTACCCTTCGGAAATGCGAAAGGGCCTCCTCCTCGGTTTTAGCGGTTTCCGCAAGGCGCGGTGGGTCATCGAAGCCCTGATGGATGATTCGTGTTTTGGCCGGAAATACGGGGCAGGTTTCGTTGGCGTGGCCGCAGACGGTGACGACAAAATCGAATTCGCTTCCGTCCCGCAAAAAGTCCGTCACGTTCTTGCTTTTATGTCCGGAGATGTCCACCCCCGCTTCCTTCATCACTTTCACGGCATTGGGATTGAGGCCGTGAATCTCGATGCCGGCGGAATACGGGTCCAGTATTTCGCCTTTCAGGTGTCTCGCCCATCCCTCGGCCATCTGGCTGCGGCACGAATTGCCCGTACAAAGAAATAATATCCTGATTTTGTCAGCCATAATCCTATTTCTTTCCTTTCATGAATATCAGGTCCCGCTCGAGATTCATTTTAATCACGTTCTCGATGCAGCCGATAAAGTCCATTACGCAGGCACAGCGGAGGGAATAATAGACCGTTGTTCCTTCCTTCCTGTCCTCGATTATTCCCGCCGACTTCAGGATGGAAAGGTGCTTGGAGGTCGTGGACTGGTCAATCCCTATCATTTCGGCCAGTTCGCAAACGCAGTGCGGTTTCTTTTTTATTTTTTCCACAATGAACATCCGTGATGGATGGGCCAGCGCCTTGAGTATTTTGGCCCGGGCTTCACTTCTGTATTTTTCCTCTTCCGTCATGATGCCTCCATGCGAATATTTTAACTTTATATGGCAATATTGCCAAATTTATCATAAAAAGGCAAGAGTATGCAGAGGAATTGTATTGATATGTTATGTATATATGGTTATATTACCATATAAGACTAAATGATATAATTAAGGAGGGAATACATGACAATACAAATTTTAGGCACCGGGTGCCCCAAATGTAAAAAACTTGAAGAAAATGCAAGAACGGCAATCAATGATCTCAAGCTCGATTGCACCATTGAAAAGATAACGGATATGAACGAGATCCTTGAATACGGAATCATGATGACCCCGGGACTCGCTTTTGACAAGAAGGTCAGGAGTACCGGCGAGGTTTTGACGCCCGATCAGATCAAGGTACTGATTAACGGCGAAGGCGTTTAATTTGAAGGACAAATGGTATAAGCATCCTAATGGCATACTCCTGATTCTGGCGGGTATATTCCTATTAGCATTCTTCGTGCCTTTTTCTCATCCCAAATTCAATTCGGCCATCGGGGAAGCTTTTTCAATGCTTTCGGAGTATGTCCATGAACATGTCCTGTTTTGCCTTGTCCCCGCTTTCTTTATTGCCGGTGCCATATCGGTTTTCCTGAACAAGCTGGCGGTTATCAAATACCTCGGGCCGAAAGCGAACAAATTGACCGCCTACTCGGTGGCTTCCGTTTCGGGCGCCATCCTTGCCGTCTGCTCCTGTACCGTCCTTCCCCTGTTCAAGGGGATATACAAAAAGGGTGCGGGAATTGGTCCTGCCGTGTCTTTCCTCTATTCCGGGCCGGCCATTAATGTTTTGGCCGTAGTCCTGACGGCAAAAGTCCTGGGACCCGAACTGGGTCTGGCACGGGCCGTCGGTGCCATCGTTTTCGCCTTTGTAATTGGATTCCTCATGCATGTCATTTTCCGCAGGGAGGATGAAAAAAGGATCACCGATGAAAACATGTTCGAGGCGGACAGTGATGACGGCCGGCCATTATGGAAGAATACCGTTTACCTTTTTTCGATGGTCGGCATTCTGATTTTTTTGAACTGGGCTCCTTCCAGGGGTAATATCGGGGTCTGGGATTTCATTTATAACGCAAAATATTTTATAACCGCGGGGTTTGGCCTTGTCCTGGCTTTCACATTGATCCGCTGGTTCAAACGGGATGAATTGAAGGATTGGGTAGTGGCATCACGTGATTTTGCCTTACAGATATTGCCCCTGTTATTCGTCGGAGTTCTGGTGGCCGGTTTTCTGCTTGGAAGGCCGGGGCATGAGGCATTGATCCCATCAGCATGGGTCTCGTCCCTTGTTGGGGACAATTCTATATTATCCAATTTTATCGCTTCCATTTCAGGCGCGTTTATGTATTTCGCCACACTCACGGAAATCCCCATCATGCAGGGATTGCTGGGCGCCGGCATGGCGAAGGGGCCGGCATTGGCACTTCTCCTGGCGGGACCTTCCCTTTCCCTCCCTTCGATGCTTGTGATCGGCGGTGAATTGGGCGTGAAAAAAACACTCGTGTATGTGGGCCTTGTCGTAATGCTGTCAACATTGGCGGGAATGGCGTTCGGTACCGTTTTTTAATATTTTACGGGATTCTTCCGGATATCTGTTTTAAAATACTGCCCTTGATTATGGACTAAAACTCTGTTATAACAAATCTAAATACCGTCATTTAAAGGAATACTTATGGCAACCAATATAATCCAGCCTGTTAAAGGAATGCGTGATTTTTACCCCGAAGACTGGGCGTACCAGAAATGGCTTTCAAAAACCTGGTTGGGAATCGGTGAGCTTTTCGGATACGAGGAATATGAAGGCCCTATCGTGGAACCCATGGAACTGTACCTGGGAAAGAGCAGTGAAGAGATTGTTACCGAACAGACCTTCACCATGGAAGACCGCGACGGGCATAAGCTAGTGCTTCGGCCTGAACTCACGCCTACGTTCGCGCGGATGGTGGCCCGGCGTGAAAACGAATTGACCGCGCCTGTCCGCTGGCAGTCGTACGGCAGTTTTTTCAGGTACGAAAAGCCGCAGCGGGGGCGGGGGCGCTCGTTTTTCCAATGGAACGTGGATTGTATAGGTTCGGAAAGTATACTGGCCGATGCCGAAATACTCACCATTGCCGCACTGGCCCTGAAAAACATCGGCCTGTCGCCGAAGGAAGCGGTTATACGGGTAAGCGACAGGGCCGTTATGCATAAGCTGCTCACGGACCGTCTCTCCATTCCCGGGGATAAATTGCCGGATCTGTTCGGCTGTATAGACAGGATAGACAAGGCGCCGCTTGATGTCTTCAAGCAAAATGCGGGGAAACTCGGTTTAAGCGATTCCCGGATTGCGGATTTACTGGTCTTGATGGAGGAAAAGGATCCTGAAACGCTGACGGATTTCCTGCCGCTTTTTTCCCTCCTTGAAAAAAACGGCGTACGGGAATATTTCGATCTGGATCTCAAGATCATACGAGGGTTCCTTTACTACACCGGTACAGTATTCGAAGCCTGGGCAAAGACAAGCCTGCGCCGCGCCCTGTTCGGCGGAGGCCGGTATGACAACCTGATATCCCAGCTGGGAGGCAGAAAAAACCTGCCCGGCATCGGATTTGCCATCGGTGATATGGCCATCTACGAACTGCTGTCAGAATTGGGAAAACTCCCTGATTTAATTGCTTTGAAGACGGATGTCCTTGTAACGGTGTTTTCAGAAGAAACAATGGACCAGACGGTGTCTGTGGCAAACAAACTCAGGACTGACGGAATCCGGGCCGAAATGGTCCTTGAGAAGGATAAAAAACTTGCCAAGCAGCTGAATTACGCCAACCGTAAAAATATTCCCTTTGTACTGATTTTGGGTCCGGATGAAATAAAGAAGGGGATATATGTATTGAAAGACTTGAAGGAACACTCGCAGGCTGAAATGGATTATGCCGCATTGGTAAAACGCCTGAAAAGGGAATGACCGGTCAGGATTCGTCCGTTTCCTTAATCTCCTTTTTTAAAAGACTCGCCTTGGTGAGCTTCACGTCCTTGAGCTTGCTTCTTATCTGAAAAACGGCCTTTTCCACCTTCCGTTTTTTTTCCGAGAAATCCTCGAATAATTCGGGTTGTTCCTCCGTGTCCTGTATTGTGACATTGGATACGCTTACGCCTATCAAACGTATGGGGGTAAACCCGTCCCATTTGGCATTGAACAGATTCCTGGCTACCTCGTAGATTTCATCAGCATGGCAGAGCCAGTGTTTGAGGGTTTTCTGGGCGTTTAAAGTGGTGAAGTCCTGGTACCTCAACTTTATGGATACGGTACGGCTTGCCGCGTTTTCCGTTGCCAGGCGATACATGATCTGGTGCGACAGCTCCATGAGCGTCCTTTCGATGGCCGTTCTGTCCTTCACATCGTACTCGAAGGTTATTTCATTGCTTATTGAATGGCTTTTCTGTTCCCCGGAAAAGATTTCAAGGCTCTTTCCCCTGGCGGCATTGTAGAGGAATTTGCCCGTTGCATCCCCCAGCATTGCACAAAGGATATGCCTTGGGAATTCCCTGAGCATGGGTACGGATGTTATGTTCAGCTCCGTCAGCCTTTGCAGTGTTTTTTCCCCGATTCCCCATATATCCTTAAGCCTGATACTGTCCAGAAAACCGCATTCCCCTCCCTCCGGTACAACATGCAGTCCGTCCGGTTTTCCGTATTCCGAGGCAAGCTTTGCCAGGTATTTATTGGGTGCAATCCCGGCCGAAATGGTCAATCCCATTGTTTCCCTTATGATATGTTTTATTTTTTTTACCGTTTCGATGACGGGTCCAAAAAGGCGTTCGGTTCCTGTCAGGTCGATGAAGGCTTCGTCTATCGATATCTGCTGGAAATCAGGCGAGAATTGCCTGATAATGTCCATGACCTGCCTTGATACCTCAAGATACCGCTGCATTTTCACCGGAAGGTAGACCCCTTGGGGACATTTTCTGTAAGCCTGGGAAATGGGCATGGCTGATTTTACACCGAATTTTCTTGCCTCATAGGAACATGCGGATACGACACCCCTTGTACCGGGTTTGGCACCGATAATGACGGGTTTTCCCCTGTATTCGGGGTTATCGGCCTGTTCCACCGAGGCGTAAAAAGCGTCCAGATCTATATGGCACATGCAGGTTTTCATGTCGTGACTCAATTTTAGTTCATTTTGATATACGCGTCAAACAGGATTCAGGATTTGACCAGAAACGTCTGGACCAATGTCAGTGATGCTGAAAATTTCTTGTTCGGGGAAGTTATATTAAAAGTGAAGGGAAATTGTGTGTATTCCACAGTGGTATGCAGTTTCAATACCATGTCCTTCGGGATGGTTAACAAAACGGATAAAGGTTTGGGCGGATTATAACCTATAAGTATTTCATATTCTTTTCCCTGGCTTTTTCGAATAAAGGGGAAATTGGCGTCATAAAGCGTAATATCCTCATCCGATTCAAGGGTTAAATGGATCTTGTACGGATTCCCCACGGAATAGAGGTTGATTGTCAGATTTTTCCTGTTAAGGAAAGGAGTGGATTTTGTTTCAACAATGAGGAGAGCCGGTAATTGCTCATTGGTAATGGTGAATTCGGGTGATTTCGTGTAAACCGAATAGTCCTTGTCAAGATACTGGATGCGTAATTTTCCGAGGGCCGAAGGACTTTTCAGGAAAATCGAATTGGTGGCATTATCCGTGTTGATCACGTTCTCGGCGGTTATCTTTTGGGGGTCCGAAGAAGAGAATTCGGGTGCGAGAAGAAGCACCGTGATAAAGCCTGCAATCATGATGATTAGTGGTGCCGTAAACAGAAGGAGAATTCTCTTTCTGAACAGGAAGGCCTGGCCTGTGAATTCATACATGAGTCCCCGTATGAACAGGACAAAGGGTATGAGAATAAGGGTTATAAAGAAATTTCCCCAGAAAGTGGAAATGATGAGAATCCGGCAGAAATCCAGATTCGCGGTAATAAGGAATTCGAGCATAATTTTCAAAAGCCAGAACGGAGATAGCAGATAAAACAGAACTTTTAAAATCCTGTTCTTCACAAGCCTTGAACCGAGCAGGAACAAAAGCGCCCAAAGAAAGTAAAAGGTCAGGGAAATATTGACGGCTGACAATACCAGGATATTCATTAAAAGGAGCAGCAAAGAAAGAAAATAATAAAAATTTTTATCCCTTGAAAACGGTATTTTTCTGATGATGAATATTGTAAGTGAGAACAGGGTTAATGTAACGGATGATTTTGCGAGAAAAAAGATAAGGGGATATTTTTCCCATAACGCCTGGTTACCTTTTAAGGATAAAATGGCATGTATTGAAAGTGAAGATAAAACAAGAAACGAAAATAGAACAATAAGGAAGACAGGTATCGACCAGGAATTTTTCAAGACGAGAAATGTATAATTTTTTATTACACGGGAAAACAGTATTATAAGGATAAAAAGCACCACGAAAATTGACATGTAAAGAACGAGATACGTTGTTTCATCGATTATAAATGAAAAATCACCCAGCTGCAGGGTAAGATAATGCCTGTCCCACTCATCGGGAATGGAATTGTGATTTAATTTGATAAATTGCTCAATAAAATTGAAAAAATGGTAAAACCATTCCGTCCTGTTTGTTTGATTGGACAGGGTGCCTGAGCCCTCAATGACAGCGGACGGAAATCCATTTCGAAGATAGGGATCAATCAGGGAATCCTCCGAAATGATACCCAGTCTGTAAAGCTTGTTTTCGTTCCCCAAAATCTGAAAATTCAGCATTGAGGCCTGCAGGCTTGCAGAAACCCTGTTCATCAGCCAATTGGGCGCTATAATCTCGTTACTCGCCCCTTTTATGAGGATTTTTTCCGGAATATTCTGCAGGGAGAGATATAACAGGATAACCGCGTTCTCATTAAAAAAATCTTCCAGGAATATCCTGCTGCCTATGGAAGTGATGCCTTCTTTGCCGAATTCGGAGCCCATGAAAAGAATTTTCAGGGTCATAAGCGGTTTATGCCGCTCAAAATGCTTCAGAAGGGCCATCCCAAGGGCAATGTTAACTGAGCCGTCTTTTGCAGGATTTCTGGTATCCAGGGGATGATTCATTGGGGCCGTTATTATCAGGGTATCTTTTGCCGCGCCATTGATGGTGACATCTATGCAGGAGGAGAAGGAATGGAATGAATCGGATTGATTAAAAGGAATGACACGAAATGGTATTTTTTCCTCGTTCAATGTTTTTTTAATGAATTCGATTACTTTACGTTCATTCTTTGACCCCTCCATCCGCGGGAAACAGGATGACAAGTATTCCATCTCTGATGTGAAATCATCATACGAGGGAATAAATTGTGTTTGACTGAAACTGTAATGTGCCGATATAAAAATAAGGAGAATCAGGACAAATTTCTTCATTCTTAAGTGAAGCTTAGAAAAAGAAAATACTTAGGTCAATATTTTTATTGAAATAAGTTGTAAAATATAGTTAAATGAAACAAATTTACGTGGAATCATTAAAGGTTGCGGAGGCAATCGTGTTTTTTAAAGGATACCCTTGATGATTACTGATTTTTAGAGGTTCCTGTATGGAAATAATGGAAGAAATTTCAAAGCGGAGAAGTATTCGTCAATTTAACTCCGATCCTGTTGATAAAGAGATGCTGAATCGAATCCTGGAAGCGGGACGATTGGCCCCATCGGCAAAAAACAGGCAACCATGGAGGTTTATAGTTATAAAAAGCAAAAATGTCAAGGATAAGGTTAAGGAAGCGGCTTTCGGGCAGGAGCATGTAGGAGACGCACAGGTAGTCATTGCCGCCTGCACAACCAATACCGTTTATAAAATGCCCAATAATCAATTATCTTATCCCGTTGATTTGACATTCGCCGTTTCTTTTATGCTTCTGCAGGCGGTCCATGAAGGACTGGGTACCTGTATCATAACGACATTTAAAGAGGATCCGATCAAGGAATTATTGACAGTTCCCCATTCCATGCGGATTGTGATGCTTTTGGCCATCGGGTATTTTAATGAGCCACCGGCGGAAGAACAGGAGCGAAAATCATTGAAGGACATCATGTCCGTCAATCATTGGTGATTACGGGAATTGGAAAGAAGAATTTTAAAGGCGCATTGTTGTTTTTTTCAGTGTCACCTATTAAAATATAAGGATGTTTAGGCAGCCATATAAAATGTATAAGTATGTTAAGTATAGTAGTCCTGAACAACGTAATGGAGATTTGGATAATTTAAGAGGAATTGCATAGTGATGAGTCAAACAGGAAGCAGCAAAGGACTGATTCGAAATCTCCCCCTGAAAATCATTTTAACTGAAAATGGCATAAATTTTTTCATCAAGCACAATAAGAAACTCAATCGTTTTAAAATGGCGGATGAGGTCGAAGAGTACGGAATATTCCTGGATAATTTCTCGCCTGGTTCCCTTCAACGGATGTGTCTTATCGAATATATTGCAAAAATAGAAATTGCCAGGGTTGAATTTGTTTCAAAACGCCAGGAATTGATGGACCTGACAAAACTCCTTGTTTTCGGTATCCTTTATAAACAGCTCGATGCGGCTATTTTTAAAAAAGTACTTAATTCCAATCTTATAAAGAACTGGAACAGAAATAACCCTAGTAATATTATTGATGAAAAAACCAATATAAATGAAAGTTATCTTGAGAAAATACTTAAAAAAAATGAAGAGCAGATTCAGGCGGTAAAAAGAGGCATTCTTTCACCCATTCTGGCCAGAATTAATAATGATTCCAACCTTTTACCCGAAGAAAAAAAGATAAAATATTTTATTTGTGAGAAATTTTTAAATAATTTAAGGCCTTCCATCTGGTTTATTCTTTCCCGGTTTCAGGCATCCAAGGATTATCTTCTGCTTCTGACAGAGATCCGGGAGGGCGTTCTGGAATACCTGGAAAAGACGATCATTGCCGAGTATCTTTCCCTTATGGTTATGGAATTGGTCATTAACGCAGAGAATACGAATATGCAGAAATTCGTAACGCGAGTTTATAAAAACAGCATAAATCTTGAAAGCCTTGTCTATGACCAGAATATCAGGAACCAGATATTGAATGAAATGATAAGTAAAAACGAATTGCTTTTCCTTACCTGGAAAATTGGCGGCAAATCAAGCTCAATCAGTACGAGGAATAAACTGCAGGTGATTTTATACAACAAAGAGTCGGAATACAGAAGCATCAAGCAGTCAATTGAAGATAAAAAAGGTATAAATCTCAGAAAAAAAAGCCTTACGGATTTTTATAAGGAAGCACCTGATTCCCTTGTTAATACGGAACTGGGGCTGTACTATCTATCCTACCTGAGTGAGGCATGTGAAAAAGTTAACGTACGTTTTGATTCCATCGTAAATCAAATACAGAAGAGTGATTTAACGGTTATTACATTGAACCTGTATTTCTGATCAACGGTTATTAAGTTGAACTCTTTGTCTTTAAAATAAACAGGTATTAAGGTAATATTGAATTTTATCCTGAAAAAGTCCTGTTTTTCGGCGTTTATGTTTTTAAATTATCCACTAAAGGCCTTAAAAGCATTTTTGAGACAACTAGTGATATATTACTTTTTTTTATCTTTTTTAGCTTGAAAATACCATTAATCAGGGCTCCTGTGGTTCATATAAATCTTTTATATTTTAATAAACCCTTGTATTGGAAAGAATTATTTTTATATTTATTTAACATAAATTG
>JAFGKU010000032.1 GCA_016928415.1 Spirochaetales bacterium
CAGCAATTCTCAATATGGAAATGGAAATACCTAACATACGTCTAGTACTAGACAATCGGCATAAGAAAATGCACTATATAATGAATGGGAGGCGGGGATAGCTTTTCTACTCTTATATCGTATCTCAATAAAGCGGTTGAAAACTTTGTTGAGATACGCAGTGGAAACAACAAGCGCTACTCGATTCAGGATGTCACCCTCGCAGCATTCTCAGTGTTTTTCACGCAAAGTCCGTCCTTCTTGTCATTTCAAGAATTGATGGAAAAAAATAAGGGAAATAATAACGCGCGGACGATTTTCGGTTTGGAAAAGATACCCTCTGACAATCAGATCAGGAATTTATTGGATCCGACACCGGCAGAAATACTTTTCCCTGTTTTTATGAATATACTGGAATATGTCGAAAAGCAAGGGGGCCTGGAAACCTATCGAGTTC
Source organism: Spirochaetales bacterium (assembly GCA_016928415.1). Lineage (GTDB taxonomy): Bacteria > Spirochaetota > Spirochaetia > SZUA-6 > JAFGRV01 > JAFGKU01. The sequence continues at coordinate 437 of JAFGKU010000032.1, forward strand.
TCAATAATACGATCTTGGTGGCCTTAGATGGAACAGGATATTTTTATTCCGAAAAGCTTTCCTGCCCACGTTGTTGCGTCGCCCATCATAAGGATGGCCGGGTCAGCTATTCGCATAGTGCAATCACTCCCGTAATCGTGCGTCCGGATTGTGCACAAGTTATTTCCCTTCCCCCTGAATTTATCCATCCGCAAGACGGAAGTGAAAAAGAAGACTGCGAGAATCAGGCGGCAAAGCGGTGGGTTAAATGCTGGGGCAGCCGGATAAAGGACATTGGGGTAACTCTTTTAGGGGACGATTTATACTCCCGGCAACCGGTTATAGAGGATGTAAGAGCACAAAACCTTCACTATCTTTTTGTCTGCAAGCCCCAATCTCACCCTTGGTTGAGTGAATTTACAGGAAATTGTGATCCGAAAGTCGATTTAAATGAGTTTTCCGCTAAAAAATGGACCGGCAAAGAAAAACTTACCTTTACCTACCGGTGGCGAAACAGCGTTCCCTTACGCGATACTAAGGACGCCTTTTTGGTCAACTGGCTTGAACTGATCATCACGAACGAAAAAGGCAAAATAACCTTTAAAAACTCCTATATTACCGATCACTGGCTGACACAGGAAAATGTCCCCATGGTGGCGGAAGCCGGGAGGACCCGCTGGAAGATCGAGAACGAACATAACAACACTTTGAAAACCAAAGGATACCACTTAGAGCATAATTACGGTCATGGGAAGAAAAACCTATCCGAACTGCTATTCTGCCTGATCCTTATCGCCTTTTCGTTTCATACGGTTCTTGAACTGTACGATGACCGTTATTGCCTGATTCGCCAAGCGCTACCTACCCGAAAGACATTTTTTGATCATATCCGCGCCCTCACGACTTATCTATGCTTTCTGAATTGGACTGATCTGCTTCTCTTTATGCTTAGGGGTCTTGAATTGGAGGACCCTGGAGGGTAGCACTCCAAAGGGCCTCTTTGGGTGTCTCGCTAAATGTTCATTTCTGCTTCTCTGACCTGGATTACTTTTTTTCACTTTAAGCACCATTTCCCATATAAAAATAATTTTCTGGCTCGATCTTGTTTTGCGTAATCCCTATTCGATCAGTTGATATTTCGCTATCCATGAAAAGGGGAAATTTATATTATAACTCCACATTATAAATAGCTCCCAGTCGTGATTTTGCTACCGCCAGTGTCCATATTGAGAATTGCTGACATTTATTCTTTTATACTTGACAGAATTGAAATTAGGGTTTAAAAATGAATTAGTTGATTAAATCAACTAATTCCAGGATTCTATTATTAATAGAATTAAAATTAAAAATCGAGGAGGGCTTTATGTATAAAAAAATGTATAAAATTTCTTTTCTTCTTGCCATTAGCCTGGCTTTTTTAAGTATTTTTTCATGTGTTTCAAGCAGTGGGTCCGTAGATACCGCTGATCTACCAAGGTACGATCTGGTAAAAAACGGATTCTGGTCTACCGAAGCTGATCCGACAGGCACGGTCAGCCCTGTCACGGCAAACGGAGAGCCTGTTCTGGTCGATGTAGACGGTGAAAAGCAGCTTGCCGTTACCTGGAACCTTCAACCGGATAAGGACAATGGCGGTTCCATCTGGACATGGGGTGACCTGTTGGGAAGTTTCAACGAGGACCTGACTCCCGTCGATCTTTCAGGAGTGAGAACGGTGTCAATTACGTATTCCTGTAATACACCCCTCTTCCTGAGATGGATCCTGGGGGAGAATAAAGTAACCGAGGACGGCGCACAACACAGGTATTCAGTAAATAAAACCGAACCAGGTGAATACAAAACAGTGGATATAGATCCCAAGAATTTCCAACAACCCGGCTGGAGAACCCAGCGTGTAAGGTTAAACCTCGCCTCTATCGAGAGTTTTGAAATTATGCCCATTCTTCCCAAGGGCGGTGAAAGCAAGCTTTTTGTAAAATCCATAGATTTAATCGGGTACGGCACCGCCGCACCTACTGAAACGGAAACGGTCAAGAAAATTGAGGCCATTCCCGAAACCGAAGATGCCAAGCAGCCCGCCGCTGCCCCTGATAAAAAGATTATTTTAGGATACTTTATCGAATGGGGCATTTACGGACGTGCCTACAAAACAAGCGAAATTCCCGTGAAAAGCCTCACCCACATGAACTACGCTTTTGCGGAAGTTACCCCCGAATTTGAAATCGGCATGCTCGATCCCTGGGCGGACATCCAGATAAGTCTTCCCGGTGAAGATACAAGCCTGCCTTTCCTGGGGAACTTCAACCAGATGGTTGTCATGAAGAAGACCAATCCGAACCTGAAAACGCTCATTTCCATCGGCGGCTGGACAAAGTCCGGTAATTTCTCGGCCATGGCCGCATCCGGCGAAGGCCGGGCCAAATTCGCTGCCTCCTGCGTGGATTTCATCCGCACTTACCAGTTTGACGGCATTGACCTTGACTGGGAATATCCCGGCGTGGAAGGTATGCCTGGTACCGCCTTTGATCCGGAAAACGATAAACGCAATTTCACCCTGCTTCTCAAGGATTTGAGGATTACGCTGGACAAAGCCGGGGCGGAAGACGGAAAAACCTACCTGTTGACAGCTGCCACGTCGGCAGGCAAGGAAAAAATCGCCCACCTGGAACTGGATAAAATTGCCAGGTACCTGAATTACCTGGCCATCATGACATACGATTTCCACGGCGGCTGGGACAATGTCACCAACCACCAGTCAGCCCTTTCATACAACCCTGACAATCCCGCAAAAGAGGAAGAGCCGGAGTTGATACAGAGCAGGGCCAATATAGAGGCTGTTGTTAAAATGTACCTGGATGGCGGTTTCCCTAAAAACAAGTTAATCCTTGGTGTTCCGTTTTACGGAAGGGCCTGGATTGTAAAATCCACCAAGAATAATGGTCTCTTTCAACCGACCAAGGAAGGAAAACTGCCCGTGGGATCCTGGGAAGCTGGTGTTTATGACTACACGGACATCATGAAAAAGTTCCCTGACGCAAAGATCATGTGGGACGATAAGGCGAAAGCAGCATACGTTCTTGTCAAGGATAAATCCGCCGATAAGGATGACGCTACGCTTTATGACGTTTTCATTACTTTCGACAGCACCAAGTCGATCGAAACCAAATGCAAGTACGTGAATGCGAACGGCCTTGCGGGAATCATGTTCTGGGAACTTTCAGGCGACCGGTCCAATGAACTGGTCAAGACCATTGTCGACAACCTGAAGTAGTTTTACTTTATATTTAATGCTTGTGGCCGGTGCTTTCTCGAAGGCACCGGCCTTTTTTTGACCGCGAACCGCGGATGGCCGCGGATTAGGCCGTTGCCTATATTTTGTTGAACTAAGGTGGAACAGAATGTTTATGGCGGATGTTTTATGGAAAAGGCTTTCTTTAATAATTTTCGATACACTTGCAAGACATTAGTATTTCATTTAATATGCCTGAAAATCAATTATAGGAAGGTATTCTTCATGAACGAAAAAACCAACAGGATGATTGTGCTTCTTTCGCCTTTTTTCATCATTGCGATAAACTTTACTACGGCGTTTGTCGCCGGTCATTACATTGGTAAATGGGCATTTATACCCATTATCCTGATAGAGTGGGTTCTGTTTGCATTATTTGTGTTAAAGTTTGCCGGAATCGATACGGTAAAAGCCTGGTTGGGTAAAAGAACCGGTGCCGTCGGGTGGGTTATTCTTGCCCTGGCGGTTGGGCTGATTCCCCTGCCGCTTTTTATCCTGCATTATTCGTCCCTGGCTTCCTGGGAGGTTTTTATTCCCTGGATCCTTCTGGCCCTGATTAATCCCTGGCTGGAGGAATTCTACTGGCGCGGCCTTCTGATGAAATACACGGAAAAGTGGCCCGCGTGGCTTTCCATCCTGTTTACAGGTTTTGTTTTCGCCGGCAACCACGCCGTGTTTGGCGTCAATTCTGTGCTGAACAGCGGCCCGACGATCATCGTTGCCACGCTTGTCATGGGTTTAATCTGGGCCCTGGTGTATCATAAAACAAAAAGCCTGCGATGGGTCATCTTCGCCCACTTTTTAACGGATTTTTTCAACATGTCCGCGGCCTCGTTTCTGGATTTGTATAAGGCGGGCTGGTGACCGCGGATGGCCGCGGACCTTTGTAGAAGGCCGCTGGTGGATTTACGGATGGCCGCGGATTGGGGCTCTTCATTTAATTTATTGAACTAAGGTAGATCGGAATGTTGATGATAGAAGTTTTTGGGTAATTGAAGATTTGCGTTTCGTTGAATTGATGGAGTGACCGTATAATTTTTTACCTTTTTACTTGCAGGATTATCTGTCTTGGATTATCCTATTGATAGTCGGCATGTTCCATTAATAGGCAGGACCAGAAAAAGGCCATGGAAATTTTCTATAATATACACGAATCCTCCCTTGGGCAATTTAATCTTGCAGAATGGGTACCGTCGGATGAACCCTATGATTGCACGGCTCCTGCCGGGAACTGGCTGGCATATGTGGGTGACAGCTATATGGATATATTTTTCGCTTATGATTCATCGAATATACCCGTATCACATCAAGAAAAAAATAATGCAGAATCCGAATTGAAGTTAAATAATATCTTTTATCCACCGTATAGGCCCCAATATGCGTACAAGCTCTACACGGGCGAGGATAAACCGGATGGGAAAGAAGGCGGCTGGTATGCCTCTGAATCCACAACGTATTCGGCGGGAGTCGACTGCGGGGGAATGGTGCAGCGGAGTGCGAGTTATTATAATACTCCCTATAAAGTAGGTGTTCTTGAGAAATATAAAGATGATGGAACCATAACGGAAGCGAGCCGGCTGAAATGGGGGAAATATAGCGCTCCAGTAAGTGGTCAAAAAGCATCGTTAGGCACTTTTAAAACCAATTCTTATCTTATTGATGATGAAAATTTAATTGTACCCGGTGATTGTTTACTTATGGAAGGTCATATTGTATTTGTTGCAAAAATTGTTTTTGAAAATACAGATGATAGATCGGTAAGTAAAACAAATGTTAGGGTTATTGAAGCTACACCTTTCGATAGGAATATTACAGTGTTAAGATCAAATATGTGGGGCGAAGATTATCCACGAATGAAAGCATATAGATTTAAATTTAAATAAAGAGGAGAATAAATGAGGTATCTATTATTCATCATTATTTATTA
>JAFGKU010000033.1 GCA_016928415.1 Spirochaetales bacterium
AAAGGTTTCAGAATAAAGTAATTTGGGTTAGATTTTTAAATGAGGCAATCACCTCCTTTTCGGTTAGATTTTAAGTGAGTCACTTCGGGAAATGGACAATGGCTGATTTTCATGGTATACTGAAATTATGAGACTTTTACACATCATCGCTTTTTTCTCGGTAATATTGGCCGGACTTGCCATAATGTTTTCCTGTGAAGACTACCCTGGAACGGGGATCTTTATACCAACCCCGGCGCCCGTTCTTACCCCGATCCCCATACCTACCCCGTCACCAACCCCGGATGTACAATTCATACAGGATGCCGCCTTTACGACTTCAGAGGGATTGCCCGGCAATAATATATACGATGTCTTCGCCAGCGGCGCAAATTACTACGTGGCGGCATACGGCAACGGCATCGCGGTAAGTACGGACAGCGGAACAAACTGGACCGTTTACGCAAGCCCCTCGCTCCCCAGCGATTATGTTTATTGCATTTACGCTGAAGGTACCACCATCTATGCCGGCACCTTTGCCGGGCTGGGAGTGAGTACGGATTCAGGTTCAACCTGGAATTCATACCTGACTTCCGACCTTGTCAAAGACATTGCCGTTTCCGGCGGTAAGGTGTATGCCTGTACAGCCAATGGTTTAAAAACCGCGGATACCTCGGACCTCTCCACATGGACGGTATATACAACCGCCGAAGGCCTGGTCGATGATTATATCAACAACATATTCCTATCCGGTACCGCCATTTACCTGGCAACACAGGGCGGATTATCCATTACGGACACATCGTTCGGTTCATGGATCAACTGCACAACCGCCAATGGAATAGTCCAGGACAATATCGAAGCGGTTGTTACTTCCGGTTCGACAATCGTACTCGGCGTAAACGCATTTATCAACCATTCCACGGATTCAGGCACCAGTTTCTCCGTTAACTACGGGACCGGCGGCGGAGTCGTCATGTCATTATTCCTTGACGGAAGCACCGTATTTGCAGGCAAATGGGGCGGTGATTTGTTCCGTTCCCTTGATCTGGGTGTAAACTGGAAAGGCTTTGAACTCCCCGGCGGCGGCGCATTCGGCCTGAATATGAATTCGGTTTTTTATTCGGGAAGCACCCTATTCATCGCCCATTCGGCGGGCCTGCTTGTCGGGCATATAGAGTAAAATAAGGGGCAATAACAATTATCCTGGAAAATCCTCCCTCAATACATTAATATAAATCTTATGAAGAATCTTGTGAAAAAAATAACAGTGATCTGTCTATTTCTGCTGTTCGCGTTTTTTTGCCATTGCGAGGAAGCAAACGACCCGAAGCTGATCCTTCAGAGCGGCCACCACGGCGCCGTCAAAATCCTTGAGGTAAACAAGGAAGGCACGCTCCTCATATCCGGTTCGGGATACGTGAAGGACTCGGTACTCATGTTCAATGACAGGGACTTCATGCCGGATTCAAGCCCCGCCTGGGTCGCCGGATTCATTCCGCCCGAGGTCAAGGTATGGGACATGAAAACCGGGAACCTGCTCTTTTCAACCCTCGGAGGCACCCATCTGGACAATTTTTTCCTGGGATCCTGTTTCTTCCCCGCTTCCGCAGACTCGATACTCATCCATTTCGATGCCGTGGAAACATGGGACATTTTCTCCGGCAGGAAAATTTCAAGTAAGTATTTTGCCTTAAAGTTTTATTCCGACTATTCCCGGGAAAAAAGCCTGGCTGTCGCCATTGACAACCAGAAAAACGGTATTGATGTTTTCGATATCAACAGTGAAAATTTAAAAGGTGTTAAAAAGGCGGAAAACATTAAAAGCCCCTATTTCGCGGGATTCCTTCATGACGGCATGGAACTCCTTGTAATAGACGGGAAAGATACGGTTCACCTTTTATCAACGGAGAACTGGAAAACGGAAAAAACCTTTAGCGTCAAGCCCGATATAGGTACAGACAGCCAGATAGCCCTCGCCGCCGACAGGGGGCTGCTTGCCGTTGACGAGCAGGAACTGGTTGCCGTGATAGATGTGACAACCGAAGAACGCCTTGCTGAAATCCCTGTGGAGCGTTCCGCCCATGACTACATTTTTTCGCCCGACGGCGGGTATATCGCATACACGCCGCTTGTTGACAAACCCTACAAGATCCTTTCGGTTTCGGAAGGCGGGGAAATGGCAAGTCACAGAGAGCACCAGGAATACGGCTTAAACAGTTCATTCGGTTTCGCGAAGGGCGGAGAACTCAGCATTATCGGCTACGCGGACGGGGCCATCCGGGTTGTAGAAACAAAAACGGGCAAACTGGTCAGGGTGCTGGGTCCGGCTCAGGTCCACTGGCCGACTGAAATTATATACTCAAAATCAACCGAACGCCTTTATACGGCAAACGCGGGTGTAATCCGCGAATGGGATCTTGCCGCCGCAGAAGTCGCAAGGACATTCCCCTGTCACGGGGCAAGGGTAAGCGAACTGAAACTGGATGAAAAAAACAAAATGCTTGCCGGTTCGGATGAGAAGGGGACCATCTTTATCTGGGACCTTGAGAAAGGCGATAAAATCGCCGAAATCAAGGCAAAGAACGATTTCAACAGGATCGCCCTGCATCCCGGCGGAAGCTTCATCGCCTACGGTACACGGGCCCAATACAGCAAGGATTTCACGATCACCGTTTTTGATTACAGGCTCAACAAGGAACAACGCCTTCTCAGGGGCCATACCAACCTGATCACGTTCATGGACTTCCTTCCCGACGGCAGGCTGCTGTCATCCAGCTATGATAAATCACTTAAAATATGGGATGCGGAAAATGGTCGCGTGCTGAAAAGTTTCCCCATACCGTATTATTACGAGCCCAGGGACATAAGCCCGGACGGAAGCTGCGTGGTATTGGGCGACATGATAGGCCAGATGCCCGGTGAATTCAATGTGATGGACCTCGTAACCGGTAAAATCAAATTTAAGGTATCGGGCTATAATTTCCAGAATGCCTGCTTTACCGGGGATAAAACAACCGTAACCGTCTTCAACCACCTGGTGGAGGGACTGGACAAAAGAAAGGCCGCGGTGGAAACATGGGATTACACGAAGAAAAAAAAGACTCCCGTGCGTTCCTTGAGCGAACCGCATGTCACCGTGATAAAGGGCTGTGCCGTCCGGGGGCAAAGACTCCTGGCCTGCCTGTGCGCGGACGGAACGGTACGTCTTGTGGATACGGAAGCGAACGCCACGGTAGCCCTGTTTTATGCCGTGGGCGGGAACGGATACGTCATCACCACGCCGGAAGGGTATTTCAAAGCCTCGGAAGAAGCAAAAAAGGCAATCGGTTTTATCGTGGGCAGCGGCTTTCTGCCGTATGAGAAAAATAATCCCATGGAAAAGCCGGATATCATCGCACAAAGAATCGGGAAAGCCCTGGGCAACAAGCCGTAAGGAAATGTGGTATTCAAAATTATTTGGCATTGTATCTTTTCATGTATTATAATCATAGAAGGAACTCAATAAGCCGGTAATTTATCGGAAGCAACCTCTAAATATCCGAATTTTTATTCGGAAGGCTGCCAATAAAGGCATTTTTTAAAGGTACCTGTATTGAATTGTGAGGAGTAATGAATATCACTCAAAACAGCTTTTGGAATTTGATGAAAGCCCTTGTATTTGTCATCATTATATTTCTTGCCATAATCTTTCTTTTTTGTGCCGTTACCGGTTTCATGATTATTGGAACGGAACCGACGGCCGGATTTGTCATGGCCGTTACTGGTGTTGCGGGTAATACCCTGCTGCTAATTTGCTGCCTGGTGATTTATGCCCTCTTCATCCTGAAACCGATACGCATAGTCGAAAGGTACAGTAAATCGGTCATTACCGAGAATTGCACGCAGCTCACCCAGAGCATCGCGAAACTGGCACAGGGCCGTCTGGGAGTCCGGTTGGCAATGAAAACAGAATTCATTGATGAAATCCCGGGATCGGAAATGAACAGGATAATCCACATATTCAACGATTTGAACAACACCATTCAGACCATATCGCGTGAGTTCAATACGATTACCGATGTACCGTGTTCCCGGCTGTGCTTTGTGGGTGCGGATACCTTTGTGCAGGGCCAGATCTGCGGCGACCTGATGGGAAAAAGCATGAAAAACCAGGGCAGGGTGGCCATTTCCACCGGATTTTTCAATTCCACGGGACTGGAGCTCCGCCGGAAAGGTTTTGCTTCTTTTTTAAAGGATAATTATCCCGGCATTAAAATCGTGAAGATCGTTGAGACCAGGGAAGACGCGGATATCGCGCACCGGACGACAATTGACCTTTTAAGTGAATATCCGGACCTTGCCGGCATTTACGTAACAGAGGGGGCAAGTCCTCCGGGCGTCGCGAAAGCGGTGATGGAGTCAGGAAAAACCGGCGCCGTTTCAATCATCAGCCACGATCTGACCGATGACACGTTCGAATATGTAAGAAAGGGGGTCATAACGGCCACCGTCTGTGACAACACTTTCACACAGGGTTATGATCCCGTTATGCACCTTTACAATCACTTGACTTCCGGATGGAAACCGTCAACCTCCCGGTTACTGGTCGAAATGGAAATTGTCACCAGGGAAAACTGCACCCAATTCTGGAAACCGGGCAAGGGTATGATTGAATCCGCCCAATTCATGGAAAACCTTACAAAACCGGTTTCCGATAAACCCGGCCGTCCCCTGAAGATCGCCGTTTTGGGATGCGAGAACTCGGCTTACTGGATGCCCGTGAAGCACGGGATGGAGGAAGCACGGCGGAGGCTCAAGGATTTTGATGTCACCGTGGACTGGATAGCGCCCAAAAATGTGGATCTAACCGTAGAAGTCTGCACTCCCATTATTGAAACCTTTATGAAAGAAAAGTACGATGCCATCGCGATGATCGCCGAGGAAAGGGATATTGTTCACGTCATCAACAGGGCCGTCAAGGCCGGGATACCGGTGATAACGTTTATCACGGAACCGATCAGCCTACGGGGATTCTTGACAACGGTTACCGACCAGTCAAAGACCCTGCTGGACGCCAACCGGGACCTTCTAAACAACACCACGGAACTCAATAAGGCGAACGAGGAAATCAGCGCGGCAATGGATTTTGTCTCGGAAAAAACCGAAAACGAAAAGGATTCCGCCGTACAAATTTTGAGCCGGTTGAAATCCCTGCTTTCCAACATACAGGAGGTGAGCGCCAAGGCGGATGAAACCGCGAATTCATCCGAAAAAACCTCCCACAGGGTTAATGTCAGTAACGCCGCGTTGCAGAAAAACCTTGACAGCATGAAGAGCATCGAGGAAGCGGTCGGCAATACGGGGATAATAGTGGATAAACTCCGAGAAAATTCCGACCAAATCGACAAAATAGTGGAATTCATCAACGATATAACGTCGCAGGTAAACCTCCTGGCAATCAATGCCTCGATCGAGGCGATTCGGGCCGGGGTTTCCGGCAAGGGTTTCATGGTCGTCTCACGGGAAATCGGCCAATTGGCCGCCAACACGGCGGGGGCGACAGGGCAGATCGTAGGGTTGGTAAAGGAATTCAAGGCAGGCATACAAAAGGCAAAGGAAATGATGCATGAGAGCCTTGAAATGATCGAGAAGGCGAGAGGTTTAACGGATGAGACGGCGAATGAACTCAATACGATAAACGGATTTGCCGAAGAAGACAAAAAACGGATGCTTGATGTCGCTTCCGCAATAATGGACATAAAAAGTTTTTCTTCCGAAATACAGGCTGAAATGGAGAAGGTCGTTGAAACGAGTGACGAGAATTCCCGGGTGGTCGAAAAGGCCCAGACAGCCACGCAACAGATAACCCGGAAATTCAGGCACGTCATTGAACTCGCTACATCCCTGGAAGACATAGCAAAAATAGAACAGCAGCTTCTTGCTAAATTCACCTATAACGAGGAAGAATAGCGGGCCGTTCGGCTGCTCAAGCACCCGCATCTTGACAAACCCCCCGTTTTTGTTTAATCTATATCCAGATCAGACAGGTATGCATTTGCATTCCAATCTAAAAATCCGGACAATTTATGGAAACGGCGACCCTTAAGAAAAAAAACGAATTATGGACCCTCCTGTCCCTTGCCCTGCCCGTGGTTGTAACCCAGGCATCGGACACGGTCATGCTGTTTACCGACCGCCTTTTTTTATCCCGTCTCGGCATCGAGTACGTGGCGCCCGCCATGAGCGGCGGCTTGTCCAGTTTCATGTTCATGTCCCTTTTTCTCGGCATCACCGGATATGTCAATACGATTGTCTCCCAATATTTCGGTGCAAATATAAAAGCGAAATGCGCCAGGTCAACTGTTCAGGCCGTTTTCCTTTCCCTGGCGGCGTATCCCGTCCTGCTTGTCCTGTCCCCTCTTTTTAAGAACGTATTTGAATTTGTCGGGCACGGCCCGCGGCAGGTTGAACTGGAATTCACGTATTTTTCAATTTTAATATTCGGCTCCATATTCGGGTTGATACGCAACTCGTTAGCCGGATTTTTCATCGGGATCGGCAGGACCAGCGTTGTGATGGTTTCCAACGTCCTGGGCATGCTGATAAACATTCCCCTCAACTTTATATTAATCTTCGGGATCGGACCTTTCCCCGCGTTGGGAATAGCCGGCGCCGCCATCGGGTCCATCTGCGGATCGTTTACCACGGCTCTTATTCTTTTTCTGTCCTATATGAACGCAAAGTATAGGACGGAATTCAGCACACACAGGGAATGGAAACCGGACAAGTCACTTTTCAAAAAACTCATTTTCTTCGGATCGCCGGCGGGCATCGAACAGTTCCTCAACGTCGCAGCCTTCAACCTGTTCGTGCAGCTCATGATGTCGGTGAACACGGTCGTGGCCGCCGCCGTCACCATCACGTTCAATTACGACATGGTGGCCTTCATCCCGATGGTGGGCCTTAACATGGCCATCATGAGCCTCGTGGGACGGCATATGGGGGCCCGCGACATAGACGGTGCCAGGAAGGTGACTTTCCTGTCGGCTAAGGTGGCTTTTTCCTATTCGGGATTCATGATGCTCGTTTTCATTATCGGGGCACCTCTCCTGGTGGATTTGTTCATTGCACCGGGGATGGAGGGGAACCACGACCAGATCAAGGCATTGGCGGAAATCATGCTCCGGCTGGCCGCCATTTATACCCTGTCCGACGCCACTCAGCTTGTGTTCGGGGGCGCCCTCCGCGGTGCCGGCGACACGCATTGGTGCATGATAATCTCGGTAACGCTCCACTGGATCATGGCAACGATCACGATTATCATGGTCAAGGTGCTTCATGTTGACGCCATAGGTATCTGGATCTTCTTCATCGGGTTTGTACTCACCATGGGAATCGCCCTCTTTGTGCGGTTCCAGCTGGGGCATTGGAAAAAAATCAAGGTTATCAGCGACGAGGAGATCCTCGAAAACATGATAAAAATGGAAGAGGGAATTACAACTAAACCGCAGGTTACCACGGAACTGGATAATTGATATTTCTATAACTCAACGGCATCAAAAAAATTAACACGCCATTTATACTGTTTTAAATCCTTTTTCCCTTTGCGTTCTTCGCGGGCTTTGCGTGAAATTTCTTCCCTTCTTTTCCTCAAGCAGGAGTTACCTCTCTACCGAATATTTTATAAATAGAGATCTCTCGCAAAGTTTTTACATCAATCCATTAACTACCCTCTTTATTCCATTTTTCATCACTTCTACATTAAAATTTAATAACAAACCCAGTTTCTTACCCGACAACCTCAGATATGTCAGTAATTGCTTGAAATGTATGTGTTCGAGAGCTTTAACTGATTTAATTTCAAGAATCACCTTGTCTTCAATGACTAAATCTGCTCTGAATCCATTATCAAATGTCACGTCTTCATAGACAATTTTCATCGGTTTTTGAAGCTCAACCAATAAATTCATCTTTTCTAATTCGTAATTCAATGCCTTTTCATATACAGATTCCAGTAAACCCGGCCCTAATCTTTTATGTACCTTGATTGCAGCATTTATTATTTTATTCGATAAGTCGTCTTCTTCCATACCTTAACTTCCTTTGCGTTCTTCGCGGGCTTTGCGTGAAATCTCTTCCCTTCTTTTCCTCACACAGGAGTACCCTCATGTATTTTATTAAATCATTTATGCCACTAATTTACAACAATAACAACAGAAACAAACCCAAATAGAATATTGACACACCCCCTCCAACCCTTTAGTATCGTAACCCATGACGGCAAAAGAATTACGTGAAAAATACCTGGCTTTTTTCAAGGGAAAAGGCCATACCATTATTTCAGGGAAATCCCTCATTCCGGAGAACGATCCCACTGTCCTGTTCACCACGGCAGGCATGCACCCGCTGGTTCCTTACATCCTGGGGGAACCGCATCCCGGCGGCAAGAGGCTTACCAATTTCCAGAAATGCATCCGCACGGGCGACATAGACGAGGTGGGCGACCCCTCCCATTGCACGTTTTTCGAGATGCTCGGCAACTGGTCCCTGGGCGATTACTTCAAAAAGGAAGCCATTGCGTACAGCTACGAGTTCCTGACCTCAAAGGACTGGCTCGGTTTTTCACCGGACCAGCTGCATGTCACTGTTTTCGCCGGGGATGACGAGGTTCCGGCTGACGAGGAATCAGCCGAAATCTGGCAGTCACACGGTATTCCCAGGGAAAGGATTTATTTCCTGCCCAGGGAAGATAACTGGTGGGGGCCTGCGGGCAAAACGGGCCCGTGCGGCCCGGATACGGAAATGTTCATCGATATCGGTATTGATCCCTGTTCGGCGGACTGCAGGCCGGGCTGTCATTGCGGCAAGTATTTCGAGGTGTGGAACGATGTTTTCATGCAGTACTATAAAAACGAAGACGGTACGTTTACATCCATGGAACGCAAAACAGTGGATACGGGCATGGGTGTGGAACGGACAATCGGCATGCTCCAGGGCAAGAGCAGCGTGTACGAAACGGAACTGTTCAAACCGGTAATCGAAATGATCGAGGAACTCAGCAGTAAAAAGTACGGCAGCGACCGGGAAACGGACAAGTCCATGCGCATCATTGCGGACCATATCCGGTCGGCCACCTTCATCCTGGGCGACGAAAAGGGAGTCAAACCCTCCAACCTGGGCCAGGGATATATCCTGCGGCGGCTGATCCGCCGCGCCATCCGGCACATGCGGAAACTGAATGCGGAAACAGAGGCCCTGCCCAAACTCGCCGCCCGGGTAGTGGAAATGTATGCCTATGTCTACCCCATCCTTGAAGAAAAAAAGGAAACAATAGTGTCGGAACTGGACGCGGAAGAGAAAAAATTCTCGGACACGCTGAAAAAAGGGGAAAAGGAATTCGAAAAGATGCTCCCCAACCTCCTGAAAAATCCCAGAAAAATCATCGCGGGCCGCGTCGTGTTCAAGCTGTACGATACGTACGGTTTCCCCATGGAAATGACGGAGGAAATGGCCGAAGAAAACGGAATGACGATTGACCGGGAGGGGTTCAACAAGGAGTTTGAAAAACACCAGGAACTTTCCAAGGCGGGTTCCGACAAGGTCTTCAAGGGCGGCCTGGCGGACAACACGTACGAGGTGAAAAAACTCCACACGGCCACGCACCTTTTACACAAGGCATTGAGGATGGTCCTGGGCGAACACGTGGAGCAGAAGGGAAGCAACATCACGAGCGATCGGCTCAGGTTCGACTTTTCCCATACCGCCCCCATGACTCCGGAAGAGATAAAAAAAGTGGAAGAAATAGTAAACGAACAGATAAAACGGAAGTTGAAAATCACGTTCGCAGTCATGCCCCTGGAAGAGGCAAGGAAACTCGGCGCCATGGCGCTTTTCTCGGACAAGTACGAAGAGAATGTAAAGGTTTATACGGTCGGTGACTTCTCCAGGGAGGTCTGCGGCGGACCGCATGTCGATTCCACCGAAGAACTGGGTTTTTTCAAAATAACAAAGGAACAGTCTTCATCCGCCGGCGTAAGGCGTATTCGAGCCGTATTGAAACCGGCCTGACCGGGAATTTTGCACAAGCGTTCACGTGGTTTTACCTGACGCAGGAATCGAATATCCCTTTTACCATAAAAGTTGTATCAGGAGAAAAAGTCCTGTGCTCCTTTTCCCCCGCCGAAAACCCGCTGTTTAAAAGACGTTTTGATTTTCTGTCAGTCCTTTCATCAGCAAAATAAAAAGAAACCGTTGAACTGGGAATAATTTCGGCAGATGCCAATGGAGAAAACAGTCTCTCGCAAAGACGCAAAGCTCGCCAAGATTATAAATGCTATACCATATATTTTTATTCCATA
>JAFGKU010000034.1 GCA_016928415.1 Spirochaetales bacterium
TCCATGAATGTCTCGTAATCCTCGCCGACCTCGAAATCATAACCGTCCGTGCAGATAAGGCGCATGGCCATTTTTATGCCCCATGCGTCGACGCGGGTCATGTTCCCATTGAATTGGTTCGGTCCGATCGTAAACTCGATGAAATCATGATAAGTGGTCGGGCTGTAAATGTCCGTTGAACCGATGCTCACGTACATTCTGCCGGAGGAATTGGCCGGCATGTCGAACGTATCCCGGTCGGACAGGCGGACGGGTGTTCCATTATCGTTGTATGTCCAGTAAATATCCGAATCCGCCCAGGCCCCGTTTGTCCTGTTCAGGAATTTTACCATCAGGACGTTACTCGGCCTCGGTATGCTGTTCACATCGCCCCAGAATCCTTCCGGCATGATCAGTCCCGTACCTGTCGGGACGGGGGTTGTGGTGGCCGGGGTCGGCGTCGGTCCCGTATACACGCCGTAGACCTCGAATTCCCACAGGGAATATCCCCAGGCCGTGCCTCGCGCCGTACCGTACATACGGACATACCTGCCGCTGCCGGTTACGCTGAGGTCGTCAACGTCACCATTGCCGGATGAGGTGGAATAGATGTTCGTGAAGATGTTCCCGTCGTTTGAGACCTGGATCTGGTAGGCGCTTCCATAGGCCGTTTCCCAGCGTAAAACAATGCGCGATATGCTGGCCGTGGATCCAAGATCAACCATGATCCATTGCGGATCACTGAAAGCGCTTGCCCAGCGTGTACCCGTATTGCCGTCCACGGCACTGGCGGATGAAAGAGTAGCATTTTCATTAGAAGAGGATGTTGTTGTTTTGTTCAAAGCCAGGTTGGAGACGACAGCCGGTGTTGTCGGTGTGGGAGTCCTGGAAGGTGTGGGGGTCGCCGTCCTTGTCGCCGTTGACGGCGGTGATGTCGGTGTCCTGGTGGGCGTCGGTGACGATGTTGAAATGAGGGGGCCGAAAACTTCAAATTCCCAGAGGGAATAACCCCATCCTGTAGCACGGCTGGTCCCGTACATCCGTACATATCGTCCGCTGCCGGATACGTTAAAGTCGTTTACGCCGCCCGTATTGCCCGAGGCGGTATACAGCGTCGTAAAATTCGCCCCGTCATTTGAAGCCTGTATCTGGTAGGCGCTGGCGCAGGCTGTCTCCCAGCGCAGGACAATTCTTGAAATAGTCATTGTTGAACCAAGATCTACCATGATCCATTGTGGATCGCTGAAAGCACTTGACCAGCGCGTGCCGGTATTGCCGTCCACGGCATTGCCTGCCGGGAAGTCGGCGTTCTCGGTCGATGAAGCGGTGGCCGGCCTGTTCAACGCGAGGTTTGCAGAGATAATGGTTGTTATCGGTGTAGGGGATGCCGTCGTAGGTAAAGTCACCGTTGGTGTGGGTACCGGTGTGTTTGTCGGTGTGTTTGTTGCCGGTGTCCCGCCGTAGACTTCAAACTCCCAGAGGGAGTATCCCCAGCCCGTTCCGCGTGCCGTGCCGTACATCCTGATGTACCGGCCGCTGCCGGATACACTCAGATCGTCGACATCACCATTACCGGATGTTGTGGAATAGATATTGGTAAAACTGCTTCCGTTCGCGGAAACCTGGATCTGGTAGGACCTGCCATACGCTGTTTCCCAACGCAGGACAACCCGTGATATGCTTACGGTGGACCCGAGGTCGATCATGATCCACTGGGGATCACTGAAATCGCTTCCCCAGCGGGTTCCCGTGTTCCCGTCAACCGCGTTCGAGCCCGGAAGGTTCGCCTCCGTGCTGGAAACGGTAACCGGCCTGTTAAGCGCCAGGTTTGTCTGGCCAAATGTTATTCCTGTCATGCAGAGCAGAAAAAAAGCCGCCAAAAAAATCATGTATACTTTTTTTCCCATCTTTTTTAAATCCTCCTTATTATATTCTTTATTCCAGCATATAACCGGAGGGAAAATTGGGTAATAATAAAGATTTGTCATTTATAGCATTATTTTGTGCAATTTTAGAGTGAAAACATGATCGGGAATATTTTTCAATCAATATCAAAATGCTTTGAAAGCTTCCTGTTGATGAGGTTGAACAGGAAGATAAAGATGAAGAGAAGCCAGGCAACGGCATTGCCGCGGCCCCATTTCCCCGTTTTTTTAAGGAGGTAAATGACATAGAGGGTGGTGGACAGGCCCGCCTTGTTGATAACCACACCGTTGGCAAAATTATTGACCATTGTATACGGTTCGTCAAATACCTGCATGCCGTTGATGATGCTTATGGTGACAGTGAAGAAAACGAACGGTAAAAGGGCGGGGACGGTGATTTTCAGATGCTTGGTAATTAACCCGGCGCCGTCAATCTCCGCCGCCTCATACATGGCCGGGTTGATGCTCTGGAGGGCGGCAAGGTATAGTATTGTATTAAACCCTATTGTCCGCCAGTTAATGGCAAGGGAGATGCTTAAGGGGATGTTTTCGTTTTCCGTCAGCCAGCCAACACGGTTACTCCCGATCAGTTCCAGTATATAATTAAAAAGTCCGTTATTTGTATCCAGGATATTCTGAATAAACATGCTGAATGAAACGGCGCTGAAAATATAAGGAAGGAAATAGAAGAACTGGAAAACAGACCTGCCTTTTAACGCTTTGGTATTCAACAATATCGCAAGGGGAATGGCGATAAGGTGCTGCAACAGAAAGCCGAAAACCAGTATAAAACTTGTTACGCGAATGCTGCTCCAGAAATAATCATCACCCGTAAGGAGAAACGTGTAATTATCAAGCCCGGTGAAAGTGAATTTCCCGGTCCCGTTCCAGTCGCTGAAGGAAATGACGGCGGAATAAATAACGGGAAAAAGAAAAAAAACGGCAAAGAGAATGAAAAACGGGCTCAGGAAGAGGTAAGGTTCCTTCTGATGAAGGTTGTTGTGTTTGCTGTTCATAATTTCTCCTATCCCTTTATACTGCCCGCTACCATGTTTTTAATGATCTGCCTCGAAAAAACCAGGAAAACAAACATCAGCGGGGCCTGTGAAATCACTATGGCCAACGTTTTAACGCTGGTGTTTAAAACCTGCCCGTACAGGGTAAAAAGCGAAATGGGAATCGTGAACATTTCCCTGTGGGTCAGCATAACAAAGGCAAGCTGAAAATTGTTCCAGCTGGCGAAAAAGACGATGGTTCCCAAAACGGCGATTCCCGGCGCGGCGACGGGAAATACAACCTTCATTAACGTTCCGAAACCCGTAAGACCGTCCATCCGTCCCGCATCGATCAACGCGTTCGGCACGAGTTTTTTTATATACTGGCTCATAAGGTATATCCCGAATGCATTGGCCATATCGGGTATGAACATGGGGAGGTACGTGTCGATCCACCGGAACCATACCATTATTTTGTAGAGGGGAATGATGAACAGCAGCCTGGGAATCATCAGGGTGGCAAGGACAAGAGCGAAAATCAGCTTTTTACCCTTGAATTCATACTTTGCGAATGCGAACCCGCCCATGGTGCAGAAAAACACCTGTGTGGCGGTAGCCAGAACGGCGATAATACTGCTGTTGAATATGGACCGGTAAAAATAACCGGCATTGGAGAGCAGGTTAAGGTTGAGCGGCAGGTGGTCTGAAAAGAAGAGGGGTGGTGTGCCTGAATAATTGGCTTTGTTGTCCACCGTTGAAAGCACAAATGCATGGTAGACGGGAAAGAAAAAAAGGGCACAGAGGACGATCAGGAACAGGTAAAGCAGGAGCATTGCAAAAAATTTCTTTACCTTATTGAGCTTTGCGTCCATGCCCGGTTTTTGGATGTTTTCGTAAGTCGTCATATTTCCCCTATTCCTGTTTTACCAGCTTGAAATTGTCGAAAAAAAGTTCTCCCGGTTCCGTGCCCAGGTTTATTTCAAAACGCGCGTTCCTGACGCTTTCCGCCTGCATGGTGAAAGTGAAGGAGTAGGTTTTCATATCTTCATCAAGTTTAATGGTCTGTGCCTGGCAATAGCTTTTGTACGGGGCTTCGGGTATGCCTATATTTACCGTGACAGCCGTAGGTCCACCGGCCTTGGCGTCAAATTCAACCTTGTCATACATGATGTTGGGGAAGGCCGTTATGGGGTCTTCGGCCGCAATATCCACGTCCCGGCTCCACGTGGGTGTTCCGACGACAATGATGTTATCCGGGTCGATTTCACGGATGGCCTGTATTACCTGTAAGGCAAATTTCTTTACATCCGGCCATTTCAGTTTATCCCCGTTCGGTTCATTGCAGATCTCATAAATGACATTGGGTTTTTGACCGTATATCCCGGCCATCTCTTTGAAAAAGGGAACGGCGAGGTCGGTGAATTCGTTTTTTACCTGGAGCCGGCCGTACACGGCCAAGCCGTTTATACCGTCATCCGCAGGGGGAGCGGTGGATACGCAGGAAGTGAGTTGTATAATGAAAATTACCAAAATAGGTATAATACCCACATTCCGCACCTGATTCTCGAGAAATTTGTATAAAAACCTTAACAAATGACTAGTATTAATCATTTACCCTAACCTGTAGAA
>JAFGKU010000035.1 GCA_016928415.1 Spirochaetales bacterium
GTGATACGCTCGGCCGTATCGTCATTGCTCCCTTTGAAATCAAGACCGGGATCATCACTTCACTCATAGGGGCCCCTTACCTTCTGTACCTCGTTATCACGTTGAAAAGAAAGGGTTTCCAGGGTTTTTTTAAAAGGGGTACCTTGACCGAATGAATGACCAGCTTGACGAAAACCAGTTGCTTTCAATAAATAATTGCTCCTTTTCAATAAAGGACACGCTCATACTGAACTCGGTTTCCTTTTCCGCCGGAACGGGTGATTTTATCGGCTTGATAGGACCAAACGGCGCCGGGAAAACCACGCTTCTGCGGATCATAGACAGGATCCTTCAACCAGTAACGGGCAGTTTAATCATAAGCGGGAAGGGTATGGACGAATATTCCATCAGGGAGCTTTCTTTAAAAGTGTCCTTTATGGCGCAGGATGCGGACGCTGTTCTGGCTTTTCCGGTCCTCGAGGTTATTTTAATGGGACGGTATCCGTACCTTGCCGGCCTTAAGGGGCCGGGGCCCGAAGATATTGAAAAGGCGGAGAGGGCCCTGGCCTATGTGGGCCTCCAGCGGCTTAAGAACCGTTTTTTCAATGAGCTGTCATCCGGTGAAAGGCAGCTGGTCCTTTTTGCCAAGATGCTCGTTCAGGAAACCGACATTATTTTACTGGATGAACCTACCTCCAACCTGGATATCAGGCATAAGGATAAAATATTTTCGATGGCGGGTGAACTGGCGAGGGAAAAAAAACTGGTCATTGCAGCCATACATGATCTGAATGAAGCCTCTCAATTCTGTTCCCGTCTTATCCTTCTGGATAAAGGGGAAATAGTATCGGATGGCCGCCCGGAAGAAGTGTTGGTAAAAGATACTCTGGACAGGGTGTATGGCGTTAAAACCCGGATTGGTTTGAATGATCTTGCAGGGACCCCCGTTGTCAATATTGTTCCCGTTAAAAAAAGAGAAAGGACCCTGAAAGTGCATGTCATCGGCGGGGCGGGGAGCGCCATTAACATTACCCGGGAATTGTATCGTCTCGGCTATAACCTGACAGGCGGGATTGCCCACGGGCAGGATTCCGATGCCAGGCTTTGGGAAGCCCTGGGAATTGAGCACGCGGTTGTACCCGTTTTTGACAACATAGGGGAGGAAGAAATTGAGGCTGCCAGGCAAATGGTGCAGTCCAGTGACATTTGCATACTCTGTGTCTTTCCGTTCGGTCCGGGTAACGAAGGTAATCTCGCACTGGCTTCGGCTGCCGGGAAGTTATACATTCTGGCGGGGAAGCGAACGTTTTTCAGTAATAGAGCGGAGGACGCCTTTAATGAATTATGTCTGAAAGGTTTGGAGATTCAATACGGGGACCTCGTGACCCTTCTTGAAGCGGAAAATTAGTTCAAGCTTCCGCTTCCGCCTGTTTGATGGCAATAGTATTCCCGCCTTTCAGGAAAGAAATATGCCTTCGGGCCCAGATGAATCCCCAGAGGCTTGAAATCCATGAAGCACAAATGAGGCCGATGTAAACCCCCGTGAGTTCGAATTTGAATACAATGGCGAATAGAACTGCCAGGGGTACGGCGAATACCAGGGTTCGGCCTATGGTAATGATGAGTGAGATAAGGCCCTTCCCCACGCCTTGAAACATGGCTCCGGAAAGTATTCCGCCTGCTGCAGCGGGGAAGAAAATCCACATTATCTGCAGCATATGGGTGATCGGCTCTGCAAGCCGCGCCGTTTCCTCGGACCAGGTGAATGCTTTCACTATAAAGGGTGCAAACACAAAAACTACCGCCGCCAGGATTATTTCAATGATAATGGCAATTTTAATGGCATAGGAATGTGTAATTGAAAGTTTATTGTATGCCTTGGCACCGAATGCCGCCCCGGATATGGCCGTTACCGCTGTTCCCATACCGAGAATGGGGAGGATGGCGACGGAAACCACACGCCAACCGGTGAAATAGATGGCAACGCCGTCATCTCCTCCGATTGTTGTTAAAATGAATGTTAAGAATATGCTCATGGCCGACATGGACAACTGGGCAATGGTGGATGGCGCCCCGACCTTGAAAATTTCATACAACAGGGCATTATTGGCTCTGAATCCCTTGAAACGGACAGTGACATACGTTTTCTTCTGTATGAAAAGCCAGTAGAACAGGATCAAGCTTGAAATAGTCATGGATAAAACAGTGGCATACGCCGCCCCCGCTATTCCAAGGCCGAAGCCAAGCGTTACCTTGTTAACCAGGGGAAGCGTGAATGTATTGGAATAAATGAATATGGGATCAAGAATGATATTCAACCCCGCACCAATGGTTAAGGCAATCATGGCCCGGTTTGCGTCTCCTTCACTCCGCAGGATGGCGTTGGCAATATTGGAAAAGAACAAAACAAGGGTGCCGGCGAACATGATTCGTGCATAAGTAAGGGTTTCAGTAATAGAAGTATTTGAACCTAGTGATCTGAAAATAGGTTCTATAAAGAGGAGGAGGGGTGCCATGTAGATGACCGTAGCGGCGAGCATGAGGATGATTGTATAGGTGGCGGCCTGATCGGCCTCCTCCGGTTTCTTTTGTCCGATGCGCCGGGATATGGCCGTTCCGCCACCGATACCTATACCAACGGCAAGAGAAATACCCATCATCATGAACGGGAAGAAGAACCCGACGGCGGAAAGAGCTTCGGCACTGACCCCGGATACCCAGATGGCATCGGCAAGATTATATATTGTTTGTACAGCCATACCGATGATCATGGGCACAGAAAGCTTTATCACCGCTTTTTTAGGATCTCCTAAAAGTGTCTGGACTCCTTTTGTCATGTTTCCTTTGTGTTGGTCTGCCATGGGTTCTCCTTGGTAGTTTATTCAAAAAGTTATTATTGTATATTATTCAAATTTCTCCAAAAAGTACAGATTCTGCCTGAAATAGTAAGAAATTAATATGATCTTTGTTTCAGTAAATAAAAATTTTTCTTGATTTATCAAAAAAAATAAATTTTATGGCTTTTTTACCGATTATAAAAAAGGAAGGCCTGTCTGCATCCAACGGATACCAAACAGGCCTCTAATGATTATTAACCACAGATAAAGTATAATCTAATTCGCATATTTTTTCAAGCATAAAATTCCATTATGGCCGCCAAAACCCAATGAATTGGACAACGCCGCCCGGATAGTGCCGTTATAGCCTTTATTGGGAACATAATCCAGATCGCATTCAGGGTCCGGTTCCTCGTAATTACGGGTTGCCGGGAAATACTGCTCCTGGATGGCAAGGGCGGTCACGATGGCTTCAATACCTCCGGCGCCGCCCAGTAAATGTCCTGTCATCGATTTTGTCGAGGAAACCTTGAGCTTTTTGGCATGATCACCGAAAACCAGCTTGATGGCCTTTGTTTCGACCGGATCATTGATCGGGGTGGACGTACCGTGCGCGTTGATGTAATCAATATCCTCCGGTTTCAGCCCGGCGCTTTCAACGGCCATTTTAATGGCCTGAGCTCCGCCGCGGCCTTCCGGATGCGGGGCCGTGATGTGGTTGGCGTCACAGGAGATCCCGTATCCTGCCACCTCGGCATATATCCTGGCGCCACGTTTTTTTGCGTGTTCCAGTTCCTCGAAAACGAGTATACCGGCGCCTTCTGCGATCACAAAGCCGTCCCTGCCCTTGTCGAACGGCCGGCTCGCCTTATCCGGCTGGTCATTGCGGCCAGTTGACAGCGCCTGGAGAACGCAAAATCCGCCCAGGGCAATAGGGGTAAGTGGAGCTTCCGTCCCGCCAGTGAATACCATGTCAGCCATATTCAGCTGGATAAGACGCATTGCTTCACCCATTGCATCGGTGCCGGACGCACAAGCTGTGACTATTGAGAAGCAGGGGCCTTGTGCGTTGAACCGGATCGCGATAGCACCCGGCGCGATGTTGCTGATCATCTTGGGTACCAGAAGGGGCTGTACGGCCATGCCGCCTCTCTGCGTTGTTTTGACTATTTCATTTTCCAGGGTTTCCAGTCCGCCAATACCGTTTCCAATGATGACTCCCATCCGTGTAGGGTCGACGGTGTCTTCCTTTATACCTGCATTCTCGTGAGCCTCAAGGGCTGCGTAGAGGGCATACAGTGAAAAAAGATCATTTCTCCGGACATCTGTTTTGCCGAGACGGTCCAGGGGATTAAAATCCCTGATTATACCGGCTACTTTTGAAGGATAAGCCTCTGTATCAAATTTGGTCAGTTTATCAATCCCATTCTCCACATTGACAACATTTTTCCAGAAATCTTTTACGTTATTACCGAGTGGATTGACTGTTCCCAATCCTGTTATCACTACTCGTCTTGCCATTTTTTCCTCCTTAAATGGACATACCGCCATCCACACGGATGACCTGGCCCGTCACATAGGATGACAGGTCTGATGCCAGAAATACCGCTATATCGGCAACCTCTTTCGGTTCACCGCCCCTGTTCATGGGTATGACGTTCAGGAAAGCCTCCCTGGCCTGTTCCGGAAGCTTGGCCGTCATGTCCGTGATGATGTATCCCGGTGCAATCGCATTGACACGGACGTTTTTCGAGGCCACTTCCTTGGCCACGCTTCGTGAAAATCCTATCAGGCCCGCTTTTGACGCCGAATAATTGGCCTGTCCCGCGTTGCCGCCGACACCTACTACCGAGGCCATGTTGATAATGGACCCCTTTTTCTGTTTCAGCATATGCCGGACCATAACTTTTGAGATCAGGAAGGCTGAAGTGAGGTTGATTTTGAGGACTTTCTCCCAATCCTCGGCCGCCATTCGCATCAGCAGGCCGTCCCGCGTAATACCCGCGTTGTTTACGAGAATGTCGATGGTTCCCGCTTCTTCGATTATTTCCTTTAAAACATTTGTGATTCCCTCTTCATCGGAAACGTCGCCTTTTTTAAATTTCACGGTACACCCGTTTTTCTTCGCCGCTTCTTCCATTTCCGGAAGGAATTCGCTGTCCATTAAATCGATAATATATACAGAGGCTCCCTCCGCGAGGTATGCCATCACTATTTCCTTGCCGATGCCTCTTGCACCGCCCGTGACGATCGCGTTTTTTCCTTTTAATAACATTTTTTACTCCTTAATTGATTGCATTAATATCTTCAATGGTTCCGGCAAGCCTGCAGCCGGCCAGGTCTGCTGAAAATTGTTTCAACAAACCGGTTAATACCTTACCGGGTCCGACTTCGAGGAAGTTGTCATACCCGTCCTTCACCAGGCTTTCTTCTTCATCCACCCAGCGGACGGTTTGCGTAATCTGGTCCACGCAGAGTTGTTTGGCTTCTTCGGCAGATGAAATTTTCCTGCCCGTTACGTTGGAATAAACCGGCAGTGAAGGATTGGAGAACGAATATTTTTCAATCGTTTCCTTAAGCCGGGTCCCCGCCTCCATTAAAAGAGGGCAATGAAACGGTCCGGAAACCTTCAACCTGATGATTCGGCGGGCTCCCGCTTCTTTCAAGACAGTCTCCGCCTTGTTCAAACCTTCATACGTGCCTGAGATGACTGTCTGAGTGGGTGCATTATAATTGGCCAAAAAAACTTCGCGTGAAAGGCCGTTTTTATCGACGGCGGATTGGAGTTGATCATAGGTCAATCCTATGACAGCCGCCATGCCGGGATTCCCGGAGGCGGAATCAAGACTCCGGCTGACTTTTTCCATGATATCTCCCCTCGCCTTGACAATGGGGAAAATGTCATTCAGAGATATGACGCCGGCTTCACAGAGGGCTGAATACTCGCCAAGGGAGAAACCGGCAACGCCTTGCGGTTTTATTCCCTTTTCCTTCAAAATAATACCGGCTGAAAGATTAACGAGCGTAATGGCGATTTGAGTCTTGTCCGTCGCCTTTAACTCTTCTTCGGTGCCTTCAAAAAGCAGTTTTTGCATATTAATTCCAGTGCTGTCGGATGCCAGCGCAAATAATTCCTTTACCTTGGAATTGGCTTCAAAAAGGTCTTTGCCCATACCAGGGTACTGTGCTCCCTGTCCCGGGAATAAAAAACATGTTTTCACTTTTTCCGTCCTTTTTTTCTGTATTTTCCTTGGCAAAATACCATATTCAACAAGAAAATGTCAATAAACCAGGGCATTGGGGAAAAAAATCATGCATTATATGACCATCCAATAAAGGCTTCTCACGATTGACTAAATTTCAAAATATAAGTAATTTTTAACCAATGCAGGACATGTTCGGGCAGCCTGGCAACAGGCGGAATTACAATAATCGAGGCAATAATCCTTTTGGTTCCCTGTTAAGCGGACTGCTTTTTCTCGGAATTTTTGGTTTTTTCGCCTTTAGCATGCGCAGCTGGATGTTCGTTCTGCCCGTCCTCATTTTAGCTGTATTCCCGATGATCGACGGCATAAAAAAACTCGTTAACCGAAAAAAAATCAGGGCCGAATTAAATCAGACCGAAGGAGCCAGTAATGAAAAGGTCATTTTGACCGTAGCCAAGGGAAACCATGGTATTGTAACTCCCACTCTCGTTGCCCTCCATTCCGATATCTCGATAGATCAAGCCGACAAGCTTTTACAGGATATGGCCAAAAAAGGCTATGCGGAGATGAAAGTCAGGGATTCAGGGAAAATTGTATATGAATTTTCCGATTTTCTACCTGAAAAAACCAATGAAGATTTCTAATATAAATAACTTGAGGGCACCTCTAAAAACCCCTGTTTTAAAGGGTTTTTAGAGGTGCCTTTGATTTATTAAAATTTTTATTCGAAATGCCGTTCCATAAAAAAAAGGAAACCCGCAAAATGGAACCCGTAAGTATTCCTTTTATAGGTTTCCTCTTAAAGAAGGATCAAACGAAATAAACGCAGAACCTTACATAAACCCCCCAAGGTTTTATCGTGGTTCAATATCTCCATTCTATAGTACAATGGGTGGCGGCACCTTTAAATTTTTCTCAAATATCTTTAATTTTTTATTCCACCTGATAAATATCAGGGAAAAAATACGGAAGAGGGATCCGGCGGGTTATAAATCCGGTTCAAGATCTTCAGGCCAGGCATGTGCTTTCCAGTACTCTTCTATGGAGGCGAACTCACCGAGACTGGGGAATCCGTGTTTTTTTCTGTAGTCTTCCAGGATTTTTATGTTCCGCGGGCATGTCCGGTCATATTTTTCCCTGTATTGCTTCGGGGTAAGATTGGCTGTTTTCTTGAAGATGGTGGAAAAGTAATTGGAATCGGAATATCCCACGTCGTAAGCGATGGTTGTGATGGAGAGATACGTGTTTTTCAGGAGAAATCGCGCCTTTTCCAGTCTTACTTTATTCAGGTACTCGGGGAAGGAAAGCCCGGTGTATTCTTTAAAGGAAGTGGAAAAATAGGATTCGGAAAGGTTAACGTCATGCGCAATCTGTTTCATTGTAAGCGGGGAGCTGTAATTTTCATTGATGGTTTGTATAGCTTTTTCAATCCTGTCATAGACATTCGTATCCTGGTTTTTGTCGTATTTAAGGTCCTTTAAGTACCGGATCCTCAAGGCGATGACCCATTTGAATATGCTGTCAAGGATATTCACATAAAATTCCATGACTTTCATATCGAATGTGGGTATGCTTTCGAAAGCTTTTTCCAATGTACCGGGTTCAAGGTCAAACTTTTTTTCTAACAGTTCAAAATTGACAGGTTTATCCTCATGGGTGAAAAATTGACCTGTGAATACGGCACCGACGAATTTTTCCTGAATGTACAGCGGAATCACGACATCGGTCAGGCCGGCATGGCATTTATATATGAGGGGGGACTTTGCCTGAATGGCCTGTTCCATGCCGATTAAGTCCGATTCCTTGCAGAATTTATTGTTGGTATCGTATAATCGGGAACAAAAAGGTGATGAACCCTGGTTTTTTACCAGATCAGCGATGATATTGCCGTCGGCGTCCTTTAATATGGACCGCAGACCAGTCAATTCATGAAATTGCTGGAGAATATCCGTTATAATATCAATTTTAACGAGATTCGCCAGATTGTATATCATATCACCCCTGAAAAACCTTTAAATTCGCAAGCTCCCCTAAGTGCCCCTATATAATATACTAGAATTTGCCGTTTTCATAGACCTTTCCGGCTGAAATAGTCTACGACCACTGCGGTGAAAAATGACCTGGACGGTAGTTTTCTATATACGAAACAGCTTCTGTTCCTTTTTGGGCGATATAAAACATGTCTGTATAATTCCGGATCAGGAAATGCTCCCGGCTCATATGCCTGAAAAAATCGAAAAGGTACTTGTAAAAATCGTTACTGTCGATAACGGTAACAGGTTTATTGTGCAGTCCCAGCGTCTTCAGGGTCAGGATCTCCATGAGTTCTTCCAGCGTTCCAAACCCCCCGGGAAGGGCGATAAAGGCGTCAGAGCGCTGTTCCATGACCTGTTTTCTCTCCCTTAGATTGCGCGTGACAACCAGTTCATCGCATTGATCATGGGCCACACCCTTGTCCATGAAAACCTTGGGTATGACCCCGGTAATTTTACCGCCGCTGCCCTGTACGCTTAAGGCGAGCTCTCCCATCAGGCCATTGTTTCCGCCTCCGTAAATGACATTGTAACCGCGCTCGGCAAGGATTTTTCCCAGATTCCGGGCAGTTTCCCTGTAAACATCGTTGACGGAGTTACTGGAAGAGCAAAATACACAAACATTCATTAATAGGTTAATCCGAACCCGTATTCAAATAGAGGGTCGTAAACCGGATCGCCGACATTTACGGGTATCTGAATCATGGTTTTTGGCCATGAAAGGGAAAGTTTCCCGGTTGGCTTGTAATCCCCGAACAGGACGTCCGCTATTCCCTGGCCTTCGCTGCCCGGAAGCCATGCCGCAATAAAGGCATCGCTGTCCTTCAACACCTCCTGTATAAGAAGAGGGCGGCCGGAAATCAGGATAACGACAAACGGTATACCGAGCTTTTTCATGCTTTCTATGGCCGTCTTGTCCTTTTCGTCGATATCCAGGTCGTTGCTGTCGCCTTTTCCTTCGGCATAAGGCTCTTCTCCAATGACCACGATTCCGATATCGGCGCCCTTTCCGTCAGATGAATAGGTTACCTTCGTATCCGGGGAAACCGTATTCTTGATAGCGTCCAATACCGTTGTCCCGGCCGTTATTCTTCCGGATTCACCCTGCCAGGTAATGGTCCATCCGCCGCATTGCCGGCCCATGTTGTCCGCCGATTTTCCCGTGACATGAATATGCTTCAGGTTTTTAGCCAATGGGAGAATCCTGTTTTTATTCTGAAGCAATACGAGCGACTGCCTGACGGCATCGCGTGCCACTTCCCGGTGCTCCTTGCTTCCCACGGAGGAAAGCAGGCTGCGGTCTGTCAGGGGATTCTCGAAAAGACCCATCTGAAACTTGATTTTCAATATCCGCCGCACGGCATCGTCAATCCGCTCCATCGGTATCTTCCCGCCTTCCACCTCTTTTTTCAATTGTTTGAAAAATTCCCTGTAGTCATGGGGAACCATGACCATATCGATGCCGGCATTGATGGATTCCCTCACCTGGGCATCAAAACCGCCCGGCAGCTGGTTGATCGCCTGCCAGTCCGATACGACAAAGCCGCTGAAACCGAGTTCGGTTTTCAGGACATCCGTCAGGAGGTATTTATTCCCGTGCATTTTATTCCCGTTCCAGCTGGAGAATGACGCCATGATGGAACCGACCCCCGCGTTGATGGCGCTTAAGTAGCCGGGCAGGTGTATTTCCCGTAATTCCGTTTCATCGATCAGTGCATTGCCCTGGTCCTTGCCGGACATTGTTCCGCCGTCTGCCAGGAAATGCTTGGCACAGGCGAGGATGGTTTCGGGATCACTGAGATTCGCCCCCTGGAAACCCTTGACGGCCGCTTCCGCCATCATGGCAACCAGTTCCGGCGTTTCACCGAAGCCTTCGTACGTTCTGCCCCATCTTTCGTTCCTTGGAACGGCGATACACGGCGCGAACGTCCAGTCGATTCCCGTGGCCGCCACTTCCAGCGCGGTGATTCTGGCCACTTCCCCGACCAGCTCGGGATTTCTGGTACAGCCTAACCCTATGTTGTGTGGAAATATGACGGCCCCCTTGACATTGTTATGACCGTGCACGGCATCAACACCGTATATCATGGGAACGCCGATGCGGGTTCTCAATGCGTAGGATTGAAATTCATCATACATGTCGGCCCAGGCCTTTGCATTGGCCTGTCCGCGCGGACCCGCACCGCCGCCGGACAGGATTGAACCGATATAGTATTTCCTGATATCGTTTTTATTGTCAAAAAGTACGGAATTTTCCGCCTGGGTCATCTGTCCGATCTTTTCATCAAGACTCATTTTGGACAAAAGGTCTTCCGTTCTTTCCTCGGCGGAATATTCGGGATTCCGGAAAATGGCATCCGGATAAGCTGTTCCCTCTTCTCCGTTGCAGCCCGTTATAAAAAATATTGCCGTGATGAAGAAAATGGAAAGTAATATGGTATTTTTCATGAGAAATCTCCTTTGCTGTTAATTATGGTAAGGTCCCCCGTATTATCTTGAGTATACATAAGTGATTATAGATGTCAAGAGGTGCCTTGATTATCCGTGGTATCAACGGGTTCTTAATTTTTCAAGTAAAGTCTTGAAATCCTCCGTGGCTTTGTGCTGCATTGTCATGGCCGTGTGCACGTTATCCGTAATTTTCAGAAGTTCCTGGGAGGATTTCAATATTTCCTGTACACCGTTGTTCTGTTCCTGCATGGCGGAATTCAAGTGGGACGTGATTTCCTTGTCTTTTTCCGATATCCCGAGAATTCGAAACAGCCCCGCTCCCGTCATGTGCGCCGCATCAGTGGATTCAGTAATTTTGGAAACGATCAGCTTAACGGCATTTTCTATTCCCTTGATGTTATTGTTCGTGTTATCCGCCAGTTTTCGAATCTCCGTTGCGACGACCGAAAATCCACGTCCCGCCTGACCGGAATGAGCCGCCTGGATGGAGGCGTTGATGGATAAAAGGTTTGTTTTTTCCGCTATGTCGTTGATCATACCCAATAGATCCAGTATTTGCTGTGAATTTTCCTTGACTTCCTGAATGGCCTCTATGGAATTTTTAACAAGTTTTCCGCCTTCACTTGCCTCCGAAAAAAGGTTGTCTGAATACTCAAGGACCGTATTGGTTATTTTTGTCGTTTCTCCTATGTTCCGGGTCATCTCTTCGATTGAACTGGCCACTTCCTCAACGGCGGAAGCCTGCTCGCTCATGTTCTGTGTTATGTCTCCTATACTCCCGGATATTTTTTCCAGGGCCGTATTTAACCCTTCGATACCTGCTGACAGTTCTTTGTCGTGCCTGATAAGTCTTTGCAGTAAAAGCGCGCCTTTCAGGGAACTGCTGATCTGGCTCCGGAGGTTTTCATAAACGGCGCCGTTTTTCTGGCTGCCGTCCAAAACGGCTACACCGATTTGATCCATGCGAAAGTAAAGCGGTTCCACAATGTAACTCAGCGGTTTTCCTGACCGGAGAAATTCGTCCGGCACAATTTTCCCCGGTTTCAACTCAAGCCCTTCGGGCGGGAGGTCGGTTTTTTTGTTCCTCGTCATGCTGAGGAACAGTCGCAGGCCTTCCAGGGGTGATTCGGGATTATCGTAGAGGAAAATATAACAACTTGTTATTTCGATGGCCGGCAATTCTTCTGCCAGCACATTCATCAGTTCGGAAACATCGAATGACATGGCAAGGGACCTGTTGATTCGCTGGACGGTATTTGAAAGCTCTTCGTTTTTGAATTCCCGGAATGCCTGATCACGCAAGGCGGCATTTAACAGCAGGGCCCGTGCCTGGTGCCATAAATCCTCTGCATAGAGCATTACCTGGAAATTGTTGAGGAGCCGCGGCAATAAAACCCGCCGCATGGAAGAGAGGCAGTCTTCCATGCTTGATATGTCAGTCCCCTGTGTTATCATTTCATTCAGGAAGGAACTGAGTGTTTTTATAAACAACCCCTGAGTTCTTTTATTATTCCTGCCCCCTTCCAGTTCGTCGATAAAAGCATCCAGGCAGGGGGAAGACCAATGACTCTCCTTTCCTCCGGTAGATTGTTTGTTCTCTATTTCATCAAGGATTTTTGACCTTTTGGAAATTATATCCGCCTTCCAGTTTATGGTAGGTTTCCGTCCGGCATTCGCATTTGCCCGTGTAACGGAGGATAAAAGGCAGCCGCAGGACTGGCGTTTAACGAAGACGGTTGACAGTGTTGTTTTTCCGTGAATATTTTTCCCCTGAATGAGGGAGATCACCAGTTCGGCGGCCTTATAGGCTTCGTCATAAAGCGGCTGGCGAACCGTGCTGAGGGCCGGTGTCGAAAAGGCGGCCATGTCCGAATCATCGTAGCCTATTATCGCCACTTTCCCGGGGACATCGATATTCCGTTTCCGCAGTTCCATTATGGCACCGACCGCCATGTGGTCGTTCGCGGCAAAAACGGCATCGAAATCGGCTTTGCGTTCGTCCAGAAAAAGGCGTATGGCATTGCTGCCCGATATCTCATCGAAATTGCCTGACCCGCTGACCATGGCGGGGTCAAAGGGCAGTCCGTTTTCAGCCAAAACATCCCTGTACGCCTTGAACCGGATCTCCGCATCAACATTGTTCGTGCGGCCTGCGATAAACGCGATACGCCGGTAACCGTGTTCTTTTACCAGATGGTTCATTGCTTCGTGCGCCCCCATGTACCCGTCAGTGGTAACAAGCGGTATATCCCCCGCGGGAACGCCGATGGTAACGAGGGGAAGCGGCAGGTATTTTTTAACAAACTCCGCGTACTTTTCGGCGCCTATGTACCCGCTCATTATTCCGCCCGTGAGAACCAGTCCATCGACATTTTCCTTCGAAGCGATATCGTATAATATGTTTGCTTGAATTTCGAATCCCTGGGTTGTACCAATATCCACTGCCGGGAAGCATACCGAGTCGGCGCCATGGGCCATCGCGGAATCCTTCACACCGTTCCACAGGGTTAACCCGTAATGATCTGAGAGCCCGTGAATCATGAATCCGATTGTAGGTCGGTTTCCTCTTGAGCCAGCCTTGAAATCAACCATTAATTTCCCCAAAGTGTCTTTTGTTGTTATTTTAAATCTAATTCAAAACGGTGTTTCTAACAAGTGTATTGACGGTATTTCTTGTCTCATGCTGGTCCCTTAATCCGTTCAGGGCTTTTTATTCTTGGCAAACCATGAGAATAACACATTGCCCCTGTCGGTTTTTTTGACAGCCTTTTTATCCGTTTCGGTATTTTCATATTCAACGCTCCATCCGGACCATTCCCTGAACGCATGGTACGACCAGTCCCAGTCGTATACCTCAAAAATTTCAATACAGTCACGCAGATAGGCCGCTGCCCCCGGCGCCCACCGGATGGCGCTGAATTCGCCAATATAAATATGAACATGGTAGGCAAGCTGGAAATCACGTACCGGCTGCAGTACTTTCGTAAGCGTTTCTTTATTGTAAAATATATTGTTGATTTTTCCCGGGTACCGTATGCCTGTTTTACGGTTATAGACGCCCTGATGCGTGAATTCTCCCGGAACATACATATGCGCCTCGTATATGACATTGGGAACGTCCACCGGGAAAAGATTCCCGAAACTCAAGGGTGAATCCCATTCATCCGCTTCAATAATAATGGCTGTTTCCGGATCGATTTTCCTGACGGCCCTGGCCGTCCTTTCCTGGGTGGCCCAAAAATCCATTCCCTTCGGAGAGAGCCTGTTCTGTACCGGTTCATTAACGAGATCGTAAGCCCACAAGGCGGGGTGCCCCTTGAATTTTCCCGCGAGTTTTTCCCATGTCCTGATAAAATGGTCATTGTATTTTTTTTCGTAGAACATGGCCATGTTATTGTCCTCATAACGGCCGCCCGGCGGCGAATGCAGGTCTATGACGAGTTTGATGCCGTATTTCCGGCATGCTTCCAGGGTTTTCTCCAGCTCCCCGCATTTCCGGTCGATCCATTGATCATACTCGGTCAAGTCCCTGTCCGTGTCCGGTTTTCCCCATGCCCGGACAAGCTGCCAGCGTATAAGGTTTGCCTTCCATTCACGGCCCAGTACGCGGATATCTTCTTCCCTGAACAAAGTCGGGGACATGACACCCCTCAGCCGGGGCAGGTTATGCCCTTTGTAAACCGGCTTGTCCTTGTTGATTTTTGTCGGAGGGGGACGCTTGGGTCTTATCACGAATGCGGAAATTCCTGTAAACCACACCTTGCCGGAACTGCCCTGGAGGCCCAGGGAAAGCCTGGCATCAAACAGGCCCTCGGGAATCGTCACCGCAAAGGAAAGCTCTTTCCAGTCGAATGTGCCGTATACATCGTTCTGATTGATCCATGACTGACCGCTTTCTGAGTTGATATACAGCATGTACTTGACACCGAGGTAGGGTTGCGGCGGCTTTGTGGCCTTTTCGGCCCTGGCAAGGCATTTGAAGCCGAGTTTCGTTCCGCTGTAAGGGGAAAGATCAAGTTCCATGTCAATCATATTGGCATTGCCTGCACGTTCCGCTGGTACGTTGACAAACAGAACGGTTTGATCCAGGCTGCTGTCCTTTTCCCATTGAGCGAACGGTTTCCTGCTCCACAGGTCACGGTCTGCTTTTTTATTGAAGTCCAGGGAAATGACAATATCTCCGGCTTTTACGGCGTTTTCAGTATATAATGGGAATACGGCGAATAATAAAAGAATAAAAGCTGATAGAAAGGCTCTTTTAAGGCGATATTTTCTTTTCATAAGCATACTCACTATTAATTCTGTTCATTAATTGGATGCAGTCAAGTGATATGTCCCTGCCTATTATACTGTATAATTGTGTTTTCAATATTGAATTCAAGGTTTCCCGGGGTTATATTTTATAGAGTATGGTACGACAAAAATCGTTTTATATTTTTTTTATTTTTCTTGTTTCCAGTTTCACGCTGTTACCGGCGCAGGATTATTACGGCTGGACATACGGGCAGATTCTGGATACGGGTGTTAAGCCGGGGATCAAGCCTGCCTATAAATTTCCCGTTTCGAAACAGCATCATTATGGCTGTTATGGTTTTTCCGTAAAGCATCTTGCAAAATACAAGTATAAATTATCGATTGATGTAAACGCGGCGGAAAAGAAAATAGGCAAGGACAGGAACAAGCTTTGGAGCGGTCAGAACATCGGGGATTTTCTCGATCTTTACAAGCTGAAGATGAATTATTTTTCGGATGTCGGCACCCTGTTCAATTTTTTAATAATGGGGGAACCGGTCATCATCCAGTACAAGTGGCCGGTGGATGCAAAAAACTGGGTCGGCCATTTTGTCGTGGCGTATTCATTTGATAAACAAGGGGTTTGGGTATCGGACTCCATTGCCAATAAATGTCTCAGAATTCCTTACAGGTCCTTTTTAAAGGGAACGGGGACACAGACATTATTCGCCTTTGGGATACTATCGAGGTAAATTTTTAATTTTTTTTACTATTATAATGAGTAATTCCCGCTGTCCCCTAAATCCAAATAGAACAATGACTTAGGGATTGGATAAAAATCAATTTACCCCAGAAATAATACAA
>JAFGKU010000036.1 GCA_016928415.1 Spirochaetales bacterium
CAAACAAATATACAATTTAGGACAGCTTTTAGTAGAATTTGCAGATTCTGGCTATATTAAAAGCAAGACATTCTATACAAAAGGAATTTCTAAAATCATTCGTGACGATCTACTCTCCTATATGCGGTTTATCATGAAGGCGGATGATAAATATTATAAAAAACACAAACTGTACCAATTACCTAAAATGGATATGCCTTACAGGATTTTAGGTTTTTTATATAATTTTAAATGGTTCCGAAGGCACATCCATCAAAACAGAGAAATGGATAAGTATATTATAGAAAATCACCAGAAAATTATTGAAGAGATGGGAGTAGAAAAATCGGTTTGACGCCTGCATACTGGACGATTAATATAAACACTTATCTTAAAAAAATATATGGCTTGACCGAGCATCAGGAGTTTTTTATTATTGGTCATCCGAAAAGCTTAAACGGGATGTGAAATAAACATGAATCATTTAAAACCAGAAAAATCCTTTAGTTTTGAATGCACCCTCTGCGGTGAATGCTGTTCGGGAAATACCGAAATAAACCTTAACCCGTATGACCTGTATAAAATGGCCCGGTTTTTACAGGCATCAAATACGCAATACCTTTTTGACAAATATTATGTCATCCTGGTCCGGGGACAGAACAATATGCTTGTACCAAGAATAAAATTCAAGACAGGAAAGTACGCCGGCTGTCCGTTTCTCGAGAATGTTGTCGAGGACTCCAGGGATATAAAGGGCTATTGCAAGCTACATCCCGACGCGAAACCGCTTGTCTGTAAAATGGCGCCATTAGGCCGGATAATCGATTTTGAAAGCCATACGGAACAATACACGCTAACCCCGCCTGTTAAGGGATGTCCGGGTATGAAAAACCACAAAACAAACACAATACAGGAATTTATCGCCGGCTTAGAGAAGGAATTAGAGGAAGATAAACGGTTTTTCAGAATACTTGAGGATCTTAACAAAAACCATGAGAATACGGATACCAGCCTTAAAAATATGTATTTTTTTGAAACCATAGGTGATTTTCATTTTCCTTATACAGCCTATAATTTTTACTTGTAAAACAACCTCCATTCAGATACCATGAATTCCGGGAACCGAATGAATAAATATCTGTACATCATGCGTATCAAAATCATCTCTCATCTGGCTTATGATATTGATGTGATTTTCCCTCTTCTCCTGAATTTCGTCTGGATCATCACGATGACATCCATCTGGAAATACGTCTACGCGCAAAACCCCGATATCCACGGCGTGAGTTTACCGCAGATGCAGACATATGCGATTGTATCGACACTCGTCGGTTGTTTCTGCCGGCACGAGGTGCAGGAGGAACTGTATTACAGGATGCGCCAGGGCACCATAGCCATCGATTTTATCCGCCCGATGAACCTTGTTGTCAGCTGGCTGTTCGAGGACATCGGCAACATGGTAAACAACCTGCTTAAAAATTTCGTACCTATTCTCCTCTTTGCCGTGATATTTATACAGGTCCCGTTACCGCAAAATCTCAGCATTATCCCGCTGTTTGTCCTCAGCGTTCTTTTATGCGCATTGCTGCTCTGGCTCATCAGCCTTTTTTTCGGCTTACTCACCGTTGTCTGGGTCGATTTCGGCAACCTGGGAGTGATCCGTGACCCCCTGCTCAAGATCATGGCCGGCAGCTTTGTCCCCCTCTGGTTTTTTCCGGGCTGGTTCCGGAAGGTTTCCGACTGGCTGCCTTTCAAATATACTTACCAGACGCCATTGAGTATCTATATCGGGAAGCTCTCCATGACAGGAAGCCTGGCAGCTGTCGGAATACAGGCCGTCTGGATAACGGTTTTATGCGTCTGCATGTACCTGTTCTGGCAAAAGGTAAAGAAACGGCTGTTGATTCAGGGAGGTTAAGCGGGGTGTCTGCATGAAATTTTCCTTAAAGCAATATTTTTCCGTCGGATCATGCCGGATGCGGTGCGCCGTGCAATCCTGGTTTGAGTATCCTCTGGAAATGCTCTGCTGGATCATTTTTATCCCCCTCTATTCATTCGGCGGCCTTCTCCTGCTCAAAGTCATTTCCACCCAGTTCAGCGAAATAGGCGGCTGGACCTTTCACGGGCTTGCCTTTTTCTACGGGCTGGGTATCGTTACCCACGGGCTGCACGTCATTTTCTTTTTCGCCGTGTGGCATACGAATTACATGGTTTTAAACGGCGAATTCGACAGGATACTCCTCTATCCGATGAATCCGTTTTTCATGTTCATCATCCAGTCATTCAACATAGCGGGATACATCGATATAACCCCGGGCATTATCATCTTCACGTATGCCTGTCTCAAACTCAACCTGGACTGGAACGCCGTGGCAATTCTCAAGCTTATAGCCGTCCTTATAGGCGGGACACTGATCCGCACCGGGATTTTCATGATTGCCGGGGCCATCGGATTTTTCAGGGATACACGGAATGCCGTGACGAATTTCATGGTCGATTTTCTGGCTTACAACACCACCGCTTTTCCCTTGAATATCTATCCGTACGGGATACAGGTAATTCTCACGTTTCTGATACCGGTGGGTTTCATCAATACATACCCGGCACAGGATTTTATGGGAATGGACAATACCTTTTCCATTCCCATAAATCTTTCCCTCTGTACCCTGCTGGTAGGGATCGCGTTTTTCCTGTTGGCCTATGGATTTTTCCGATTCGGTCTTAAACATTACAAGAGCACGGGGAGCTGAAATATATGAGCATAATAAAAGCAGTCCATCTTAGAAAAAGATTCATCGTTAAAAAAAAGGAACCGGGCCTTAAAGGCGCCTTGAAAGGAATATTCGCCCCCAAAAAAATCATTATCAATGCGCTGGATGATGTAAGTTTCAGCATGAAAAAGGGTGAAATAATCGGGTTGATAGGCCCGAACGGCGCCGGGAAAAGCACGACGATTAAAATATTAACCGGTATCCTCCAGCCTCTGTCAGGAGAGGTGGAAGTGATGGGATTGAATCCGCAAAAAAAACGGGCGGAGGTTGTATCGCGCATCGGCGTTGTTTTCGGACAGCGCTCTCAATTATACTGGGACATACGGCTCGGGGAGAGTTTTGAATTGTTCAGGCGCATTTACCGGATACCGGATGAGGAATACAATGCCAACCTCGAGTTGATGGACAGCCTGCTCGGCATAAGGCGGCTTATTGATATTCCCGTGCGTCAGCTCTCCCTCGGCCAGCGCATGCGGGGAGAAATAGTATCCGCCGTTCTCCATTCACCCGACATTCTCTTTCTCGATGAGCCGACCATAGGGCTCGATATCCAGGCCAAGAGAAATATCAGGAAGTTTATACGTGAAATAAACCAGAAGAAAAAAACAACCATTATATTGACGACGCATGACTTAGGTGATGTCCAGGAACTCTGTCCCCGCCTTGTTGTCATCAACAAGGGAAAAATCATCGAGGACGGGGCGCTGGATGCCATCGTTCACCGCCTGGCACCGGAAAGGATTCTGCAGATAGATACGGACAAGGTCAAAAAAGATTTTACGTATCCCCATTGTAAAATGATCAAATGCGAAGAGAACAAGATGTGGATCAGCTTCAACAGGGAAAATGTCTCCGCTTCAAAACTCATAGCGGCGCTGTCGGCCGAAGTGCGGATCAACGACCTGCAGGTGAAGGAACCGGATATCGAGGATGCCATAGAACAGATTTACGGGGAGGGATAAAACCCTTTCAATCCAGGGTCTTGATTATCCTGGCCGGATTACCGGCAACGACGGTATTGTCCGGTACCGATTCGTGGACAACGGCGTTGATGCCAACTACGCTGTTTTTCCCGATCCGCACACCTTTTAGGACACAGGCCCCCTGCCCTAACCAGGCGCCGTCGGCAATTTCAATGGGAGCTGTTTTGAGGCGGTCAAGCTCACCCCGCTCCCCGCGTCCCTTCAATGCATGCCCCGAACAATCCATGATCGTAACATTGGGACCGAACAGGACATCATTGCCTATCGTTACCTTGTTGTACGAGACAATAATGGTGCCGGCCAGGTGCACATTGTTCCCGATCCTTATTTCACCGATCAGATCTTTTTTTGTTTTTACCAAGGTGATGCGGACAGGCCCGCAATGCAATGGATAGTAATCATCCAGGGATACGAGCCTGACGTAGTTTCCGAATGATAACCTTCCCCTGAATTCATCCAGGTCCAATTCGTTATCACAGCGGGAAGTAAAGGTGATATACGGCACACCGTAAAGACTAAAAGGCTCCCCCATCTGGATATCCTCTTTAGCCATCCGTCTTTTTACCTTCTTCATTAACCGCCAGAATCCCCATCGCCGATAGAGTAAAGGCGGAACGGTAACAAAATGATTGGTATATACATCTTCATATTCAGTTTCGTCCGCACTGTTTTCCATGTAAAAAATTATAATACTCCCACGCGGGTATATGCAAGCGGGAGGGAAAAAACTGTTGACTTAATTACCGGTAATCATTAACCTTGTGTATGAAAAAAATATCCATAACACTAATTATAATTTCCATTTTAATTCTTTACTCCTGTGTGACATCGAACACGACAACCGACATAGTCAAGGACCATGAAGCGCCGGTTAAAGCAGGAGAAAAATACGATCTTAATGCGGACCTTCCCATAGGCCCCAGGGTATTGAAAGCAAAGCTGGACAATGGCCTTACCTACATTATCCGTGAAAACAAAACGCCTGAAAGCCGTGCCGAGTTCAGGCTGGTGGTGAATGCGGGATCGATTCTTGAAGATGACGATCAGCAGGGCCTGGCTCATTTTGTGGAGCACATGGCCTTTGACGGAACCAGAAATTTCAGGAAGCAGGCCATAGTCGATTTTCTGGAATCTATAGGGATGCGTTTCGGCGCCGACCTGAACGCTTATACCAGTTACGATGAGACGGTATACAATCTCCTTGTGCCGACGGAAAAGGAATCGGAGCTGGAAACAGCCGTCAGGATACTCTGCGACTGGGCGTTCAATGTGACGTTCGACCCGGAGGAGGTTGAAAAAGAACGAAGCGTTATCATGGAGGAGTACTACCTGCGAAGGGACGCCAACAACCGCATATTCGAAAAACAGATAGATACCCTTTTCAACCACAGCCGGTATGCCAGCCGGCGGCCGATCGGGAAACCGGAAATCATCCAAAACTGCACGCCCGATGGGTTAAAGCGTTTCTACAGGGACTGGTACCGGCCTGACCTTATTACCGTTATTGCCGTGGGGGATTTCGACAGGAGCGTGATTGAAAATTTGATAAAAAAATATTTTTCAGAATACAAAGCCCCGGAAAATGAACGTAAAAGACCCTCTTATTCCTTACCCGATCATTCCGATACACGTTTTGCGATTGCACAAGACAAGGAAGCAACAAAGACTTCTATAAATATCGTCTACAAATATGACATCGGATCAACGGGAAAATATGGCGACTACAGAAGAAATATCGTAAGCAACCTCGCGTATTCCATGCTCAACCACCGCCTTGATGAAATCGCCATGAAAAAGGACCCCCCGTTTCTCGGGGCTTACAGCGGTGAAGCCCGTTATGTCAAAACCAAAGATGCCTTTGTACTGGGCGCACAGGTCAAGGAAGACGGGATAGCCAGGGGATTCGATGCATTGTTGACGGAAGCGGAACGCGTCCTCCGGTACGGATTTACCGAAAGCGAACTGTCGCGCGTCAAGGACGAGATGCTGACTTACATGAAGCAGGCGTACAATGAACGTGATACGAGTGAATCGGAACAGTATGCGCGGGAATACATAAGGCATGTCACGGAGAACGAATCCATTCCCGGCATTGAACTGGAGTATGACATGTATGTCACCTTCCTGCCCGTGATAACCCTGGCGGAGGTGAATAAAATTCTCAAGGAAAAAACAAGGGAAACAAACAGGGTGATCATGGTGAGTGCCCCGGAAAAAGACGGTTTAACCATCCCGACCGCGACTGTACTTACAGCCATGATGAAAGACGTCAAGAGCAGGAAGATCGAACCCTATATGGACAAGATGGAAAACAAGGAACTCCTCTCGTCCCCGCCTGAACCTTCCCGTGTTGTCAAGGAAAAAGAAATAAAGGAACTGGGTGTCACTGAATGGATATTGGCCAATAATGTCCGGGTCGTTTTGAAACCCACCCAATTCAAAAATGACGAGATATTGTTCACGGCGTACAGTCCCGGGGGAACCTCGCTTGCAAAAGATGATAAACTGGTGCCGGCTAAAACCGCAGCGGGGATCATTGTAGAAAGCGGCGTGGGTAATTTTAACGCCACGGAACTGTCCAAGCTGTTATCCGCAAGCACGGCAAGGGTATCGCCGTGGATCGACGCCCTGTTTGAAGGCATAGGCGGCAGTTCATCGCCTGAGGACCTGGAGACGGCCCTCAAGCTTGTTTACCTGTATTTTACTTCACCGAGAAAAGATGGCGATGCCTTCGAGGTCTACAGGAACAAACTGGAATCAAGCCTTAAAAACAAGGAATCATCCCCTGTCAGCTTTTTCTGGGACTCGGTTCAGAAATTACTCACACAGAATCATAAACGGAGACTGCCCATGACCTATGAAATGGTCAAGGAAATGGATTTGACAGGGTCGTATGAATTTTACAGGGACCGTTTTCAGGATGCTGGTGATTTCACATTTATATTCGTGGGAAACTTCGTGCCTGAAAAAATAAAACCCCTGGTCGAACGCTATTTAGGCGGTCTTCCTGCCGGCAACAGGAAAGAAACGTTCAAGGACCATTCCATTTTTATGCCGGAAGGGGTTGTTGAAAAATCCTACAAAAAAGGTACGGAGCAGAAAAGCGAAGTTGTCATTATCTTTGACGGTCCGTACACCTATGATTATAAAACGGTCCTTACCTTCTATTACCTGAGGGAAATACTGGACATAGAGGTGAGGGAAAAAACCCGGGACGAAAAGGGCGGGATCTATTCAAGCGGTGTTTATTTTGCCCCCACGCGGTTCCCCAGGGAGGAATACAAGGTGTTCTTCGATCTTTCCTGTGAACCCCGGAAGGTGGATGACCTTACGGCGAAAATATTTGAGATCGTGGAAGAATTTAAAAAAAAGGGGCCGTCTGACACGAACTTCATGAAGGCCCGTGAGATACTGGTAAAAGAACGCGAAACAGAGAAAAAAACAAATGAATTCTGGCGCGACATCCTGTATTCGTATTACATGCAGAACAATGACCTGACCTTCGTGAACAAATTCATTGAAACGGTTAAAAGCATAACCCCGGAACAGGTAAGGGAAATCGCCAGGCGTTACCTGAATACAAAGCGATATATAAAAGCGGTATTGTATCCGGAAGACGGCAACTAGTCCCTCAGTTTATTTTACGGGATATTAGCCGGGTCGATGCCTGTTTTTGTGAAAATCCCGGCAAAACGCCCCGGCAGGGGTGCAGTAAAGGTTTTCCTTTCCCCGTTTTTCTGCAGACGAATAGTCAGGGAATACGCGTGCAGCATCAATGTCGTTCCCGGAAAAGGATTTTCTCCTTTTCCGTAAATGGGATCTCCGAGTATCGGGCAACCCAGATGCGCCATATGCACCCGCAGCTGGTGGGTTCTGCCTGTTTTAGGAAAAAGCTGCACACAGCAATACTGTTCCACAGCCGACAGGGTAACGTATCTTGTCTCGGCCGGCTTGCCGCCCCTGGAGGCAACACAGAATTTCTTCCGGTTTCCGGGATCACGGGCTATACGCGTCCTTATGGTTCCTTCCTGCTGAGGCAGCGTCCCCAGAAGAACGGCCAGGTATATCTTTTCCGTAAGTCTTTCCTTGAACTGCGATGCAAGCCATTCATGAGACGGGGGATGTTTGGCGGTAATGATCACTCCCGACGTATCCTTGTCCAGCCTGTGGACAATCCCGGGCCTCAGCCATTCGGGGCCGAACGCGTTCGAAAGCGTTCGGCAGTAATGAACAAGGCCATTGGCCAGGGTGCCGGTAAAATTACCGCTGCCAGGATGTACGACAAGCCCCTGAGGCTTGTTCAGAACAATCACATCCTCGTTTTCAAAGAGAATATCAAGATCCATCTTCTCGGGAACCAGGTCAAGCGGCGGCGGGTCTGTATATACCAGCCTGATACTGTCCCCCGCTGAAATTTTACGGGAAAGCTTGGCCTTTTTACCGTTAACCTCTACATTCGTGACACGTTGTTTGATCTGGCTTCTCGATAAAAGCCCAAGGTTTTCGGAAACGTATTTATCTATTCTTACAGAGTCTATACCGTTATCCACTTCAATTTCAAAAACGGGCAATATACCACCTCGCTTTTAATTAACGATCAATTCCCCACTATGCTTTATGTAACCGGTAATTTACAAAGCTAAAAGTATTTTTTTTCTTCAATGGGAAACATTTTGCATAGAATGTAATCAGCCACTGTAATGATCAAGGAGAAGCCAACAGCTATAAATACAACGGTCACTTTTTCTTCCATCGTGTATTGCGGACCGTAAGCCGGTTTCGCGGGCCACGGTTGATACAGATAATCCATATTATGGTAAAAATACCTGCCTATATCAAACGCTTCAAGCGCGAAAAACATGGTAAAAGGGAGGGAACCTATCAATATTATCTCCGCCCTTCTTAAATCATGAAGCCATTCGGGAAATTCCTCACGTTCGTAAGGCTTGGGCGTATGGTCCTGTGCAATGGCCGTTTGTATGATAAAAATCAGCAAAAAGAAAATTATAACTGTTTTTAGAA
Organism: Spirochaetales bacterium; assembly: GCA_016928415.1. Lineage (GTDB taxonomy): Bacteria > Spirochaetota > Spirochaetia > SZUA-6 > JAFGRV01 > JAFGKU01. The sequence continues at coordinate 8,756 of JAFGKU010000036.1, forward strand.
ATTGCATGGGTTAAATCCTTTCTCCAAAAAGGGCTGTCCCTATCCGGACCATTGTAGAACCTTCTTCGACGGCGATTTGGTAATCCCCCGACATACCCATTGACAGAGTATCAAAAAAAGTTAAAGACAGCTGTTCGCTGGCCCTGTTAAACAGGGTTTTCAGGGAGCGGAAAGCATTTCTGATTTTTTCCTCATCCTCACAAAGCGGGCCTACTGTCATGAGCCCCCGCAATCGCAGACCGTCCAGAGAAAGAACCGATTCAAGAAGACGGAAAAAATCACGTTCATCCCTGACGCCGAATTTATTCTCCTCTTCTGACGTGTTTACTTCGATTAAAACATCCAGCGTCTTACCGTCTTCCGCAGCCAGCTTGCCCAGTATAGCAGCTGTTTCGAATTTGTCGATGGATTGGACGCAGCTGAAAAGTTTAACGGCTTTTCTTGCCTTGTTTCGCTGAAGATGCCCTATCAAATGGAGTTCCACACCGTCCGGTATTGAAACGTATTTGGATTCCGCTTCCTGCACGCGATTTTCGCCGAACAGCTTAATGCCGCAGTCAACCGCGCTCCTGATTTTATCAGCCGGAACGGTTTTTGTCACAGCCATGATGCGCACCCCGGCCGGGTTTCTGTTTACCAGCGAGCAGGAAGAATTGATTTGTTCTTTAATCCGGTTTAAATTTCCTTCGATTGTTGATAATGTCATTTACGACAATTATTCCTTTTGTTCTTCCCTCTTGAAGACCTCCAATACCCTGGACCCTACCATGCTTCCGTCAATATTGAAAGTCAATGTGTAAATGCCCTCCTCGGGAAATACCACGCGAAAAATGGGAAAAACAAGCTCTACAACACTCCGGTCATTATCCACCTTGAATTTACCGTTTATAGGGAGGATGACCTGCTTCATCTTGTCGTATACGAGATTCAATGAAAATCCAAATTCTCCGCTGATATTTGTTAACGCGGCATAAATGAACCACGGAGGGAAGCTTGCCGGGAATTTATCGGCATAAAACCTGGAAAATGTCCCGATTATTCCTTTTTTATGGTTGACTTCCTCGATTACGTGATCCGCAAATAAAAGTCCGACTAAAACTGGTTCACCCATATTTTACCTTCATATCTTATCATGATTTATTTTACGCGGTAACTATACACCGATTTAATTAAATTGGCAACATGTGCGCGTGTCCCGATATTGACTTTTAATGCTTTTACATTTATTTTCAACATTAGAATACATTAAAAAATTGAGGTAATTCAAAAATGAGCAATACATTATGGTCAAAAAGACAGCAGGCAACCTGGCGTAACAAGATCGGCCTGGCTGAAATGCTGAAGGGCGGCGTTATTATGGACGTCACCAATGCGGAACAGGCCAAAATAGCGGAAGAAGCAGGCGCCGTTGCTGTGATGGCCCTGGAAAGAGTTCCGGCTGACATCCGTGTTCAGGGCGGTGTAGCCAGAATGTCCGACCCTAAAATCATCAAGGAAATCAAAAAAACGGTAACCATTCCGGTCATGGCCAAATGCCGGATAGGCCATTTTGTGGAAGCGCAGATTCTCGAAGCCCTGGGAATCGATTATATCGACGAAAGTGAAGTTCTCACCCCGGCGGACGAAATGTACCATGTCTACAAGCACGATTTTAAAATTCCCTTTGTATGTGGATGCCGGGACTTGGGTGAAGCTTTAAGACGGATCGGAGAAGGCGCAGCCATGATCCGCACCAAGGGAGAAGCGGGAAGCGGCAACGTGGTTGAGGCGGTACGCCACATGAGGACGGTAATGGATGGTATCAGGCGTCTTAAAAACCTTCCCGGAGAGGAATTAATGACCGAAGCGAAAAACCTGGGTGCCCCGTATGAACTTGTCTGTGAAGTGGCCGAAACGGGAAAACTGCCGGTTCCCAATTTTTCAGCCGGCGGCATAGCGACGCCCGCCGACGCTGCACTCATGATGCAGCTGGGCGCGGAAGCGGTTTTCGTAGGCTCAGGTATTTTCAAATCAAGCAACCCGGAACGGCGGGCAAAAGCCATTGTCGAAGCGGCAACAAATTTTGACAAACCGTCCATTTTAGCCGAAATTTCCGAAGACCTTGGCGAACCTATGTACGGGATAGATATCAACCAGCTGGATGAAAAACAAAAACTTGCACTGCGTGGCTGGTGATACTGTTGAAAATAGGCGTGCTTGCGCTGCAGGGTGATTTTGAAAAGCATTTCTCCATGATCAGGAAGGCGGGAGCCGTTCCCCTCAAAATACGCTCCATTGACGACCTCGAATACATAGACGGCCTTATCATACCGGGCGGTGAAAGCACGACAATCGGAAAATTGTTAAAACGATTTAATCTCCTGCCGCATTTAAAGGAAAAAATCGGGGACGGTCTTCCCGTATTCGGTACCTGTGCCGGAATGATTCTACTGGCGCGGGAAATTACCGGAAGTGATCAGTTGCGGATCGGAGCCATGGATATCACAGTGACAAGAAATGCGTACGGATCACAGGTGGATAGTTTTGAAGCGGACGTAAACGTTCCCGGAATAAGCGCTGAACCGGTCAGGGCGGTCTTTATCCGCGCCCCCATCGTGACCGACTTTTCACCGGAAGTAAAGGTATTAGCCCGTTTCGAGGACAGGCCCGTATTGATCAGGCAGGACAAACTGCTTGCATCATCATTCCATCCCGAGCTCACGGACAACGATGCCATACACAGGTATTTCCTCTCTATGATTTAATTGAGAATTTATTTTATTTTTATAGGTTATGGGCGCTACAGGGTTTGAACCTGTGACCTTCTGGGTGTAAACCAGACACTCTCCCAGCTGAGCTAAGCGCCCCGGAAAAACAAATTACACGATTAGATTAAAAGTGTCAAGCATTATTCCTTTGCCCTTTCGTAATATTCCTTTGTCTCAGTATTGATGACAACCAGGTCATCCTGCTTGATAAAAAGGGGCACTTTTATTTTAAGACCGGTTTCCAGGGTTACAACTTTTGTCGCGCCGGTTACCGTATCGCCTTTAATCGCCTTGGCGGCTTCCGTGACCTTGAATGTCATTTTATACGGGATGAGAATGTCAATCGGTTTGTCCTCCCAAACCATTACCTGGTAAATTTCTCCCTCTTTCAGAAAGTATTGACGGTCCTCCAGGCCTTCAATGGGAACGTGGTACTGTTCATACGTATCTGAATCCATAAAAAAATAATTTTCCGCATCCGAATAAAGATATTGGGCGTTCTTGTTTATTACGTCTATTTCTTCGACGGAATCCGCTGTTTTAATGGTTTCATTAACCGTATTCCCTCTTAACAGATTTTTCATTTTTAACCGGACAAAAGCCGAACCTTTGCCCGGATTGACGAATTCCCTGTCAACAACATAATGGGGTGTGTTTTTAATGAGCAAAAACATACCCTTTGCTATAGCTCCTGCTTTAATCATTTCTCTCCTCACTATCGTGGATAAATATATATAAGGTATTTAAGACATTATATCAGGAAACGAAAATAAAATCACCTGATTAATGGATCTTAGTCCGTAAAAAGCCATAAAAAGCCTGTCAACTCCCAGCGCAACTCCCGAACAGGGAGGATAATCTTCTATAAAAAGTTCCGGAAAATCCGGGTCTATCTTGTGAGGGACCAGTGATGCTGCCTTTTCCACCGATTCCGACTCAAAAAACTTCCTGATTTTACTATAATCCCGTTCCTCTGTAAAGCAATTTGCTATTTCCAGCCCGGAAATATACAATTCCCAGCGTTCGCAATACAGGGAATCCTCGTTTTCCCTGGCAAGGGTCCTTATTTTCTTTGGATAATCAAATAAAATTACGGGCCGGTCCTTTGGGAGTTCCCTCTCAATATATGTGAGGAAAATTTTATTGAAAATCGCTTCCCATGATTCCTCCGGATCCGTGGAAACACCGATTTCTCCTGCAAACCGCACCAGTTCACCCTTATCTTCCAGTTTATCCAGGTCTGTTTTAAGGTACCTGGAAAATGCTTCCCTCATGGAGAGTCTCTCCAAGGCACCTGACAATCCTGCTGAACCGGGTAAGTTTAGTCTTTTCTTCAAATGATCAAGCAGATGTTCCATGACTGACATGGAATCCACGTAATCGGCATTGTTCGTATACCATTCGAGCATTGTAAATTCAGGATTATGTATTTTACCGATCGATTCCGAATTCCTGAAACATTTTGAGATCTGAAAAATATCACCGAACCCCATTCCGATCAATCGTTTCATCCATAGCTCGGGAGACGGGCACAAAAAAAGGTCCTGCTCCGTTCCGTAGGGGTCCCTTCTTTCCGTCCTGAAAACCTCGATTGCCGATTCGGGAATCAGATACGGGGTAAGCACCGGCGTTTCCACTTCAAGATAATTTCTGGAATTGAAAAAAAACCGGATTTCCCGGATAAACGCGGCTCTTTTAATGAAAATTTCCCTGTTATAATTCATTGGAATCCAAATATTCTTCCGGTATTTCCAGGGCTCCCTGCCGCAATATTTTATATGGTTTACCCGATATATCAACCAGGGTAGACGGCAGTCCATCGGATGCATCCCCGTCATCGACAATGCAATCCACGGAAGATTCATATTCCCTGACAATGCTTTGTATACCAGCCATGGGCGGGTTTCCGCTTTTATTGACGCTCGTGGAAACCAGGGGACTGCCTGCCAGTTTCATCAATTGTTTTAAAAACGGATCATCCGGCATTCGCAGCGCAATCGTACCCCCGCCCCGCTTGTTGAAAATGATTGTCAGGGGCCCGGGCCAAAAAGGTTTTAAACGGGGGGGAACAATCTGGTCCGTAATTTGTTTTAACATTGTAAAGTCGGGTATAAGCCAGAGGAACTGCTTGTTGTCACTCCTGTTTTTTATTGCGGCAACCCTGGTTTCCGCCGGACCCGGCCGGCACACCAGTCCATAGATTGTATCGCATTTTACGATAATAATGCCGTTCTTATTGAGTATAGAAGGAAGTACGGATTTGAGTGCGGGTTCGCCTTGTTTTAATACCATTTTTAATGGTAATAACAACATAAAATATAAGACTGATCAAGAGGCTTATTATTTTTAAAATGAAGTTTCTCTCAACCGGCCTTAAGTTGATTTTAATGATGCTTCCCGCATTGTAATAGGTTTTTTGGGGTTTATAACCCTGGATACGTATAAGATCCTCATTTTTACCGTAATACCCCAGTTCCCTTGCCAGTAATTTTATCGTTTCGGAATTCGTGTTCAATTCATTCAATTTTGAAATCAGGATCTGGTTTTTTTCCTTTAATTTCTCGATATTCATGGATAATAATCTCTTTTTTTCCGAGAGATCATTGTATTCGATCAACCCCTGTTCACCAAAGAAAAAAACCAGAAGGGCGCTTAAAATTACGCTCAGGTATATGGATACGATCAAGTTAAAGAGCTTCATTCTGCAGGGCACCTCTACAACATATTCATTAGCTGGCAACCTCGATAATCTCCGGCAACAAACGGGTCCTGATTCGAAAAACTTCCCAACCAGGAGGTTTTTCGAGGTGGCTTATAATAATTGACGGCAAAAGCCGCGGGATTCTTAATCCATTAGATTGTTGATTTTTCTGAATACAACGTTAAAATTGAGAATGGAATGAAACAGTTTTAAAATTTCCAACATAGAATAAACAGTTTTTAGTGTTTCTATAAAATAATATGGTAAAAAAATCAAAAAAATCTACCGATATTATATAAAATTGTATATAATTGACCTAGGGAGAAATATATGGCAGATTTTGACCAAAACAACAATAGCCATGATACAGACGACAGTTTTGACTCGTTTGATTTTAACAATGACATGCCAGAGGATGAAATTCTGAATTCGCTTCCCGAAGATGATTCCCAATTGGAGCAATACGGCGTATGGGTAAAAGTGGAACCCCATGATTATAACGGTACAGACCTTGATATGGAGGCAAAAGACTCTGCATCTGAAATATCGGATATAGAGGATGAAAGCCTGGATACCATAGGACCAGGAGCGGATTTTGAGGATGTGTCAATGGATGAAGTCATTGACATAGAAATTGACGAAGAAACTGGCGGGGTTGACGACACGGGAGCGGAAGAAGCGGAGATGGAATCCGATGAACTGGATTCAGAAGAGTTTGAACTGGACCTGGATGCCGAATCCCTTGCAGATACGGATAATCTTGATATCGATATTGATGATCAAGAGGTCATTGCAGATGAACCCAATGACACGTCCATTCCCGATATAGATGTTGACGGAGAAATTGACCTTGAGGATACCACTTTGCCGACCGCTTCAGATTCTCTTGAAGAGATCGAGATGGAGGATATTTCCGATATAGATATGAACGAAGAACTGCCCGAACTGGAACTGGAGGAAAAATTGGAGGATGCTTCATTTGAAGAAGAAATCCCGTCTCTGGATGACACCGAATTCAGCCTGGAAGATACATCAGGCGCGGAAACTTCCGATACAATAGATGTTCCTTTGTCGGAAAACATTCATACCGACGATCAACTGGTAGAGCTCGAAAATATAAAGTCTGGGATCAAAGGTTCGGTATCCTCGGGTGAAAGTTCCATTTTACAAAAAATTGAAAAAGAGCTTCTTTCCATCAAGTCGGAATTACTCGACCTGAAACAGGAATTAAAGGAATTGAGACAACCGAAGAAAGACTCCGGCGGACCGGGAATACAACCAGCCGCTAAAAAGCAGGAAGGGTTTTTTGATGAGGGAGAAGATGAAACTATTGCCCTGACAGGCGATGAATTGAACAATATCCTCAACACAGCGAGTATTACCGAGGAAGGACATGCCGAGGAGGAAACGGCAACCGAACCTGAAGAAATAACGGATGAACTTGTTGCGGAAGAAACACTCGGGGAAGAAGAAAACCTGATTGTTGATGAAATTGAGCTGGAAGACGCTTCCTTTGACAGTCTTGAACCTGATGATGTGGAAATGGACTTGAGTGAAACCGAAACGGGCGATGAAATGTCCACGGAAGAAATATCCCTGGAAGAACCTCTTTCCGAAATGGAGGATAATTTCCTTACTGATGATATCAATACAGATGAAGAAAGCATACCGGAAATATCCGGGGAAACAATGGAAGATATATCTCTCGATACTTCTTCCGAGGAAGAAAAGGTGGACCTTTCTTCCGTGATGCCGGAGGAGGACCTGTCACTGGAATTACCGGAGGAAGAAATTTCCCTGGAAACTCCCGATGAAGCGGCCGAACTTGACATCGACCTGGACAGCACGGAAGATACCGTTGAATCACTTGAAGAGGCACCGATTCCCGGTGAAGATTTTGAAGCCAAAGGTGAAATCACACTGGATGAAGAGGGAATTGATTTAGAGAAGGAACTGGATGAGGATACGAGTGATTTTAAAGAAATTCCGGAAGAAGAACTGGAAATTGAAACAATCCCGATAGAGGATGAATTTAAGGAAACGGGAGCGGAAATTGAAACAGAAACAACCGAAACTTACGACGACGGCAGTATCCCGGAAATTGAAGAGGTTGATCTGGAACTTGAAGGACTTACGGAGGACCTGAGTGAGGAAAAGGCTGAAAGCGGAGCAAGTGCGGATTTTAAAGAGGACTCTTCGGAAGATGACCTGGAATTCGATTTGCCTGATGATGATATGGAGTTGAACCTGGATCTGGATGAAGAGGAAAAGGCGGAATCACTTGAATCCTCCGAGGCCATCTCTGACTTTGAAGACGCAGAGGAAATAGACCTGGATTTTGAGGAGGGAGCAGCAAGTAAAACCTTAAACGAAACCGAAGAAGAAATTCCAACCATTTCGGATGATGATACTTTATCGCCGGTCGATACGACAGAGGAAGATTTAACTTCCGATCTTTCAAGTATTGATGATTCCACTTTGGAAGAAGCGGAAGCCATTGCCGAGGTGGAAACGGAAACTCTTGAGGCGGATGATTCTTTAGAGGAAATTGATCTTGAATCCCCCACATCTGAATCAGATGAAGTAATTGAACTGGATGACACTTCCATCAGCGAAGAGATTTCTCTTGATGATGAAGAGATGGAAGCCATCGATCTGGAAGAAATCAGCAGCGAACTTCCTGAAGAGGAAACCATTTCAGCACTTGGAGAAGAAGAACCCGCCTTAACCGAAGATCTTGAATTACCGGAAATAGAGGCAGAAGGAGAATCCATGGAGGAGTTTGCGACTCCCGAATTGGATGAGAACCTTGAGATGCCCGAACTGGAGGAAGAGCTTGCTACTCCGGAACTGGAGGAAGAGCTTGCCACTCCGGAATTGGAGGAAGAGCTTGCTACTCCGGAATTGGAGGAAGAGCTTGCCACTCCGGAATTGGAGGTCGAAAGCGCGTTTGAAGAAGAAAAGCCGATCGAAGAAATAAATACGGAAAGCTTCGACCTTGATGAAACAGATTCCGCAGTTGAAGAAGTCGACCTGTCAGTTACCGATGAAGGAATTGAGGAAATAGAAAGCATAGACTCAGACGTTGAACCGTCAAGCGAACTGCCTGACATTACTCCCAAAGACGTCCAGGCCATACCCGGCAATCTTAAAGAAGAATTGAAATCAGTCCTTTCCTATATGGATAAACTGCTTGAATCCCTGCCGGAGGATAAAATAAAAGAGTTTGCGCATTCGGAATATTTTTCCAGTTATAAAAGGTTGTTTGAGGAACTCGGGCTAGTGATGTAGCATGGGACTCTATTTAAAAGCGAATCAATTTTCACAGACACAGGGCGGATTACTGTCGAAATCGGCACGTTACAACGCGACTAAAAATAGCAAACAACTGATTACAGAGGCTGTCAGCCACTTGATTGGCATGGGAAATGCATTCTTTATTGCCAAAATGTCTTTATCGGAGCTTCTGTCTAAATTGAGGGAAAAATACACAAAAGAACAGGTGAGTGTAATCGCGAAGAAAGTCCATTATTTTTACAAGGTATTGTTTGAAGACTCAGGCAGGATATTTAATCTCTCCAATGACACACTGCTGATTCTTGTCAAATCGGAAAATGACTTTGATATGGATCTCCTGGCTCACCAGGTCATCAGCATAACCCACTCCAAATATACCAATATCATGTTTGATTCAGGTTTTAATCCGTTCAAGGAAGTACGAATTTACAAGCCCGGCAAGGACACGGCGGAATCCATGCTGGCCGATCTCGTATAGAACAAATTGCAGGCGACATTGATTCAATGATAGAAATACAAAAAGCGAAAAGCGGTTCCATTACCGCTACCTACAACGGTATTAATCTCCATTCCGTGTACGATCCCGAAAGGGAAGCTGAGAAATTCATCCGGGAAACCATAAAAGAGCCGTCACCTTCCCTGATTATAGTCTGCGGCTGTCCGGTTGCCCACCTGCTGAAAACCATTAAGACAAAGTATCCCGATACAAAGACCATCGCCTTATTTTATTCAGGAGAAATAGAAAAGGCTTCCAGGGAAACGGCTCACACCCAATGGTCCCCGGCACACAACGAAGACCTGCGTAATTACCTGTTAAAAGAAATAAATGAACTGGATCTGGATTCACTGCAAATCATTGAATGGGCACCATCCCGCAAGATCTTTCCGGAAATTTCCGGCATGATAAACACGCAATTGAACCAGGTTATTAATGAATACAAGGCAAACATTGTAACCACATCCGTCTTCGGCGTACGGTGGATAAAAAATACCCTGCTCAATTTCGTAAACATAGAAAAAACGTATCGTTTAACCTCCCGGAAATCGGACAAAACGGTATGGATTACCGGTTCAGGTCCTTCTCTTGAAAAATCAGCATCTCTGCTCAGGACATGGCAGGAGAATGTTTTCATCATCTCCCTCCCTTCATCCCTTCAATTCTTAACCGTACACGGCATTAAACCCGACCTGGTATTGCTCACAGACCCCGGTTATTATTCTCTCTGGCATCTCTTTTTAAACGAACAGTCATCACCTGTCTTTGCAATGCCATTCTCCGCCGTTAACGGTATCTGCAGGGTTGCCACGGGCATCCTCCCGTTATTACAGCCTTATTTTTTCGAGAAGGAAATTACCAGACACGCGGGATTGACCCCTCCGGTTGTTCCCTCCCACGGCACTGTGGCCGCCACGGCCCTGGATTTATCTTTGCAGATAACCTCCGGCAAAATAATATTGTCCGGTCTGGATTTTGCCTACCGGGATATCCAGTCCCATATAAGGCCTTCCGGATTCGAAAACAGGATTGCGGAAAAATCAGGGCGGTTATCGCCTTTTTATTCAAGAACTTTCTCAAGGGCAGTTCATTTTGCCCCGGAAAAAAATGGGGGAACCGGGAAACGGACATCACGGTCTTTGACACTCTATTGGAACTGGTTCAATACTCTGCCGCCTGCCGTTAAATCACGATTAGTACAATTCCATGCAACCCCCAATCCACTCCAGGACATCGATATCGCGGATAAAAATAAAGTGGAAAAAATGATGGCCGCAAATAAACCGGCGGCATCCGAAAAACTCATTACGGATGTAACAGGTTATCCCGATTTCCCGGAACGAAAAACCATGGCCTTGAAATGTATCGAGGAATGGCGCGACCTGTCAAAAACCGCTATTAAGCAGATCAGGCGGCAATCCGGTTTATCTCCCTTTTTTTCATCCGGAAAACTTCTGGACGTCTGTTATTTCACCGATTTACGCGGACTGCTCGCGCTAAAGCGGTCTTTGAAAAGCCGAAAAACCCCGGCCATAATAACCGTCACGGATTACCTTTCATCAATAAAGGGAACCCTCGAGTTACTCTATAAAAAAATAACCAATCAAAAAGGAAGATCATCCCATGGGAAACACAGTCTTTGAACGAAATATGCTTTCATTGTCCACATGCAATCCGAAGCTTTCGGCAAAAGTCGGTAACGCCGAAGAAAACAACTCTATTATATTCAATGAATCCAGGGATGGCATCAAGGTCCCTTCCCTGAAATCCGGGGGAGGTATAAAGCATTTCCATTCAATCATCAATCCCCTTAAGGAAGGGGAAAAATATTACTCATTATATTCCGGCCACGGCTATTATATTTTTCTCGGCATGGGCGCCTGTCATCACATCTATCCGTTCCTGGAAGACAACAGTATCACCAATATACTCGTAATAGACAAAGACATGGGCACGTTCAAATCAATTTTAAAAAACATCGACCTTTGCAGAATTATCATAGACCCGAGGGTGCATTTTTTAATTGATGAAACGCCGGAAGCCGTATCCAATTACATCAAGAACAATTATATGCCGATTTTAGACGGCGATTTAAAGACCATTAATTTGGGGTCTCGGTTCAACCTTTTTCCCCAATACTTTGAATCGGTCCTCGCTTCTATTAAAATGACCCTGGCGAAGGTGGCGGATGACTTTTCCGCCCAGTACGTTTTCGGCAAAACATGGTTTAAAAACATGCTTTTCAATTTATCACATGCCGGGAAATCCGAACTCAGTTTTAACACGGTCCGGCCGGTTGAAAACATCATTATTACCGGAGCCGGTCCTTCCCTTGAGAGCGAAATGGATAACCTCTTAAAAATAAGGAAGGACTCTTTTCTGATTGCTTCCGATACTTCTTTTCCCACTTTACTGAAGAGCGGAATCAAACCAGATTTAATCCTGTCCATTGACTGCCAGCAGGTGAGTTACCACCACTTTATAAACGGGGTACCGAATGACATACCCGTATTAACCGACCTGTCTTCACCGCACATCCTCAAAAACCTGACCGGAAACGTATCATATTTTGCCAGCGGACATCCCTTCTCGCAGTATATCGTCAATCGCTTCCGGAGATTCATACAACTGGACACATCCGGAGGCAATGTCTCACACGCGGCCCTGTCCCTGGCGCTGAAACTTTCCCCTGAAAATCTCTACCTTTTCGGCATTGATTTTGCCTACAGCAAGGGTAAGCCGTACGCGAGGGGTACCTACCTCTACCCCTATTTTTTATCACGGCAAAAACGTTTTTCCACGGAAGAAGGTTCCTTTTTTTCCATGCTGTTTTCATCCGGAAATATAATCAAACAACCGGAAGAAGGCCGATTTACCTACGACACCCCCCTTCTCTCCAGGTATGCCTCCCACTTTTCCGCCCTGCTCAGCAAATCCGGGGTAAAAGCCGTTTCCTATTCCCGTCTCAAACCGGCCGGCATTTCAACCGCGGAAAAACAAAAAACGAAAGGCAGTACTCTTGACCTTATGAACCCGGACCCGGCCGCCGTGTCATCCAAGGACTTTCTGAAACAATACGCGAGGGACCTGTTGGGTCTTCCTGAACCGTGCCTTCCCCTCAAACGTTATTTTTCACAATTGAATTTCGAGGAAAAAGACCTGTGGGTCACTCTTTTCCCGCTTGCAGCCTCCATAGCGAGGACGTCAACGGATGAGATAAAAAGGCAGGGGAATATTCTTCTGGAGAGAACCCGGAAATGCGCCGTTGAATGGATAGAGAAAATTGTAAACAGGATCGGTTCACTGAATATTCTTTAAAATGTGGCTGAAAATCTCTTCTGAAATTCTTTCTTTGCTGTCAAGGGGTACGTGCACTGAATTTTTTTTATTGTCAACGATGTATACTTCATTCGTCTCAACATCAAAACCCGCGTTCTTTTTCCCGATATCATTGGCGATGACAAGATCAGCGCGGCAGTCTTTAAGCCTTTCATAGGCGTCGTCTATCATTTCCCGCTCTGAAAGCCCCACCGTGGCCCTGAAGGCCACTAGATAAATCGAGGACGCCGTATTTCTCACATCGTCTATAATTTTATGCGTGGGGACTAAAGACAATTTCAGTTCGCTCTTTCCCCTGGTAGGTATTTTTTTTTCGCTTTTTTCCTTTGCGGTCCAGTCTCCCACTGCGGCGACTGAAATGAAAACGGCGTAATTACCCTCCTTGAGTTCAGAAATGACCGCGTCATGCATCTGGGCAGCCGTCTCCACCCTGATGATTTTAGCGTTTTGCGGTATTGCCGCCGTCATCCTTCCGGCAATCACGGTAACAACGGCACCCAGGCGCTGTGCTTCCCGGACAAGGGCCATTCCCATCAGTCCCGAGCTTTTATTGGTAATAATCCGTACCGGGTCTATATACTCTATCGTAGCTCCCGCCGAAACCAGAATCTTTTTTCCGGCCAAAGGTTTCCCGGACGTGATAATATCGATGACAGCCGATATTATTTCATTGGTTTCAGCTATTTTTGCCTTTCCCTCTTCAATCCTGGCATCAAGGACCCGGACGCCCAGGCGCTTCAATTTTTCCATATTCTCTTTTAAAACAGGATGATTGTACATGGATTCATGCATTGCGGGCACGATGAGGAGGGGTATTCCCTCACCCAGTCCCGTAGTCACAACGGATGTTACCGGTGTATCGTCTATGCCGGCTGCGATCTTACTGATTGTATTGGCGGTAGCGGGAGCCACAACCAGGATGTCGGCCTTGCCGGCGACATTTCCCGCAAGGGCGACATGTTCGATTCTGCCCGTCAGTTTTGTTACCGGTTTATTCCCGGTCGCCCAATACATGAGGTCCGCATGGATGATACGACGGGACGCTTTTGTCATCACCGGATAAACAACGGCACCTCTTCTCATCAGC
>JAFGKU010000037.1 GCA_016928415.1 Spirochaetales bacterium
CCGGCATTATTCTGGAGGCTTGTTATGGAAATTTCAGTATCCGCCTTTATGTACTTTTCGAATTTATCCCTGTTTTTACATATATTCCCGCTTAAAATTATTTTGTCCGGCCAAAACAGCTTTACCAGTTGTTTCAGGTACCTGTTGAAGCGTTTTGCCCATTGCCTGTAGGTGAGATTGTCCTTTTTTTTCGCCGATTCCGATGCGTATTTTTCGGCTTTGATGCCTCCTATTTCAAGATGACCCAATTCCGTATTGGGAACCAGTTCTCCGTCGACAAACAGGGTCGTTCCCAATCCTGTTCCTACGGAGACGACCATAACCGTACCCCGGGTAATCCGGCCCGTATCGAATGACATGACGGCTATCCCTGCCGCGTCCGCATCATTGATTATTTTCACGGGGCACGCCGTGTAGTCTTCCATCATTGATTTTATATCCTTACCGATCCAGGCCCTGTCAATATTGGCCGCTGTCATTACTTTTCCGTTTTTTATGGCAGCGGGAAATCCGATGCCGATGGATCCTTTCCATTCAAAGTGGGTCACGATGTCACGCACCCTCCGCGCGATTGTTTTTGGTTTTTCTCTTTTAGGTGCCTGAATTCTCAGACGCTCGACGATCATTTTTCCAGTCGTTACGTCAACGGGAGCACCCTTTATACCCATGCTTCCCATGTCTATGCCGAAAATGATCCGTTCCATTTCCCCTCCCAAGAATATTCAATGACACTTTAATTGTACTTCACTCAATGGGGTAATTTCAAATTTTTTTTCGGCGTTTTCTTCCCTCGCGCCGATTTCCAGGAAATCCGAACTGCCCCAATAACAAAGCCCTTCGCCTTTTGCCACATTTTGATATGTTTTATCAATCCCGTTAATGCAAATACTGCCTGCCTTTATTTCCAGGGGAGGGGATAGAACGAGTTTTTCCGCATCCTTCCTGTGGATGGAAGTTATGGCGTTCCCGAACCGGTCTATATGAATTACGGAGCCGGTTATTGCCCTGTTTTTTTCATCGATCGAGGGCCAGACCTTATCCAGCAGTACCGGTTCAACAGTTTTTGTATCTGTTTTATTAACACCCGAAGCGGCAATATGGGCCGCGAGAGGTGCAAAAACATCCCTGCCTTGAAATGTGGCACTTTTCCCCCTTCTGATTTTTTCCAGAAAACCCGGGGTAACCGCTTTTACGCCGTTCAACCCCTTCATTCTAATTAAAAGGGAGAAAATTCCCGTATCCGGGGCAATGAGGATTTTATTGTCCAGTTCTGCAATTATGATGGGTCGCTCCGTTCCTACCCCCGGGTCGATCACGCAGAGGAAAAGGGTGTTTTCGGGAAAATAATCAAAAGCGGAATAGAGGGAATAAGCGGCTGAATAGGCGTTAAAAGGCGGGATGTTATGGCATAAATCGACAATTCTGCATTCCGGCTGTAAAGTGAGGAGTACTCCCTTGAGAATGCCGGTATAAGCATCCTTGTTTCCGAAATCCGTAAGAAGGCAAATTATGGGGTTCATGTCAATTTCAGTGTAATATATCTTGCCCTGTTTTTCCATGCAGGGGAACGGTAAAAGATCCGGGTATTCCCATTGATTAAAGAAAGGCAACATGGTAATTTTTTTAAAGTCATGGAATCTTGGGAAAGAAATTTGTCTGGCAGGATAACAACTCTTCGGGAACTGGAAAACCGGATTGAGCTATTTAAGGAAGAAAGAGAGTTTTTCCGCTTAAGTGACGCCAAGGATTTCCCTTTCTCCGTCACGGATCATTATTTTTCCCTGATAAAAAAAGAGGACCCGTCGGACCCCGTTAGACTCCAATGCATCCCGAGCGTCCGCGAACTTGACGTAAAGCCGTATGAAGTCAACGATCCGTTATGCGATAGTGAGAATATGCCGGGCACGGGCATCATCCACAGGTACCGGGATAGGATCCTTGTACTTGCCTCGGGCATTTGCGCCGTTTATTGCCGGCATTGTTTCCGAAGGTATTTACCCGGAAACCGGGATCACCGCCTGCAGGAGGAAACCCTGGAACAGGTTGCCACCTATTTGAAAAAGAATGCTTTGGTGGAAGAAGTTATTTTATCCGGCGGGGACCCTCTTTTACTTCCTGATTCCTTCCTGGGACAAATTATGGAAGCATTGAAACGCAGTAAATCCGGCCTGACATTCCGGATTGGAACACGGGTTCCCGTAGTCCTGCCTGAAAGGATCACCGATGAACTGGCCGCTTTATTGCGGAAATTCATACCGTTGTACATTATAACGCAATTCAACCATCCCAATGAGATCAGTAAAGAAAGCATCCATGCCATAAATAAACTTGCCGACACCGGTATTGTCCTTCTAAACCAGGCGGTTTTATTGCGCGGTATTAACGATGATGCACGAATTCTTTACACGCTTTTCAGGATGCTCGCCCGGTTAAGGGTTCGGCCGTATTACCTGTTTCAAGGTGATCTTGCCTGCGGCACCTCGCATTTTCGCGTCAATCTTGAACAGGGACTCCGTCTTTTCAGGGCGTTTGACCACCATGTTTCGGGGCTCGCCAGGCCCGTCTATGCCGTTGATCTTCCCGGCGGCGGCGGAAAGATCAATTTGGGGGATCGGGTGATCAGGGAAAAACGGGACGGCTGGTATCTGATAGAAGGTAATGACGGGAAAATTTACAGGTACCCTGTGGAATAAAAAATTTTTAATTGTCCGGATTTTTGAGTAATTTGGAAATGAGGAAAGCCATTTCCATGCTCTGTATATAATTCAACCTCGGGTCGCAGAATGTCTGGTAATTTTTTGCAAGATCGTCATCCTTCAATTCAATGGCGCCGCCCGTGCATTCGGTAACATCTTCCCCTGTCAGTTCAAAATGGACCGCGGAAAGAAAGCTGCCTTCCCGCCTGTGGACAAGGAAACTGGATTTAAGCTCCGCGAGTATGTCCTCGAATGAACGCGTTTTGATATTTTTTCCCGTTACCTGGGTGTTCCCGTGCATGGGATCACAACTCCAGATTACCCCGATGCCGGATTGCTGCTGGGCCCGTATCAGCCCGGGTAAAACGGCATCCACCCTGTCCCTGCCAAGCCGTGTTATAAGTGT
This sequence comes from Spirochaetales bacterium, assembly GCA_016928415.1. Lineage (GTDB taxonomy): Bacteria > Spirochaetota > Spirochaetia > SZUA-6 > JAFGRV01 > JAFGKU01. The sequence goes on from JAFGKU010000037.1 coordinate 3,103, forward strand.
AAGGCGGCCGGGTTCATTGGAAGGGTTCAGGATTTTTAGAAGTTCAATCAATTCACCGGGTTTGGTCGAAGGACCTATTTTCACTCCTACCGGATTGGAAATACCCCTGAAATATTCAATATGCGCCCCGTTTAAATCCCGGGTCCTGTCACCGATCCACAGCATGTGGGCTCCCAGATTGTAGTACTTGCCCGTTTCCCCATTTTTGCGGGTCAGGGATGTTTCATAATCGAGGTGCAGGCCCTCATGTGATACGTAAAATTCAATCCTGCCCAGTTTTTCCGCCTGCAGTCCGCCGAAAGATTCCATGAAATGGATGGCATCCAGTATTCTTTCGACAATTTCCCTGTAATCATCCCATTTTTCCGTCTTTTCAATTCCGTAGAGGTTCCAGGTATACGGATGATGCAGATCGGCAAATCCACCGTCGATCATGGCCCTGATATAGTTGAGGGTAATGCCTGAATTATTAAAACCCTGTAAAAGGCGCCGGGGGTCGGGCAGCCGCGATTTCCTGTCACGTTCGAATGAATTAATGCTGTCACCGCGAAAAGTCATAATATCCTTATCCTCTTCATAATCACGTGAACGCGGTTTGAAATATTGCCCCGCCATTCTGCCTATCCTGATGACAGGTTCTCGCAGGGCATGGGTGAGCACAACACTCATTTGAAGAAGGATTTTCATTTTGTTTGTAATGGAAGGGGCATTGCAGTCCTGGAAACGCTCGACACAATCACCCCCCTGCAGGATAAAAGATTTTCCTTCCTGTGCCAGGGCCAATTGCGTTTTCAGTTTCTCCACTTCACCAGGGAAGACTAGCGGGGGACGCTGCGACAAATCCGAGAGGATTTGATTGTATGTATCCTGATCCCGGTATTCAGGTTGCTGGTTTACCTGCTTTTTTTTCCAGCTGTCTTTATCCCATTCCGGTTGTTTTTTCATATACCTACCTGAATAAGAACGTACTGAATTCCGTTATATTATGAAATTTATTTCCCGTTCCCTCGCTCAGGCTGTAATAGGAGACAATATTGTCATCATAGTCAATGCGGCAGAGGTTCCCCCGCCATTTTGTTCCTTCTGGGGGAGGGCAATTACAGAAGCCGACCAATAATTTGAAGGGTATAAACACTTCCGCCGTCCAATGGGTAGCCTTGCTCATCGGCGACTTCTCTCCATCATGAATTTTCGTGCCAGAATATATTTTACGTTTTCCATCAGCAAGAAAGGGCGTCCATCCATGGAATTCGCCTTTGCAGTTGGGGATGATGAGGGGGAGTTCCATTCCCAATGGAGAAATTTCATATTCAAAGTATATTCCCTGCGCTTCATGCGGCCATAAAAAAATTTCAACCACGTCTTCCTTGTAAATTTCCGTATACACATTCGGGTCAGCATGGGTGCAGGTTAAAACGGTATCCTCGCAATCGAAAAGAAAATAAAGGCCCTTATTTGACCAGAGCATTTTTGCCCTTGTTTTATATTTACGGGTTTTGGGCTCTACCGCGGGAATGGTCAGCCATTCGGCGGCTGTCCAGGCGGGGTTCGTTCCATCTCCGGAGACGGTAAAGTCCTGGGTTGAATTAATGGTTATATCCCCGTTGTTCCGCTTGCTCATCAATTCATTATATACAAAAATTATTACATTTAATCAAGTAAGCCGGCGCAGCCTGACGGAAGGCTGTTTTCAATAGAGAAGAATCCACTACCTATGGTGGTGGTTAGTATAATGGTTATACCGTCTCTTCCGTATGAAATGGAGAGCGTCAAGGTTCGGCAGAGGTGTATTCTTCAGCATTGAGAGCCCTATGGGCGATCCTTCAAACCACCACCTATGGTGGTGGTTGTTGATATTGTCCTTCTTGACATAGCGTGGTTTAGAAAATAAAATATCCTGGCAGTTTTAAAAGAATATTGTTTTCATTCATGGTTTTGATTATCTTTAAATAAGCTGTAACAGGGAACATCTAATTGGTTTTGTAGAGGAGAAGCACATGCAATACGGGCATTTTGATTTAAAGAACAGAGAATACGTTATTACCAACCCAAAGACCCCCGTAAAGTGGATTAATTATATAGGCACATTGTCTTTCGGCGGATTCGTTGATCATACGGGAGGGCAGCTCATCTGCAAAGATGATCCTTCTTTGAATAGGATTACCAAGTATATACAGCAAATGCCTTCAAGCGATTTTAAGGGGAGCACCTTATACCTCCGGATAAAAAACAGGGATTCATCTTACAGGGTGTTTTCCCCGTTTTTTGTCCCGACGCTGGATCAGTATGATTTGTATGAATGCCATGTCGGGCTTGGTTACACGAAAATTATTTCCGAATTTTATAATATCCACACGGAAGCGACGTTCTTTGTCCCCCGGGGTAAAGACTGTGTTATATGGGATTTGAAAATAACCAATAAGGGCGCTGCCGAACAGGAAATCGATGTGGTTCCCGTTATTGAATATACCCACCCGGAGGCTTTCAAGCAGTTTAATAACGCGGACTGGGTTCCCCAGACAATGCGGAGTGTTCTGAGGGAAGAGGCCGACGGGCGGAAAGTTCTGATCCAGTACCCGTTCATGTACCGCGACAGGCGTATAAATTATTATACGTCCAATCTTCCCGTATCCAGTTACGATACAGACAGGAAGGTGTTTTTGGGTGACAATGAATACGGCTCATGGGCCAATCCTTTAAGCCTGCACCAGGAAGAATTGAGCAACTCCGTCGCCTTGCGGGGGGACAACATAGCCGCGTTGATGCACCATTTGGGAAAAATGGGAACAGGCAAGACGGGAAGGGTCATCGTCCAGCTGGGTCAGTCAAAAAGTATTGAAAAGGCTCTTCCTGTAATGGCGGAATTCCTGGAAGAGAATAAAATTGATGAATGCCTGGATGAAATGGAACGTTACTGGGAAGAATTTTTCTCCGTCGTTCAGGTCGAGACTCCTGATGTATCGATGAACAACATGCTGAACCTCTTTAATCAATACCAATGCCATACGACGTTTAACTGGTCGAGGTACCTGTCCTATTACCAGTTGGGACTGGGAAACAGGGGAATAGGATTCCGTGACAGTTCCCAGGATGTCATGGGAGTTATCGATAAAATTCCCGAGGACGCCAGGGTATTGATGAAAAAACTGTTAAGCGTGCAGAAGACGGACGGGTCGGCTATGCACTTGTTCTTTCCATTAAGCATGGAAGGATCCATCGGTGAGGCGGGAGAACTGGGCCGTCCGGATTACTACGGCGATGATCATCTCTGGATCATTCTTGCCGTGGTTCTTTATCTGAAGGAAACGGGTAATTTCGAATTTCTCAAGGAAAAAATCCCCTACTACGACAAAACGCAGGATGGAAAACCCCTGGAGGATGGCAATGTATTGGACCATATGAAACGCGGTTTAGAGTTTACCCGAAAGAACACAGGCGTGCACGGATTACCATTGCTCGGTTATGCGGACTGGAACGACTGCGTGAACCTGAGGAAGGGTGCAGAGTCGGCTTTTATCGCCAACCTGTACGGCAAGGCTCTCCTGGAGATGATGGATTTATGTAATGCCATCGGCGATACCAATTCAGCCGATGAATACCGTACCTATTATGAAGATACCAAAAATAAGTTCAATGAGCATATGTGGGACGGGGAATGGTACCGCCGGTATTTTGATTTTGACGGGACACCCCTGGGTACCAGAGAAAATACGTCCGGACAGATTTATGCCAATGGGCAGTCCTGGCCCATTATTTCGGGATTTGCCACTCCTGAACGGGCTGAACAGGCAATGGAATCCTTGAACCGTCTGCTGAACACGGAAAACGGGATTAAATTGAGTTATCCCGGCTACAATGGCTGGAACATCGATATCGGCGGTATTACCAGTTATCCCCCGGGCGCCAAGGAAAACGGCGGCATTTTCCTGCATGCCAATCCCTGGGCCATGATAGCGGAAACCATTTTGGGCAATGGCAACAGGGCCTTCCAGTACTACAACCAGATCAATCCCGCTGCCAAGAACGATATTATTGAGCAATACGAATGTGAACCGTATGTCTATGCCCAGAACATACTGGGGAATGAACATCCCCAGTTCGGTCTCGGGAGGAACAGCTGGCTTTCCGGCACCGCTTCCTGGGCGTACCAGGCGGGAATCAAATACATCCTTGGCATTCTGCCGACATTTGAAGGGCTTCAAATTAACCCCTGCATCCCTTCCTCGTGGGATGGATTTAAAGTAAAAAGAAAATTCAGGAAATCAACTTACAGGATTGAGGTGAAAAATCCCGCCCATGTCTGTACAGGTATTAAATCAGTTACCTGTGACGGTAAGAAAATAGAGGGCAATATTCTGCCACTTTTCACCGATAGCGGGGAACATAAGGTTCTTGTGGAAATGGGTTAAAAATTATTTCACTTCCGGTTCGTTATCCGGTGGTTCCATGCCCGTAATTGTCTTGTAGATTCTGGAGGATACCGGAGGACACCCCGGCACGAATTTACCCCTGTGCTTCACATTTCGTGTGCAGTTGCCTATCAGGATGGTCCCTTCCTTGACCGTGTCATCCAGTCCTTTACCTATGGCAATATGGAACATCCCGTCATTCAACAAGTATTGAGACATATCATCCTTGAACCGTTTTAAAAAGAGCATCAGGGTGGAGAGGCAGGCGCTGCATGATTCACAGTCATAGACGCGGATGTTAGGATATTCAATCGTGATACTTGTAGGCGGTTGGGCGTACTTTGTTATGTGGCTGGTATAGTTTTCCGCTTTTTCCCCGCAAAGAGAATAATCGTCCGGATTGAGAGAAAGACCGAGCCGTTCTCCTATGACTTTCAGGTGAACGACGGAAGACGGCTCCATTCCCATCATCAGGCAGCCGAAGACGTCCGCCCCCATGGGATTGAACGAAGCCACGGCAAAATCGGACCTGACCGCTTCACCGCCCGAGGGCCCCAGCCCCTCCATACCGATATATCCGTCTATAACCGTCATATCCGGCCTGAGAATGGTGGCCAGGTCCGAGATGGCGCTGTCGAGGGTTTTCTCCTCGAAGATTCTGCCTTCCTCGTATTCCAGTTGATGGTACCGTACTTTTTCATGCTTATAGAGACAGCCTTTCATGTTTTTAAAACCAAGGGTTACCCCTGTGTGCATATGGCATTTGGCCACCGGCAGCGAGAGGATTATATCGAATTCATACACATCGGCGCATATCTTGGTTGATTTCAGGATTCTGTAATCGGAGATTTCCTTAATTACCGGTTTTTTGGCATTAAGGTCGATCAATTCTATCCCGTACTGATCCGCGATCTCCTTAATGCCCGCCTTTTTAAACGCTTCCATCGTATCAACCCCGACAATGGGACTTTCGCCTATGGCGATCCTGCCAGCCCCGGTCTGTTGTAATATTTCAATGGCCCCGGCAATGGCCTGGGGATGTGTATTGATGCCCTGCTCCGGGTGGGCCGCCCTCCCGATGTTGGGCTTGATAAGTATGGATTTTCCATTTAGCCGGTTCAAATCCAGGGACAATAGGGCTTTTCGTACGTTTTCTTTCGGGCCCTCCCCATACCAGACGGCTACATTGTTGTCATTCATCAGGACCAATATACGGAGATAACGTGTTTTGATCAAGCGGATTGTTATTGAGTTTTTTACGCTGTACCTTTTCAGGCCATTTGTCGGGCTGCACAGGAAGCCCGGCTCTACTTCGCTTGCCTCCGCACAGGACCCGGATCGCAATAGCGATCTTATGCTCAGATGCCGCCGTGCTTCCTGTTCCGCCCTCAAAGCACAAAGCTACATCATAAAAAAGCTTTTAGAAAGGACAAGCGTACAGAG
>JAFGKU010000038.1 GCA_016928415.1 Spirochaetales bacterium
ATGAATTAAAATTTATTTCTTCCATGGGAGTATATTTGGAAGTAGGCGCCGGCATTTACTGGGATACTTTGAAGAGCGGAACATCAGTTAAAGGTACCTACCTAATGCTCGCGGTCGATAATGAATTGGGTGCAGATTATCACATCACTGATAATTTAGGTCTGACAATGTTTGTTGAATGTCCTATTGCTTTAAATTTAAGGTTCCCTGATATGATTCCAACTGAATTTATGCCGGGTGGCGGGATAAAGTTCAATCTCTACTTTTAGCTAAAGAGAAAGGCAGCTAAAAGACGAAAGAGGCACCCCCGAAGAAGACGAATAAGAATCGCTACTGCGATTAGACTCCTGTGTGCGGCAAGACAAGGACGCCGAAGAAGAATATCTTTTTTAGATGTCTTTAGTATTTTCTCTATTACCGGGATTAAGGGTATGATTTAAATCAATGAAGATATCTCTTCCTTATTTCGTGTACTATTGGAATAACGTCAGACAAAGAGAGAATATCTTGAATTATAAAAAAAAATTATCTGGCAATATTAAGGATAAAATAGTATAAGCATCCTTCTTAAATCTGTGTAATCTGTAAAATCTGTGGTAGACTCTTCTTCGAAGGAAACGGCAGCGGCCATCCCGAATTCGGCGTTCTCGTCTTATTCGTCTTCATCGGCGGTTAAGTTTTAAATAAAATCCAATGTATCCAGTAAATAAAACAGTATCCTGCGTTTACTGACAATAATCCTGGCATCACAGAGCATACCGGCCTTTAAATTGACGGGATTGCCCTTTTTATCCGTCACTATTGTAGTCGCCAGACTGCCACTGACCAAATAACCAAACCCTTCACTAAAAGATGAATTAATACCTTTTGCAATATCTTCAGGAATCGATGTTATTATACCTTTTATAGGATCGTATTCATCATTGGGCAAAGCGGCAAAGTTATAGACGACTTCGACTCCCGCCTTTATATTGGCTATATCCTTGTTGGGAACCATAAGTTCGATTTTAAAAGCGTTTGCATCGTCGGGGATAACCTTCAACATTTCCGCCCCGGCCGGCAGATAATCACCGACATTATATTCGGACACAATCTGCAGCCTGCCGGTGATAGGTGATTTTTTTATGCATTCAGCTATGTTGATATTCACAACAGCCAGTTTTTCTTTCAGGCGTTTACTGCTCTCTTCCTCCAGGTTAATCTCCTGTTGGACAATATACAAGGTTTCACTTTTATACCGGTTTAATTCCAGCTCCTTGAGGGTGAGGTCGGCCTGTGATTCATCGATTAAAACCTTTGCCATAAACTTGGGGCCCATATTATTATTTCGATCATATTTCTCTTTCGCATTAAGCCAGTTGATATTGAGTTGCTCCAGATGATACCTGTACGCAAAGTAGCGCTGTGAATATTGTAATTGACCTGCGGGAATGGCGTTTTTCTCCTCCAGGATACTTTTTTTCAACAGCTTTAAACTCTGTAATTTCTCTATCTTCTCTGCCAATTGGGTTTCAAAACTCTGTTTTTCGATATCAAAGGGGGCAGAATCGATGACAAATAAAAGGTCACCTTTTTTTACGATATCACCGTTTTCAAACGACAAATCCCTTATCTCGCCGGCTACCGTATTTCTAACCAGACTGACACTGGAAAGCGGCCGTATAACGCCCGTTGCGTTGACAACGACATCGAGATAACCGAACCACATCCAGGCCAAAGCCACGACAACCAGGGCCGCGAGCAGATAAATGAACGCAGTTAATGCACGATGAGGTTTGGCTTCCAGCAATTCCCTTGAGTCGGATAATTCCTGATAACTGATGATTCTTTCTTTCATGCACTCGCCCTTTCGCCCGCGGGTTCTGCCAGCAGCTGGCTTTCCCACAATCTGTAGTAAGGACCAAACCTGTTCAGCAATTCCTGATGCGTTCCTTCTTCCGCAATTTGACCCTTATCGAGAACAACAATTCTATCACAATGTGTAATGGTGGATAAACGGTGGGCGATGATGAACATGGTTTTACCCGCACCCAGGTCCTTGATGGTTGACTGAATGGCTCTCTCCGTAATGCTGTCCAGGCTGCTGGTCGCCTCGTCCAGGATCAGGATATCCGGATCGTTCAGTATGGCGCGTGCCAGGGCGACCCGCTGCTTTTGCCCCCCCGACAATGTCGCGCCCCTCTCACCGATTATCGTATCATAACGGAGAGGCAGGTCATTGATAAAATCATGCGCCTGTACCAGTTTACTGGCCCGGATAATCTCTTCAAAATTGATATCTTCCCTGCCGAACGCCAGGTTTTCCCTGATGGTTCCGGAAAAGAGAAAAAGCTCCTGGGGCACATAGCCTACTTTATGGCGCAGGTTTTCCGTCTGCAGATCCTTTATATTACAGTTATCAAAAAGAATTTCGCCCTCAGCCGGAAGGTAGTACTTCATGAGCAGTTTGATGAGTGTTGTTTTTCCGGAACCGCTTTCACCGACAACGGCTATCTTTTCACCGGGTTGGACGGTCAGATTAATGTCTTTTAATACATAAGGCCGCGAACCGTACCTGAAATTCAGATTTTTCAGGGCAATCCGGCCGGAAAGGTGTTCGGGCTTGAGCAGCTGCCGTTCGTTCTTGACCTCGGGTTCCAGATCGAGTATTTCCCCCAGCCTTTCCGCCGCCACATGGGCCTGCTGCAGAACAGGCTGGAGATTTATAAGGGACTGGATGGGGTTGAAAAAGTAAACAAGCAGGGCATTGAATGTAATCAGCTGCCCCATGCTCATCTGCCCTTTGATAACCAGCGCGCCTCCAATCCAGAGTACCAGCACGCCGCCCAACAGGGTTAAAAAATTCTGCAGGGAAAACTGGAAATTTTTCAACCACCCGAGATTGAACCCTGAGCGTATCACCTTCAAAAACCGTTTTTCAGTTTGCAGGCTGGTTTCCGTCTCGGCATTAAGGGCTTTAATCGTAGCCATACCATTCAGCGATTCGACCAGGTAGGCTTCCGTATCCGCCGCTTCCGACATAATCCGCCGGTTTCCTTTCTGGAATACCCGTGTGAAGGCCCAGACAACCACAATCGAAAACGGAATAAAGAACAATGTAACCAAAAACAGCTGCCAGCTCTGTACGTACAGGACAATTCCTCCGCCTATAATCATCAGTGTGTCTATCAATACGGACAGGGTCGCCCCGGAAATGGCTTCCCGTATTTTGGCGGCGTCATTCAGCCTCGATAGAATTTCGCCCACACGCCGCGTATCGAAAAACGACATGGGCAGTTTCAGGACATGCTGATAATAGCTGAAGATCAGGCTGACATCGATCTTCTGGCTCAAATAAAGCAATAGATGCTTTCGGAATGCATCCAACAGCACTTTGAAAACCGTTAAAAGCACCATCCCGATGGAAACCGCCGTCAGTGAGCTTTCCAGGCTTCCCTTTAAAACCTCGTCGAGCAGAAACTTGAAATAAAAAGCGCCGGCAATTCCCAGGAGCGTAAAAAGAACCGAAGCCGTGAATATCTCGGTGATGAGGCGCCTGTGCGGGAAAACAATCTTAAGGAACCTCGCAAAAAGGCCGGATGTTTCATTTCCCCTGGTAAAGGTTTCGTCAGGCATCAGCAGGATCAGCACGCCGGAAAAAATTTTATAAAAGTCTGCCCTTTTATAGTTGACTATCCCTTCCCCGGGATCGGCCACCAGGACATGACTATCGGTCATTTTATGTACTACCACAAAATGCAGGAGATTATCCTTCACAACATGGGCGATGGCAGGCAGTGGTATTTGGGATGTGAATTGTTCTTCTGATATTTTGACGCCCTTGGCCAACAGTCCTAGCTGTTTGGCCGCTTTCAGCAGACCCAGGGCATTCGTCCCCATTCTGTCCGTGCCGGCCAGCTCACGGATCCGGGCGATCGGTATTTTAAGGCCGTGATGCCTGACAATCATCGCCAGACAGGCCGCCCCGCAATCCGATATGTCATGCTGCTTGATACAGATAAACCGTTTAAAGGGATTAAACATGGCTTTACTCCTTATCTCACCTTTCCGGCAACCGCATCCAAAACCGGTGCGGGAGGCCCTTCCTTTTGTTGGTTAAGTGACGTTTGTAATGTCCGGTAAAAATTCCGCTCCTGTTGCTTAAGCACGGGAAATTTCCGCATGCCTTCGTTCAATGCTTCCAGGGCTTCCCCGGTTCTGCCGTTTTCATAAAGGATGACGGCAAGATCGTGGTAAGCATCGGTGCTATGGGCATCCGCCAGGGCGACCGCACGCTTCAGGCAGCGAATGCCTTCTTCCACATCCCCCGCTTTAGCCAGGCTTAATCCATATCCTTTCCACGCAGTGACATTCAGGGGATCGATTTTGAGGATTTTAGCATTCATTTCATTGCACTTCCTGTAATTCTTCATGCTGAACTTCACATAAGCCCACGATTCCAGAAGCTGGTAGTCGTCGGGCAGCAATCCGGAAAGTTGTTGATAATACAGATCGGCCAGTTGAAAGTGTTCGGCTTCCAGGCATTGGCCGGCTTTCTGCAATAACTCATCCGCATTCCTGTTCCGCCGGATTTTTTCCCGTTCTTTCTCAACGGCAGACCTGAACAGGCAGTACTTGTTCTCGGTCAAAGAACCATTGAACATGATTTTTGAGAGGGAACAGCCGCCCAGGCAGAAACTGCCGTACTGGCACTCGGCGCAAAAACCGGTAAGCTGTTCTCTTGTCAGTTTTCTGTTCCACGCAAAGGCAGCGGGTTTATTCCACAATTCCGCCAGGGAAGTTTCCCGGACATTACCCTCTATATAGCTGTCATCCCTGATGGAAAGGCAGCCCACGACATCCCCATTGGCCCGGAGACCTATGACTTTTTTCCCGGCCTGGCAGCCCGTCCAGCAGGCAATGTGCTGGTTTTCCGGTTCCAGGGACATCTGCCTTATTTTGGTAATCTTCGCATGGAAGTACCCGATATTATCTCCCAAATCCATGAATACCCTGCGTTCATTGGCGGTATCAAAGGCAAAGTCGACGATCCGCCCGCACTCGGCAGGATCCATGATGATCTCCTCATGCTCAAGCAGGTTGCCCATGGGCGTGGCCAGCTGCAATTGCCATCTCGCGACCCCCTGTTCATACAACACTTCCTTTATTAAGGGTAATTCCGAAATATTTCTCTTATTTATCGTCGTGCAGACGGTGGAAGGCATTTTGTTCTCCCGCATCAGCCTCAATGCCGCGACCACACGTTTGAAGGAACCTTTCCTGCGCAGGTCATCGTGCGTCTCCTCAAGGCCGTCCAGGCTCACGCCGATATTGCATATGCCTGCCTGCCGTGCTTCTGCAAGCAGGGCGTCATCAATATACCAGCCGTTGGAAATGACATTCACCATGACGCCCTGTTCCCGCAGGCCGGCGGCAATCAACGGCCAATCCGGCCGCATAAACGGCTCCCCGCCGGAGAGGGTCATGTATTTCAGGCCAAGCCTGCCGAATTCCCTGCATACATCCAGAGCCTCGTCTGTAGAGAGCTCCTCGGGATATTTTTCACCGCATCCCGAACCGCAGTGTTTGCACCGCATATTGCAGAGGTAGGTGATTTCCCATACCGCGTTTTTCAATTGATATTTCATACTCCGCCTTTCCTTAAACAGTGTGTGTTGACCCGCCTATGCGGCGGGTCAACACACGAATTTCTTTCCTCATTCATCATACGTACTGATGACGAAAAAATCGGAGATTATATAGACTTTACCTCTGAAGGTAATCGCTATGAATAATCCTCCGCTCACGTCCTGCAGTTCACTTTCGGAAAGTTCCATTGTTGACAGTATTTCAAATTTTTCCATGGACACTTCTCCTTACTTGGTCAACCATTCAATGACCGCGTCTGCAATGAGCGCAATTGGATGGCCTATTGAGTACAACACATAGACGAGTCCGCCGTTCACATCCTGCAATTGCTTTTCGGAAAGTTCCACGTCTGATAGTTTATCAAAATTTTCCATATGAACACCTCCTTACTTTTTCAATATATCTGCAATCATGTCTACAACATAAATCGTAAAAACACCGATTCCATACATCGGATAGATGGGGGCCCCTCCGTTAACATCCTGCATTTCTTTCTCGGAAAGCACCACATCAGATAATTTATCAAAATTTTCCATAGTCACATCTCCTTAACTGGTCCACCCATGACGGGCGTATACTGTGCCAACGTGAGTTTCACTTGATAAGGCACCGTTGATATAATACGCAACACACTTACCGCCGCCAGGGTCATCCTAAAGCATAGGTTCGTTTAGTTCCTATATGCGTTAAACCATTTTACAGGCTTTCAAAGTATTCACGAATTTTGGTCCCTACATAATGCCCAAGATCATATGCCCAGTTTCCTCCACCATTTATGTCTGATAATTCTGTTTCATTCAATTCATATAATTCGTTCATAAATAATTTTCCTTTCTCTTAATAATTTATTTACCCCTGATGCCGTCAACTGCTCCATCAATAAACGAACAGAGATAATATACACCTACTCCAAGAACAATTAATCCAAGTATACCCATCCCCCCATGGATTTCTATGGCTTCCGATTCACTCAGTTCCTGAAACCCGTTCAGGTTTCCAAGTCGTTTTACTTCTGTCATATTGTTCCTCCTAAAATTTTTTATCTTATATGTCCGCCTGTTCACTACTTCCCGGGTTTTTCACGAACAGGACTTTTTCAGAGTCTCTGTTAACAACAGGACAACTCTGTCTTTGACACATAAATTCATTCTCCATCATTTCATGGAAAAAGCCTGCCATTTGTCACAACTGTCTCCTTTTTTCCTGACCTTCCATGCCGGTTCAGCAAGATATATGACACGAAATGTTATCCAAAAAAAGTGAAAATAATATTTTTATCAGGATTATTACCAAAGACACCTTTTTGAGGGGTGCATTCCCCTCCTTCCGATCATGCCCTTATTTGGGTTTTTCCAGACTTTTAATAATTCTTTCGAAACTACCGGGCGTTTTAAAATTCGGATGCCGGAGCCATAAAGGATCTTCGGATTTGAGAAAACCACTATTACGGTCAATTCCGGCAAGAATAATAAAAAGAGGCTGCTTTTTTAAACGCCCGTAAACAGATTGATAAGTTCAACCTTATTCTGGACATTGCATTTTTCGTATATTTTTCTGATATAGGGTCTGAGCGTATTGATTGAAATGGAAAGATTATCACTGACCTCCTGATACTTCAATCCCTGAATCAGCAGTTCGGTAATCTCTTTTTCCCGGCTCGTTATTCCGAATTGATTGTATTTCTCCTGCCGGTCAATATAATGCAGCTTATCATCGTTCCGGTGAAAAAGCGTACGCAACCGGCTTTTCATTGAGCCCATAACCGCTTCCTCCTTTTTCCGCTGCTGGTTCAGGACCGCGGCGATCTGGACCTTCAGTTCTTCAAGTGAAAACGGTTTACAAATAACTCCGATGGCTCCCAAAGATAGCGCCCGGAGTTTTTCACCTTGCTCAGCTTTGGCGGTCAGCACGATTATCGGGACTGCGCGGTATTTCTCACTGGCCGAAAGGTGTTCGATAAATTCAATACCGTCCAGTTCATCCATGATTATGTCCGTGATAATCAATGAGGGCGCGGGCAAGCCGTCCAGCCTGGATAAGCCCTCTTTTCCGGACAATGCATAGGCGACATTGTACCGGTCCGCCAGTTGGCTGTAGAGGTATGACACCATGCTCCAGTTGTCTTCCACAATAAATATCAGGTCTTTTGCCGGGTCCACTAAGTGGGTTGCCGGCGGCAGGGACGGCGTGGGGAAATCAATGGACTTCGAAAAATGGGGCGCCTCCTCTGATACCGGGATCTTTTCACCGGTCTCCCTGATTGGAAATGACAGTTCAAAACGCGTGCCTATACCCGGTTTGCTGTAACATTGTATGGTGCCGCCGATATTGTCCATAATCTTTTTTACTATAGAAAGCCCCATACCAATTCCCTCAATATTCACTTTCCTGTGGGATAACTGGTAATAGGGTTTAAAAATGCGGGCCCTCCGTTCTTCCGGGATTCCGATCCCGGTATCGACCACGGTAAAATAAATATTCGAATTATCGGTTTTCAGTACCACATCTATCATACCGTATTCCGGCGTATAACGGATGGCATTGTCAATAAGATTATTAATTATCCGGTCCAGGGCAAACGGATCCGCCAAAACCGGTACATCCCGTGAAATCTCATGATTCAATTTGATTTTTTTGGTACGTGCATAATCCCGGAACAGAGCCACCTTTTCCTGCAGCAATGCAGAAAAGGACACTAATTGATTGTGATTATAAGCCAACTGGTTGCGGTTGAGTTTTTCAAAGTCCAGGGTGTTTATAATGTCCCTCTTTAATTTGTCGAAATTTTTCCCGAGCATGTCCAGCTCCGGATTACCGCCATGCCGGTCTTTAAACCGTTTCAAGGCGTGGGTCATCAAGGTAAGCGGCGTCCTGACTTCATGGGCCAGAATGATGAAGAAATCCGTTTTTTCCCGGATATCTGATTCCAGGGCACTCATTTGTTCCTTCAGTTTTACGGTCCCGGCCATTCCTTCCTCCTGCAGGCGAACCGCCGGCCGCCCGGTGTTGCGGAAAACTTTTGAAAAGCGGCGGGCGACAATAACCATGTTTAAAATCGTGAAGCATAAAAATCCCAGTTGAATATTGAGAATACCGGTGAAAGCGGGTGTATTATCATGAACAGCCTCCAATGCCACGGAGAGGCCCATAATAAGCACGCCGCATACCAGTATTCCCGCTTCACCGGCCTTTCTCACATGCAGAAAAACAAGTATTAGAACGGCAGCCAGGCCAAAGACAACAGCGACAAAATCAAACCGGACCGCCGGAGACGGCAGATACCAGGGCGGAACAAAAACCCACAATAAAAACAAGCCCAGGCTGAGGATGATAAAACAGGTTAAGACTTTTTTATTCAACCGGCCCCTGTACAACCGGTCCATAAAACAGAAATAGAATAAAAAGGCCAAAGGAACCGTTCCGGCTCCTATCCGGTACGTGATATCAAAAATGTTGTAATCAATAAAAACGGGTTCCATAAAGGAATTATCCATTAAAGCCCGTAAGGCAATGGCCAGACAGGACAAAAAACAAAACAGACCGGCCGGTTCCTTCTTTTTCATGAGCCATATAACAAGGCAAAAAACACAGATCATCAGAAAAATCCCAAGCATGAATCCTTCAAAAACGTTTTGCAGCCGGGCCTGGAAATCGGGTTTTTGGTAGCTCCCAATCACCGGCGCAAACCACGGTCCGCCGTAACCGCAGGCCTCATATCCATGATCGTTCCAAAAGGAGGGGATTTTTATCCCATTCCAGCCGGAATCATCGAATTCCGGCGATCCAAATTCAGCCCCATTCAGGCGGATAAGTCCGTCCGTCCCCATCTCCCGGGTTGCCAGGTCACCAATCCCGGCCCGGACCAGGGTTTGTATTAATTTTGGATTCGGGTCACTAAAACCGGGGGGCAGAAACAGCAGGGCACAAAAAATGATTAAAAAGAATAAGTTTACTTTTTTCATTTCCTTCAAACAAATATTCCATAATATATCCTTTTAATAAAGCGGTATTATCATAGTAAAACGAAAAAAATAAAATCACATGACCGTGCCTGTCTTGGCAATTTCCGGCCCCTGCCGGGTTTTATGTTGACCGGTTTCCTTAATATGTATTAAAATAAACGCAAGCGGACACCGATTGTTTTTTCGGAACTGCAGGTGATGGAGACTTTTAGTTCAGTTTAATACAGCGATTTTTAGAAAAAGTAAAAAAAAATATGGCAAGAAAAAAGTTTATCTGCTGCATTTTGGTACTTCTTGGTTTGGCTTCATCGGTCCTTTGTGCCGAGGGGAAACAGCCTCTTGTCCGCGCCGGTTTTCTGGATCTATCTGATTACGACCCCGAGGGGAATGTGATAATCAAGCTGGATGGGGAATGGGAATTCTACTGGGACCGGCTGCTGCTCCCCGGGGATTTTTCCCGTGACCCAAAACCGGCAAGAACCGGTTTCATCCAGGTACCCGGCGGCTGGACCAAATTCAAGGGTCCTGTGGAAATTCCGGGATACGGGGTTGCCACCTACCGCCTGCGTGTGAAACTGAATCCCGAACTCCGTTTATTCAGCATAAAAATACCCGAAGTCCTGACCGCCTACAACCTGTGGATAAATGATACCCGGGTTGCGGCTGTCGGCATTGTCAGCCGGGACCGGGAAAAGGCCCGCGCCGGTTTTAACCATCATACCGTCAGTTCCATAAACGGGTCGGGTACCATTGACATCATTCTCCAGGTCTCGAATTTTGACGATCTCTGGGGAGGAATCACCAACAGCATTACCCTGGGCAAACAGGACATAATCCTGATGGAAAACGAAAAATCCCTGTTTTTTGATTTTGCCCTCTTCGGCAGTATATTTATTTTCGCGGTTTACCATTTCGGGTTGTTTCTTTTCCGCAAAAAAGATTATTCCACGCTGTTATTCGCCCTGTTCTGCCTGATTATTGCCTCACGGACATTGATGACCGGGGTTGGTTTCATTATCCCGTTTTATCCTCCCTATTTTTGGGAGATTGGAAAAAAAATTGGGCACTTGACAGTGGCCATGGGCCCGCCGGTTTTCCTGTTTTTTATTTTTTACCAGTTTCCCAAGGATATGTACAAACCGGTCGTCATGGGCAGCCTGGGTGCGGGCCTCATCCTGTCCCTCATTATCATAATCACGCCGTTCAGGTTTTTTGTGCATCTGCTTATTATCGGGCAGACGGCCCTGGCCGCCAATGCGTTGTATATTGTGTTTACCCTGGTGATTGCAATCAAACGCAGGCGGGAAGGAGCGGTCCTCTCCCTTACGGGATTCAGTATCTTCTTCATGCTGGTTGTCAATGATATGTTGTATGTATTTGATGTCTTACATACCGGTATATATTCCCATATCGGATTGTTCGGTTTTATACTGGCCTATTCCTTTATATTGGCCATCCGGTTTTCACGGCTGTTTCAGAAGGTGACACTTCTCTCCCGGGAGTTACAGGTTTACTCAAATGATCTCGAAATAAAGGTGAAGCAGCGGACAGCACAATTGCAGGAGGCGAATGAACAGAAAACGAATTTTTTTATCAACCTGGCCCATGAAACCAAAACACCGATTACCATAATCAGCAATTATCTTGAACAGGATATTAGAAAAAGGGGAATGTCCGAAGAAATCCGGATCATGGAGCAAAATTTATACAAATTGAAAAATGACATACACAATTTTCTGGATATCGAGAAATTGCATAAGGGCCAGGTCTTCTATGACCATAATATGGTCGTAGACCTTTCCAGGATAATCAGGGAAAAAGTCCTGCTATTTAAAGAGATCACGGATAAAAAAACAATCAGTCTCCATGAAAATATAGGGGATAAGCTGTTTGCCAAAATGGATCCCGCCGCCCTTGACCGTATTGTGAACAATTTACTGGATAATGCCATAAAATTTACCGGACCGGCGGGCCGGATTACCGTGTCTCTGAAACAGGTTTCGGATACCCTGATTTTTTCGGTAAAGGACACGGGTATGGGGATGGACCAGGAAAAGGTAAAAAATATTTTTGAACCGTATTACCAGATTTCCCGGAAAAAAAGGAATATCGAGGGGATCGGGGTCGGCCTGTCCATTGTCAAAAAAATAATCGACGATGTGAAAGGAACGGTGGCGGTGCACAGCGAGCCCGAAAAGGGTACGGAGATTGTCATTTCGCTGCCGGCGCATCATCCGGCGAGCGCGGATGCTCCCGTCAATGAAATCACCTCCCCGGAACCCCCGAACAAGCCGGTTTGGATACAATTGAAGCCCGAGAATTACAGACCGGACCAATACAGTCTGCTGGTCGTGGAAGACAATATGTATATGCTGTATTATCTGCAACTGAACCTGATGGATGATTACAACGTATTTTACGCGAAAAACGGGAGCCAGGCTCTCAAGAAAATCCGTTCAATTCCCAAACCGGACATGATAATATCCGATATCATGATGGATACGATGGATGGCTATGAATTTTATAAAACCCTGTTACAGTTGGAAATGTATGCCTATATTCCCTTTATTTTTCTCACTGCAAAATTCCATCCGGATACAATGTTAAAGGGACTGGCGATGGGGGCGGTTGATTTTATACAGAAGCCATTCTCCATAATCGAGCTAAAGGCAAAACTTGCCAGTCATTTGCAGATTAAGCACGCCCAATATGAATCAAACATTCATGAAATGGAAAACAAGATCTCCCTGGCTCTCCGTTCCCTGGAGGCGGAAAACCGGGCCAGGTGTTTCAAATTCAACAGTATATGCCATGAACATCACATTACCCCGCGTGAAAAGGAAATTATTGAACTGTTGGTCCAGGGTGATGAATACAGGGAAATCGCCAGCGCATTACACATATCCCTGAATACGATAAAACCGTATATCCGTAACATTTACAGGAAACTGAATGTAGAAAGTAAATATGAACTGGTTACCCTGGTCAATTCAAGCATGCTGTCCCTATTCAGTAATGAAGAAGAGATGAATAACTAAAGATCACCGCAAAAACCCTGGTTCTGTCATAGTTTCATCACAAAATGAAATCGGTTGACAGGAAACCGGATTTCCTTTCTTTCACGATTTCATTGATAATCCGCTTGTTGAGGTCGCTTTCCTTTGCGGCGACCAGGGTCCGGATGGAAAAAACTTTCAGGGCATCGGTGACGGAAAGAGTCCCCTCCGCCGAATCCTTTCTGCCGGTAAAGGGAAAGGAATCGGGACCGCGCTGGCACTGGCAGTTGATGTTCACCCGGCAAACCTGGTTGACAAGCTGGTCTATCAAACGGGCCAGTTCAGCCGGGTTTTTACCGAACAGGCTCACCTGCTGTCCGTAACACGAATTTTCTATGTACTTTATGGGTTCGCTTAAATCCTTGAACGGCACGATCGGAACGACCGGGCCGAACTGTTCCTCATTGTAGAGCTTCATTTTCGCGTTTACGGGATAAACCACGGCCGGGGTTATAAAAGTTTCATCAACCACTCCTCCCCCTTCATTAATTACCTTTGCCCCATTGGCTATGGCATCCTCTATATAGGATAACATGTGCCCCGTCTTGCCTTCCTCAGGCAAAGGCGTTATTTTCACATCCTCATCCCAGGGAAGCCCTCCCTTGAGTGATGAAACTCCGTCGGAAAACCTTTTAGCGAATTCATCCGCTATTTTTTCCTGGACAAACAATATTTTCAATGCCGTGCACCTTTGACCGTTAAAGGAAAGGGAACCCCTTATGCATTCACTTACCGTTACATCCAGGTCCGCGTCTTCCAGTATGATACCGGGATTTTTCGCATTTAAACCCAGCACCGTGGTCAGCCTGTTGGGCATGGGATGCTGTTTCTCCAGGATATTCGACACCCGTTTCGAACCTATGAAGGCCAGTACATCCACCTTACCGGACTCCATCAGAGGGCCTATTATCGTTTTTCCTTCCCCGTAAATGGTATTCACCACGCCCCTGGGAAAACAGGTCTGAAATGCCTTCAGTAAAGGCCGCAAGAGAAGCACGCCGTGTTTTGCCGGCTTAATCACAACCGTGTTTCCCATGATGAGCGCGGGAATGAGTGTCGTGAAGGTTTCATTCAGGGGATAATTAAAAGGCCCCATGCAGAGGACCACGCCAAGGGGCGCCCTCCTTATCTGGGCAATGATGCCCCCGTCCATTTCAAAACGGCTGGAGGCCCTGTCCAGGTTTTTAAGCGCGTCAATGGTGGCAATGATATATTCAACAGTTCTGTCAAACTCCTTCCGGCTGTCCGGAAGGTTTTTACCGATTTCCCACATGAGCAGGTTCACAATTTCTTCCCTCTGTTCTTTCATGAGGTTCGCAAAATCTTTCACACAGCCGATTCTTTCCTGAACTCCCATCATGGGCCATTTCCCCGTACCGGAATCAAACGCCCTGCAAGCCGCTTCAAGTGCCTTCAAGGATTCCTCCGCCGTCAGGGACGGATATCTTCCGATAACGGCCGGTTTAACGGCATCGCCTTCCTTCAGGCAGACCGGGCTTACAACCTCTATAAATTCCCCTTTCCAGTAGAATATCTCCCCGTCAATCAGGTATTCCTGTTGTTTTACCGGGCTGATAGTAAATTGTTCCGGAATATCCTTCATTTCCCTGAACACGGTTGTTTTTTCCATTTTTTCCTCCATGCAGATACAGACTTTGATATCTAAGCAATCCGGGCGACAGCCCGCCTGTCATTTACTTATCATAACTACAGAAATGCTGAAAACAGGAGATCGCTTAAAATTAATTCGACTCATACATATTTTAAACGGAATTGCATATTTATTCAAATTAATCCGGCAGTTAAACCCGTCCTTGTTAACCTTAAAATTGAAAAAAACATCGAAATTACTCCCAAGGCAACGACAGGGAAATTAATTCTTCTTCAGCGGTAATATTGTTCGTTAACTCCCCGATCTCTCCGTCATGTCCCCCATCCCAGTTACCCGAGGACCTCAACTGTCCCAAAACAACCAACAGTATTGAATTTACCCCCCCACCGTGCTAAACTATATACCAGTAGTTTAGATGCAAAGGAAAGACATGAAAACAATCCTGGTAACAGTATTACTATCGACTTTTTTATCATTGTTTACCGCGGCGGAAATACCGGATAACCTGCCGTTTTATGACTTCAATACCCCGTACAAGGTGATTACCCTGCCCGCCGCTCTCCAGGAGATATCGGGTGTGACGGCCATCGATGCGGATACCATTGCCTGCGTGCAGGATGAGAAGGGATTCATCTATGTTTACGACCTGAAGGCGCAGAAGGTCAGGGAGGAAATCAAGTTCCACGGCAAAGGGGATTACGAGGGCATAGCCCTTGCCGGTCCGGACATGTACGTGCTGGAAAGCTCGGGTACGCTTTACAGGGTCAGCGATTATGCATTGGGCAATCCTGAAACGCAGAAAATTGATACGGGCATCACAACCATAGACAACGAAGGTCTCTGTTTCCAGCCAGGGAAGCATGAACTCTATATATCCTCCAAAACGGAACTGGAAAAGAAATCAAAGAAACGGCATTACGTTTACCGGTACGACATCAAAAAGTGGAAAATGGAAAAAAAACCGTTTTTGTCCATTGAAGCGGAAAAGCTTGAAAAAGACGCGAAGAAAAAAGAGATTAAAATTCCCAAGGGCGGACTCAAGTTTGTTCCTTCCGACATAGCCGTTCATCCGGCAACCGAATACGTCTACGTTCTTTCCTCGGTGGAACATCTCATCTATGTTTTCTCCCGCAAGGGGAACCTTCGCGACATACACCCCCTCGATAAAAGGATATTCAACCAGCCGGAAGGCCTCTGCTTCCTCCCGGACAATACACTTGTCATCACCAATGAAGGCGGCAAATCCCTTCCGTCTTTAATCATGATAAAATCCCGGCCTTCTCCTTAACCGGGCTTCCTGTGCAGCCCGACAAATGGCCTGAAAAGATACAGCGTAAAAAACTCTGTTGACAACCCCATGGCCCCGTGTTACTGTTAACGGACAATAAGGCACCCGTAGCAACTTATTTTTTTAAAGTGCCCAACGGTGAAATATGCACAGTTTAAGGAATGAAATCCGGACAAAAAACAGAATTACGCTTATCATCGTGCCGGGCCTTTCCGTGCTCTGCCTGCTTGCCGCATTGCTTCTCTACCTCACAACGCTCGGCACGCTGCAGGTAAACGCCAGCTGGACCGTCGGCTACTGCATCATTACCGGGCTGCTTGTCCTCCTCTCCTTTTACATCCCCTTTATAAAGGACAAAAAAATTTTGACCCTTATTTTCATGTTGAAATTCGTTTTCATCGTCATCGTGGGATACCCGCTGGGCCGGAATTTTGAAATTGAATTTCTTCTGTTCTGTTCACTCCTGCTGGAAGTGAACCTCACCCTCTCCCTGCCGTTCAATACCGTGGCAACCGCGCTCCTTCTCATCCTCATGTTTTTGAACCAACAGCCTATTACCGCGTGGGGTAAAAAACTCGCCGCGCCTCCCCTGGCGAATTTGATTGTCTACGGGATTTTCCTGCTCACCGTTTCCATCCTCGCCGCC
The DNA here is from genome assembly GCA_016928415.1 of Spirochaetales bacterium. Lineage (GTDB taxonomy): Bacteria > Spirochaetota > Spirochaetia > SZUA-6 > JAFGRV01 > JAFGKU01. The sequence goes on from JAFGKU010000038.1 coordinate 16,193, forward strand.
GTCATGAGTTATTTCGGGAAAAAATGGCTCAATGAAACGAACGTGGCGGACAAGCTGAACCAGTCCATTGCCCGGCTCACCGACGCCAATATCGGGTTCCAGCAGTACGCCAAAACGGCGAGTGAAAAATCGCGCGATTCGGAGCGCAAGCACATAACACGGGAAATACACGATACTATCGGCTACACCCTCACCAACATCATCATGATGATGGAAGCGGGCATCGACCTGTCGGACTCCGACCGGCTGAAGGACCTGCTGGTAAAAACCCGGGACCAGGCCAGGGAGGGATTGAAGGAAGTAAGGAGTGCCCTCCATATCCTCCGCAACGAGGAAGAGGAAAAACCGGACAGGTCGCGCTCCATCTACACTCTTATAAAAACGTTCAGGATAGTTACCGGCATAGACGTGCGGCTCGAATTCGGGAACCTTTCCTCCTATCCGAAAAGTACGGACTCGGACGCCATTATTTACAGGATTATCCAGGAAGGCCTTATAAACGCATTCAGGCACGGCAAGGCAACCCGCATCCGCATCCTCTTCTGGAACGAACCGGAGGGCCTGCGAATCAGCATCCACGACAATGGCCGCGGCTGCCAGGACATAAAGGAGGGCATCGGCATGCAGGGAATGCGCGAACGCGTGGAACAGGTGGGCGGCTGGATTAGGGCGGACAACGTTTTTGACGGCTTTGAATTGAAAGCCCTTCTCCCGATAAAGGCTGTTTATAATGGATAAAATCCGGATTCTTCTGGCGGACGACCAGACTCTTTTCGTGGAAAGCCTGAAAACGGTACTGGAAATCCGCGCCGGGGATATCGAGGTGGCCGGGATTGCCCGCAACGGTGAAGAAGCGGTTGCCATGGCCCTCGAGCTCAAACCGGACGTCATCCTCATGGATGTACGCATGCCGGTAATGGACGGCGTCATGGCCACCAAAGAAATCCACGGGCGGCAGCCGGAAACGCACATCATCATGCTCACCACGTTCAACGACGACGAATACGTCCTCAACGCCCTTCATTACGGGGCCGCGGGGTACCTCCTAAAGGACATACCCCCGGGCGACGTCATCTCCGCCATCAGGGCGGTAAACGAAGGCCACGTTCTCATTGCCCAGCACGTCGCGGCCAAGCTCGTCGACCATGCCTACGGCCTGAAAAAACCGGAGCCGGAAGGCGGTACCGGGGATAAACTGAAAAGCCTGACCGAAAGGGAAAAGACAATACTCAAACTCATTTCCGAGGGCCACAACAACAGTGAAATCGCCGCCCGCCTCTACCTGGCCGAACAGACGGTAAAAAACTACGTCAGCGTCCTCTACTCAAAACTGGGCATCAGCGGCCGGAGCCACGCCATGAAACTCGGCTTAGGCGTCACGGAAGACAAAACAGAGTCATAACCATTTGCACACGCATCCTCCCGACTCCCGACTCCCGATTCCTGACTTCTGACTTCTGACTTCTGACTTCTGCCTCCCGCCTCCTGCCTCCTGCCTCCTGCCTCCTGCCTCCCGATTCCTGACTTCTGATTTCTGACTTCTGACTTCTGCCTCCTGCCTCCTGCCTCCTGCCTCCTGCCTCCTGATTTCTGATTTCTGATTTCTGACTTCTGACTTCTGACTCCTGACTCCTGACTCCTGACTCCTGACTCCTGACTCCTGACTCCTGCCTCCTGACTCCTGACTCCTGTCAAAAAGTACCACAAAAGTACTTTGGTACCTTGCCCGCCGGCAAGTACCTGGTTTACCCTGTTCACAATATAAAAAGACAAGGGAGATAAAAAAATGAAAAACAAATGTGTATTTTTATTAATGATTGCCGTTTTTCTCGCCATGCCCGTTATCAATGCCTTTGCGACAGGGGACGGCGAAAAAGGCGGTGAGGCGGTTACCCTCACGATGGGCTCCTGGAGGGTGGACGATGTCAAACAGATTAAGAAAATCTGCGATGCTTTCAGCCGGAAATACCCGGACATCAGGATAAAATTCGACCCCACAAATCCGCCTGAATACAATGCCGTCCTGAGAACACAGCTTGAGGGCGGCACGGCACCGGACCTGTTCTACCTGAGATCGTTCGGCATTTCCAGGCAGCTGTACAAGGAAGGTTACCTCGAAAACCTGAAAGGGCTTCCCGGCTTAAACGATGCTTTTACAAAGGAATCAATCATGCCCTGGGCCGACACGGATGGCACCCCCTATGGCGTGCCATTGCTGGCCGTATCCCACGGCATCTACTACAACGTGGACATCTTCAAGAAATTGTCCCTTTCCATTCCCGGGACCTGGCCCGAGCTGATTAAAACGGCCAGGGCCATAAAGGACGCCGGTTATGTTCCGTTCGCCAATGCCTCCGGCGATGAATGGACCATCGCGGAAATCGTGTTCATGAACCTCGCCCCCGCCTTCATCGGCGGATACGAAGGCAGGATGCAGTATGAAACAGGCAAACGCTGCTTCAACGACGAACACGTGGCAGCCGCTTTCCAGGCCGTTGCGGACATGGCCCCGTACCTGCCCAAGGGGCAGGAAGCCCTCAATTACTATGACAGCCAGCAGCTCTTCCTCATGCAGAAGGCCGCCATGTGGATGGGCGGTTCCTGGGACATTTCCTTCTTTGAGTCGGAAAACCCGGATTTCGAATGGAGTGTCTTTGCCACACCGGGCCCGACGGAAAAAGACAAGTACATTTGCTTCCACATGGACGCGGGAATGGGCCTGAACTCGAAGTCTAAATACAAGGCAGAAGCCAAATTGTTCCTGGAATGGCTGACCACAAAGGAAGCGGCGACCCTTTTCGGTAACGAACTGCCCGGGTTCTTCCCCGTTCACAAGGACATACCCTCGCTTACCAACAAGCACGCCGACGCGTTCCTCTCGCTCAACAAGGGACGCGGCCTCGATGTCCGCTGGGCATGGCCTTCCCTGCTTGACGGTTCACCGGACGGGTATTCCCTCATGCAGAACAATGCCATTCTCATCCTGAAAGGCGAACTGACAGCCAAACAGGCGGCCGACGCCCTGCAGAAGGGACTGGCCCAATGGTTTGAACCGGCGAAAAACTGCGGTAATTAATATTTCTTCCGGATTAACGGGTGTGCCCTTAAACGGGGCACACCTGATACTTAAGCGAGGTGGTTATAACAGATGGAAACGGGAAAAATCAGCCTATTGAACGGCATACTGAGGAAAAAATCAAGCGCCCACCTTGTCTGGATTCTCTTTCTCATACCGGCACTTCTCGTTTACAGCATTTTCATGGCCTTCCCCCTCTTTCAATCCATTAGATTGAGTTTCTTCACCGGAAAGGGGTTAAGGCCGGACAATTTCGTCGGATTCGATAATTACGTGAGCCTGTTCACGGACCCCGTTTTAAGCGTCCGGTTTTACAATGCCCTCCGGAACACGTTTATATTCTTCGGCATTCACATGTTCGTACAGAATACCCTTGGCCTCCTCTTTGCCTCTTTTCTGGCCTCAAAGTTCAAGGGACACAGCGTGTACCGGACCATTATTTTCATGCCCACAACCCTTTCAACCCTCGTTATCGGGTTCATCTGGACGCTCATCCTCAATCCGCAATGGGGCGCCCTGAACAAAATACTCACGGCAGTGCACCTGGACTCATTGATACGACCATGGCTGGGCGACACCCAGATTGCCCTTCCTATCATTTCCCTCATTTCCTCATGGCAATGGGTGAGCCTTCCCACCATGATGTTCGTGGCCGCACTGTTTACCGTTTCCGACGAAATAGTCGAATCCGCCATGATAGACGGGGCTTCCAACGCGGCCATCTTCTGGCGTTTTAAAATACCCCTTATCCTCCCCGTCATCGGCATAGTTTCCGTGCTCACGTTCGTGGGCAATTTCACCGCGTTCGACATCATCTTCGCCATGGCCACCCACCGCGGCGAACCCATGTACTCAACCGACCTCCTGGGAACCTTCTTTTACCGGACCGCCATAGCCGGCGAACATCCCGTTGCCGAACCCAACATGGGCGTCGGCGCCGCCCTGGCCACCGTCACCTTCCTCCTCCTTTTAACCGGCGTCCTCACCTGGCTCTTTCTCTCCAGGAAACAGCGCCTGGAGGCCAATAGATGAAACCATCCCTGCCTTACAAGATTGTCACGTACGTCGTACTCACCCTCTGGGCCCTCATCGTCATCTTCCCCCTCTGGACCCTCATGGTCAATTCGTTCAAGCCCAAGCGGGACATCTTCAAGGACCCTTTCAGTCTCCCCACGGAAGTAACGGTGGACGGCTACTTAAACGCCTGGACCGACAGCAATTTCAGCTTTTATTTCAGGAACAGCTTCTTCATAACCACCGTTTCCCTTTTCCTCATACTTTTCCTGGGCTCCATCGCCGCCTATTCCATCGCCAAGTGGCGCTCAAAAATCCCCGGCCTGTTCTACATCTATTTCATAGCCGGCCTCATGATACCCCTCCGCCTGGGAACCATAAACCTCCTGCAGACAATCAAGGCCATGGGCCTCCTGGACACCGTCTTCAGCCTCATCCCCGTCTACGTGGCCATGGGCCTGCCCATCGCCGTGTTCGTCCTCACCGACTTCATCCGCGCGCTTCCCGACGAACTGTTCGAAGCGGCCAAAATAGACGGCGCCAACCGCTTCGGCATTTACCTGAAGATAGTCATTCCCCTTATACGGCCCGCCCTGAGCACCGTGGCCATCTTCAACCTCATCCCCATCTGGAACGACCTCTGGTTTCCCCTCATCTTCATCCGCACCGAAGACCAGCGCACCCTCATCCTCGGCATATCCCTCCTCTTCGGCCAGTACCAGTCAAACTGGACGTACATCCTGAGCGCGCTCGCTATTTCGGCCGTGCCCGTACTGGTGCTGTACCTGGCGTTCGCGAAGCAATTCATTAAAGGCCTTACTGCGGGGGCGGTCAAAGGCTGACCGCTAATGGCCGCTGAAGCCTGCGCACGGGGACCCCGGCACGTTACACGTGCCGTGATGGCCGCGGATGTTACGTATTGGCACTCACAGTGGTACTGGTTATACATTTGTTTATTATTAAAGCTTGGATTCCCTTCGGGCGCCGGGACGGTCGGTTACCTTAATAAACATATAATTCAGGACCCGCCTCTCACTCCCTTCGGGTCCTGTTACGGTAAACCTCCTGCCGGGTTTTTTCATTGTACACCACTCCTCGGACCTGTAAAGGCCAGGCCCCTCCTGCGTCGGGGTTCAGCTTCGCTGAAGCCTTGACAGGTCCTCCGGGGTGGTTGCCTGTCAAAGAAAAAACAGGAGGTTTACATGTCCAAAATAGTTTACAAAGAGTTATCGTATAAGGTGGTTGGGTGCGCGTTCAAGGTGCACCGCCAGCTTGGGGCCGGGCTGGTAGAATCGGCCTATGAGGAGGCCATGTGTGAAGAACTTAAGAGGGTTTCTCTTCCGTTTGAAAGGCAGAAGGTGTACACGGTATTTTACGACAGGAAAGCTATCGGGGGGTTTATCGCTGACCTTGTCGTGGATAATACCGTTATCCTTGAACTTAAGTCGGTCGCCAGGATTATACCCATATATGAAGCGCAGCTTCTCAACTACCTTAAAATCTCACGCCTGCCGGTCGGTTACCTGTTCAACTTCAACGGTGTCCGGCTTGACTGGAAGCGGTTTGCCAATACCATGGAAGGGCTTTAAAAGGCCCTTCTTTTAACAACAGGGAAGCGTCCGTTTCACTTCTTCACTGCACCCCCGGAGCGGTATACAGCCGCCGGGGCCATCCGCGGCGCCTTTTCAGTCCTTCCCGAAGCGTCGGCAGCCTCGACGTAGTATTCGACGACCATACCGGCGGCGGCATGGGGGATCGATGCGCGGAAGCGTCCGTCAGCCCCCCTGCGGAGCTTTTTTACCTGCCACTCGGACTCACCGGCGGGCCGCCAGTACAGCTTCAGGCCATCCGCAAGGAGCGGAGCACCGCTGTATGGCACGATCGATGCTGTGACGGCATACTCCACGAAGGATTCCTGTTTCTCGGGGACCGGATCGACAGCGACGTAAAGCATCCCGGGATCCCATACAGCCCGAGTCCGGCAATGCAGGGCGTCAAACGGCTGCCATCCGTTACCATCCGGATACATACGGCGGGCACTATCGGGAACAGCCGGTTCCTTATCGAGGTCGAAGGTAAATCCCTTGACCGCGTAGCCGGGTAGCGCGACATGCCACTGCTCAAGCGCCACCTTGTCCTGGGCGATATTAAACAGAGGAACGTAGACAGTCCCGTTCAGTATTAATGAATTCGTGTAGGCAACCAGACCCCCGCCTTTGTACGGTACGGTATCGATGCGGAGAATCTCGTAGGGCTGCCCGCCCGCGGTCTTCAGCGCCCGGAGGTACTTGTCGACGATGAACTGGTATCTTTCGTACAACACGTGGTTACGCGGCGGGCGTGCCACAAGGATTCGTCTCTCATCCAGAAACTTTAAAAGGCAGTCAATGTGCTGGAGACCATCGTCCTCGAAGTTGGGAACCACGGTGTAACGGTCAAGTCCGAGCTCGGTTCGTGCAAGAGAAAAGAATTCCTCCTCCTCAATGCCGTCCGAGCGGTTCTCGTTAAGGAGGATGCACGTCGAGAGTGCACAGCCCCGGCCGTCGGTCAGGAAATTCCCACCGGTTAAAACAAGGGGAAGGGTACTGGATGCCAATCCAAGAACCTGCGCTATCCTGGACGGAGCGGCGTCATCAAGGGTGACATTGTAATACTTGTAACGGTCGCCCCAGGCCCCGTTCCAGGGCGTCTTCAATGACGCATCGCAGGGAAGTTCACTTTCCGGGGTTGTCTTGTCATAGCGTGTGTCAAGGAGCACCATGCGGCCGTTCCCGTTAAAAACCGGATGGGGGCCGTAGTCACGGACCCAGACAGCATCGTCACTCCCGGGGACCTCTATGAACGTCACCCGATCGCGCGGTATCCCCCAATGGTGAAACCAGGTTTCGGCATCCCGCGCCGCACCCGAGTGCTCGACGAGGACGAATAGCCGTGTTTCCCGGGCAAACTCAACAAAAAGATTGCGGGGCAGATACGGCGGCCAGCGGACGAGAACGCCGATGGCTGGTTCCCACTCAGCTGCCATACGTAAAACCGGCGGCGTTCCGGCAACGGTGTTCTCACCATCCGGGGCTTGCACCTGGTCGAGCTTATTCTCGGGATCCAACCAGGTTTTGCCAGCCGGCGGGGCTTCGAACATGCCGCCCCGGTTGTAAAAACTCTGGTGGGGGGCGGACACTGATGGAGTGTATGGCGCCCTGTGAATCCGGGTTCTATCCACACCGGTGTCTACCCTTGGTCTGGGATGACGCACCAGGCGGCCCTCTATCCGCCGACCGGGACGGTTACGCTCAAGGGTCAACTCCGTCAGGAAGAGTGCCCATGGCTCTTTATTAACACATCCTGCCGTGAATATCCGCAGCCCGGCCGGTTCCCCCCGGCGGATACGGTCCCGCAACCCGCTTTTCCCTTTTTCCAAAATGCGTAAAACGGAAAATTCTTTGGTGGTTTCAGGTCCTGTTCCGCTGTGGCTGAACAAATGGCGACCCTGGCTGAAAACGGAAAAAAAGACTATAAAGGTAGACAACAAGAAAGCATTAATGACCGTGGCGTTTTTCTTCATTTTACCGTACCCCCTAATGTACATTCATGAATTCACAATTCGGGGCGGGCCTTGTCCCGTCCCAAACCCTTAATATATATAAATAAATTTTCTCCTGACCTAACCCGGCAATGCCGAACCATCACCCGTTTTTGACCCGGCTCAGGACGTCGTTGATGTTTATATAGCTGAAGATAATGCCGGTAACGTATAGGAAGGAAACGGAAAGCCCGTTCTTTGAATACCCCTTGACGGACCTATCCCGTCAGCCAAATAACGGCCGTTAACAATAAGTGAAAGTCATTTTGCTGGGATTATCTTTATCAGGTTAAATTACATATCTGTTTTTTCGTAATAATTTTTTTCCCCACCATAAATACGCTTATATTAAATTCTCCTTTCATAACCAATCACATAACATCATAGCATACCGCATTTTAGAAGTCCAATTATTTTTTTTAAAAAGGCATATTTTTTTTTAAATTCAAACCGTCCCATTCAACTGTTATCGTTTACATAATGATTTGAGACATAAAAGAAGCGTATAGAGGCATGATTTATTTTTTTATGCAAAACAGATGTTATATGGCAGATGCCATGCCCGCAACAGGATTAATTGGGAAATTCTTATACTGATGTGAGGTACGGAATGTAAAAAAATAAATATTTTTATTGTAAATTATATTTTGATATTCGAATATATTAATATGGAAGAAACAAAAAAACACAGAAAGCCGGATATTGATTACCGGCTTCTCCGTTTTATCATTTTTTTAATTGCATTATTGTTACCGGTGATTGTCACTGAATTTTTTACCATCTATCTCAATACAATCAGCGAGGCCTATTGGAAAATCACCCGGAACGGGTTTGTCGGATTGTTATTCGTCGTTGGCGCGTTCCTGTTTGTCTATTCCGGTCATAAGACATCACAATCAATCCTTAGCAAGGTCGGCGGTGTGGCTGCCGTTTGTGTTGCCTGTATCCCGGCTGCCGAAAAAGCCACTTTAACGGATATTGGTTTATATTTTCAC
>JAFGKU010000039.1 GCA_016928415.1 Spirochaetales bacterium
AGCCAAAAATGGAGGACCTTTCGCTTGCGGGAGTTAACACAAACCCAAGGCTCGACAAGGATCGAACAGCCTGGCTCTACTCTACCGGGTTTTGCGTGAAATTTCCCTTACAGCGGTTTACCCGGTTTTAAAAATCTTTATTGCCTGTTTCCAATTGATTAATGGTAATGATCCGGTTTATAGTCGTCACGTGACTCACCCGTTGATTTTACGTTTCAGCAAGCTGTTTTTCTCATCACCGCCGTTCAAACGCCGGTTTTCTTTTTCGCTTTATCTGTCTGTTTCAATGGTTGCCGTGTTTTTCAAGATCCGGTCATCAAATGAAATTGTTGCCATGCTTATCCTTGCAGCCGGCGTTATCCTTGTTGGACCCGGTATACTTTTACTTGTCTCTTCCCTGGTTGAATGGAAAAAAATTGGACTGTTTCTGATCGCGGTCGCTTCCGGTATTTTCCTGGCCTATGGATTCAATTCAAGGATCGAGGCCGGGAACCGGAATTGCTTTACCGGTTTGAACCTGCCGGAAATTTCCGGTTTCTCGGGGTATATCATCAGGGACAGTGTTCCCACCCGCACAGGTAAAACGATGCACTCTATTTACCTTGAGTCGGTCCGCTCTGATGCGCGTTCGGTCTCTGCCGGCGCAGGCGGGAAGGTGAGAATCATCTGCACCGGTTCAAGGCTGTATTACACGGGGCAGAAAATTTCGGTAACGGCGAAGATAAGCCGGCAGCCGGATGATCCGGACGCCCATTACATCGCTTTTTGTAAGGACGATGCCATCCATGACAATGGTTTCCCGTCCTTCCCGTGGAAGGTACGGTATGTTGCCAGGAAAGCCCTGGAAGACAGGATGAAAGCCATGGGTTATCCCGCTTACGGATTGTTTGCCGCCCTGTTTGTGGGCGACAGGACGTATCTGCCGGAGGATGTATTTAACGGCTTCAGGGACACGGGAACACTGCACATCCTTGCCCTGTCGGGACTGCACGTGGCCATCGTGTATGCGTTTGTGATGCTTCTTCTCCTGCCCCTGCCTTTTAAAACGGCCCGGTATGCGGCGGGGTTCTGCTTCCTGGCAGCCTACCTCTTTCTCTGCGGCCCCTCTCCCGCCCTGGTAAGGGCCACCGTTATGCTGATTGCCCTGGGCTTGGGAAAACTCGCCTCTCGGAAAATCAGCCTGCCGGACAATCTTGCCCTGGCCTGTCTCCTCATTCTTTTGTTCGACCCCGGGGCGCTTTTAAGTCTTTCCTTTCAGCTTTCTTTTCTTGCCCTGGCCGGATACTCAGTTTTGGGAAAACGCATTACCCGCTGGCTTACACCTTATTTACCCGCGTTTCTGTGTGCTCCCATAGCCTTCTCCGTAAGCGCCCAGTTAGCCACGTTACCTCTCGTTCTGCAATCATTCGCTGTTTATTTTCCCGTAGGAATCATCGTGACCCTCATTCTTACACCCCTGGTGACCGTGTTTCTATGGTCAGGTCTGGTTTATCTTTTTATCGGGGCTCTGCCGGTTCTGCCGCTCCACGCGGCGGGTTCCCTGTTTTTTCAATTTCTGTACCGGTGCATCGTTTTTGTAACGGATTTTTTCAGGTTCGTTCCCGGGCTTGCCTTGAAATGGGAACCGTATTATATTGTTTTTTACGTCCTGCTCGTACTTCTGTGCAGCGTCAATATAACTCGATCAAGGATTATGCGTCCCAATGAATTATGATTCCCCCAATGATATCAAGATGGTTCTGTCCCGGCTGAATATAGGCTTAAAAAAAAGATGGGGGCAGAATTTCATGATTTCACGCGGGGCAAGGGAGAAAATCGTTGACCTGCTCGCCGTCCGCCAGGATGAAAAAATATGGGAAATCGGACCCGGCCTGGGCGCATTGACGGAATTGCTTTTAGACCGGAGCACCTGCATCACCGTTTTTGAAATAGATGCGGGACTTATCAGGTTTCTTCTGGAAGAATTCGGGGACCGGGAGGAATCGGGTTTTTACCTGGTTCGGGGTGATGTTGTCAAAACCTGGAAGGCGGAATGGACCCGCAGCGGGATGCCCGCCAGGGTAACGGGCAATCTCCCCTATGCCTCCAGTTCCCTTATTTTGGCTGGTTTTGTCGAAGAAGGATTTTTTCCCGAAAAGATGGTATTTACCGTTCAAAAGGAGCTCGCCCAACGAATGACGGCCAAACCGGGGGAGGATAACTATTCCTCTTTCTCCGTTTTCTGCCAGTGGGCCTTTAACTGTGTTGTCCGTTCGGACCTGAAGCCGGGCAGCTTTTTCCCCGTACCGCAGGTAACTTCATCCATTATTGAATTACAATCCTGTTCCCGCGAGGAGAAACCTCTTGATGAAAAATTTTTCCTGAAGCTTGTGCGGGCATCCTTTGCCATGCGGCGGAAAACCCTGCGCAACAACCTTTTTTCCTCGCCCCTTTTAAAGAAATTAAAGAAAAGTTTTATTCATGACTGCCTGGTCCGGATGGGACTGAAAGAAACAGTGCGGGCGGAAGAGTTATGTATTGATGATTTTATCCATCTTGCCGATTTGTTGTCCGGGTCCGCCTGAATTTATTATTCCAGTTCGACGAGTATCGAATGCTCGCTGTTCTTGTCAAGCCGGCTGATATCTTCACGTTTTATTAACGCCTCCCCCGCGCCCGTTGGATGGTCTACGGCTTTGCCGTCAAGGGAAACGGACTTGATGCGGTATTCATAGCATTCTTTCCCGGGGATATTTTTAAACGTTATGTTGAAAACGATTCCGGCAAAGAGCGTCCTTACACCGGCTGAATGGTTGGCATCGAATTGTTCGGCGGCAAGCGCCGGTTTTATGGAAAGGTCGCCCAGGAAACCCTGTACGCCGAACATTCTTGTAAGAACCGTCAGGAGATACCAGCTTGCCGAACCGGTGAGGTAATGGTACATCCCCCTCCCCCGCGGATTGATGTATTCCGAGATACCGGGATAAAATTTACTCCTGGAAAAATCACTTGAATGGGTAAAGATTTTTTTCATGATTCTGTACCCTTCCGCGGCGTACCCGCGTGTGTACAGGGCATTGGCGTACATGGACACCATGTGGTTGAAGACAGCCCCGTTTTCCTTGTGGCCGAAGGCAAAACCGAAGCAGCGTCCCATGTTTAAAAGGATTTTCCTGAAATCGGTATTAAGCCGAGGACCGCCCAGTTCCTCGCTCCAGAGGTTTTGATCCACCGCCTTTATTATTTTATCAACCTGTTCCCTGGTCGCCGTACCGCCCATAACGGTGAAAACCTGGCCCGTCAATGTCATCCTTGCCTCATTGCCGGCCATGCCTTCCAGCTTTTGCCCGTCATCATCATAGTAACCGTTGAACCAGCCGCTGCCGGCCGGACCTTCAATCCACTCGCTTTTACGTATATGCTCCATGAGGAACCGGCTTTTGGCTTCCAGGTCGGCAACGAGGTGGTCCGTCCTGATTTTTACCTTTTCACCAGTCAGCGTATGTTTAATGGTTGAGAAAAATTCCCGCAATACCTTTCTTCTGGCCTGATGAGAGGAGTAATCGATTTTTTTTCCCGAAATGGTGTCCAGCAGAGCCGTTATTTCGCCGGCAATTTCTATTTCTTCCACGTTTTTCCTGGTTTTCAACCCTTCCAGGAGACGGGCCATTTCCGCCAGGTCAGCTGCGTATAACGCTGAAAAGGCGACGCTTTCCCCCCTGTTCCTGGCCATGTCGAAGGCATCGTTCCAGTCCGCCCCTTCCAGAAGCAGGTTGTTGTGTTCCCCCGCATTGAAAAAGACGGACAGGTGTTGAATGAGCATATGTTCGAGGATCGTACCCTTGTATACTTCTCCGCTTTTTGTCTGCAGTTTTGTACCCTGTTCGGGGGTCCACATTTCATCCCTGGCCGTGCATCTTCCGATATTGGCATCCTTGAAGTAGACCTGTTCTTCCAGGAGAAAATCCAGGTCACCGCTCTGGTCGATGTACAGTTTCGTTGTAAGGAACGGCCATGAACCGTGATCCATCCATACCCTGGGAATGTTGTTCCTGTCCGCCAGGAATTCGCCGGGCTTTAACCCGATAATCGTGGCATTACTGCCGTCAATCCGGACACCGGCGAAATTGTTGAACAGGAGGCCGCGTACCCCGTCCGGTTCCATGATAAGGAGGGCCAGGCAATCCTGCCAGAGGTCGCGCCAACCCCGGCCTCCGCGGCCGTAATCGTGGTGGGGAAGAAAGGAGCAGCCGTAAATACGCCTGAGAATCGGCTGCAGGGTGACCCATTTCATCCAGTTATCGAAATCGGCATTCCCCGTGGAAAAGGAAAGGTCGTCTACTTTCCGCCGCCAGTATTCACGGTTTTTATCCAGTTCTTTTGCGAAAAATGACCCCGTTAAAAATCGTGATATGTCCTCCTTGCTGCCATCGTCATTGATATGCATGATCAGCCTGTACGTATGCGATTCCCCCGGCTTGAGCGTTATCAATTTGAACCGCAGGCCTGCCATGGCCTCGTAACCCCTGTATTCTTCGTTTGCGGCAGCGGCGGGTTTACGGTTGCGGATAACGGCCTCCGGCCAGTCGAAGCTGCCGCCTTCACCTATGAAATCTTCCGCTACGGGAAAAAAGCCTTCCGGCGGATTCCCGTCACCGTCCGCGCCCATAATTTCGTAAGTTACCTCGTTTTTCGTGTGCCCCCTTTCATCAAAGGAAAGGGTGGGGTGCACGGATACGCCGTATTTTTTAGCGGCAATCGTGTTGAGCAGGCTTGTGACATGCCTGTGGTCCCGGATATTGTCCGCGGAGCGGTTAAAAAACGGGATGGCGGCCGTTGGTACTGCCGTAATATCCTTTGAGCCGGTATTCGTGATCGTTACTTCCATCAATTCCGCTTTTAAATCGGAGCAGGGCACGAAACTCAGGACCTCTGTTGAAATTGCCAGTTTTTTATGGGTTCTTTTAAGACGGTGCCACAGGAGACCCGCTTCAACAGTTACCTGTTCGCTGCGGTTGTCCGAGAATTTTTCCGATTTCTGGACAGCGGAGTTACCGGAAACGGAATACGGTTCTTTCCCGTTTATCAGGAACCAGAAGTTTCTTGCAGCCCTGGAATTATGCAGGTCATAACTCGACACGGGCGCCAAAAGGAACTTTTCCTGACCGGTTTTCAGGTCTCCGTGGAGTTCCGGCGTGATGGCCGCCATCATTCCGGCTTCATTTGCCAATGGAAAATAAAGATCATTGACAAGATCGGGATTGGTAAACTGAAATGTTCCTGTTTTATCTGTAAAGCGGAGTGTGGATTCTAACCTGTCAGGCATACAAATGCTCCTTTTAGTAAATGATGACCGTTACCTGTACCTGCACCCTATATATAATTTTTTAAGGCACCGTGGTCCGTCGGGTTTTTCAGCACCCTAAATTATTTTATAGGTCTTTAAAACCGATACCAAAGTTTCCCTGTTTTTTGCTTCCATTGTACACATGGGAAGCCTGAATTTTTCTTTGGCAAGATTCATTAATGACAAAGCCGTTTTAACGGGTATGGGATTTGTCTCAATAAAAAGCGACTTGAAAAGCGGTAACAATTCATAATGCATTTTCAGTGCAGCTTCAAAATCCTTTTTCAACATGCGGTTCACCAGTTCCGCCATTTTATCCGGAATGAGGTTGCTCGCTACCGAAACAACACCGTCCCCGCCCAGGGCCATTATGGGGTAGGCCAGATTGTCGTCCCCGGAAAGGACGCAGAACTCCTCCGGTTTTCTCATGATAAGGTTCATTACCTGTCCTATGTCGCCTGAGGCTTCTTTTACTCCCTTGATATTTCTGTGTTTTGCCAGCTGCAGCATCGTCTCATTGTCGATGTTTTTTCCCGTCCGCGACGGTATGTTATACACGATCATGGGGAGGTCTATGGCATCCGCTATAGTTGTAAAATGTTTAAGGAAACCCTGCGGTGTCGGTTTATTATAATACGGTGCCACTTGAAGGCTGGCTGTTACGCCTATTTCCCCGGCTTTCCGGGTAAGCATGACGGCTTCGTCCGTGCAGTTGGCGCCCGTCCCTGCGATGACAGGAACGCGGCCGTTGGCCTGTTTTGTGACAATTTCAATGACTTTTATATGTTCTTCGTAGCTTAAGGTCGGGCTTTCCCCCGTTGTTCCGACCGGTACCAGTCCATGAACGCCTTTGACAATCTGCATTTCGACAAGATTTCGAAGGGCTTCTTCGTCTATTGTATCGTCTTCCCTGAACGGCGTGATGATGGCAGTGAAAACGCCTTTAAACATTTTATCCTCCTTAAAGTCACACGACTTTTAAGCACCATACAATATATTAAAAGTTTTGAAAAGGTGTTCATATTGGGGGTTTTTACAGGCGTTCGATTTGATTTTTTTTATAAAATACCTATGCTATATAGAGGATTTTTGAAAAATAAGATGTGGAGGGATAAATGAAACGTAAAGCACAGAGGAAAATTGCCGTTTTGATGACGGCCTTGTTGTTTGTCGTCCTTGTTTTACCCGTATTTGCCGCTGATGTCTATGTCAAGGCGGGCGCAAAGGGGAAAGGAACCTCTCCCAAGGATCCTTACGGCGAGCTTTGGAAAGCCGTTGCCAAGGCGAACCGGGGGGATGTCATTCATGTTGCGGCGGGTACCTACAATGGGAAGGGAGGTTCCGGGCATTTTGTCGTTACCGTACCTTATCTTACGCTTGCGGGCGGTTATAATGCCGATTTTTCGTCCCGCGACCCGTTTAAAAACCTGACAATCCTTGAGAGAAGCAAAAAATACAAGGGAGACTGGACGGGGCTGCCCGAGGGAATTATTGCCGGCGGGGAAAAAGAGGATCACCAGGGGTTAATAGTGGACGGTCTGGTCCTTAACTGTGAAACCCGTAACCATTACAAGAACGATGTGGTGGCGATGAAGGCTCCCACGTATCCCGGTAAGGCGTTTCAGGCCAGGTCGCCGAATATCAAGATCAGGAACTGCATCATCATGAATCCCGTAGGGGAAGGCGTGTACATCTCCTGGCAGGGGACGGAGAATGAAATATCGAATTGCCTTATCATAAATACGATGTACGCGGCGCTTGAATGCCGGTCGTCACAACCGGGCAGCGTTGTGACCATCAAGAACAACACGATTGCCTTTGGATGGTTTTATCCGACCAAGGGCGGCTCATTCGGTGTATTTGTCGGAAGCCAGGGCCAGCTGATTCTTGAAAACAATATTATCGCCTTCATGCAGACGGAAGGGGAGGAAGCGGGCATCGGCGTCATAAACGGATTCGGCAATGAAGACCTCGTCATGAAGAACAACCTGTTCTTCGCCTGCAATGGCGCGTTTTACAAGTACATGGACAGCAACAAGCAGAATCTCGTGGTTTACACCAACGACGGGCTGGATGAATTGAATGACGAGGATTTTGCCGAAGATTTCATGCTTTCCGAAAGCGGCGACAACAGGGAAGGCGACCCCGGCATCAAGCCGGACACGGCGTTTGCCACCAAGTTTGCCAATTTTGTCGGCTCGGAACCGGGTAAATTGAACATGGATGCCATGAACCAATGGCGGCAGTCAATGGGCCTTCCCCTCCAGGCGGATAAAGGCAGTGCCAGGAAGAATTTCGGATTTGCCTATCCCGTAAAGGCTGTCATTCCCAACCTCATTTCCACCGTAGACGGCGTCGGTGCCAAGGCAGATGTCAATTTCGAGGAATATACCTCTGCCGGCGAAGCGGAGAAACCGGCTGATTACGAGGAAGTGGAAGTCACTGATTTTAAAAAGGGAGGCAAGTACGAAAAGGGTAACGACGGACGCGCCGTCATATTCAAGGCGGGAATGGGAGATAAAAAAACCGTCTATGAACTGCCTAATGCCGGTAAGAATGATTACCTGTGCTTTATGCTCCTGAAACCGGGTGAAGACACCTATACACGTGAAAATATATACGGGTATATACTGAAAGGGTCGGAAGCCGAAGACGCCTGGAACAAGCTCTTCAAGAAACGGGATAATTACAACAAGAAAGGCGGAGTCGTCATCAAGGGTCTGGCCTATGATTTTCCAAACAGGAACTACCCGTATCCTGTGGGGGTTGTTATCACGGAGGTTGAGAAACCATAATTACCGGGCTAAAATGCATTCAAAAGCCGTCCCGTTTTATCGAGGGCGGCTTTTTTATTTCAGGGTTTCCTTAATAAAATCATCTACGGTAAAGAAGCCCTTTTTCCCGTGAAGCCATTCGGCGGCCAGTACGGCGCCAAGGGCAAAACCGCCGCGGTTCCTGGCCGTGTGTTTGACCTCGATGGTATCGGCCAGGGAATCAAATAACACCGTGTGGATGCCCGGAACTTCCCCGCCCCGCACCGAAGCAAAATGCAGTTCCTCCGGTTTAATGGCCCTGTCCAGTTTCTCCGTTACCAGGCTTTTCTTCCGTGTGCTGTTTCCCAGTACGGCTTTCGCGGTGGAAAGCGCGGTCCCCGAAGGGGAATCTTTTTTTCTCCTGTGGTGGATTTCATATCCCAGAATGTCGTAATCGGGAAACGGGTCCGCCAATTCGGTTGCCCGTGTGATTATTCTGAAAAAAATATGGGCGCCTATGGAGAAATTGGACCCGTAGAGGTACCCCGTTCCCGCCTCAAGCACGCATTTTTTCACCGTTTCCGCGCTGTCATACCACCCCGTCGTTCCTACTACGGCTGAAAGTTTCAGTTTGCCGTATAATTCCGCGTTTTGGACGGCACTCTTGGGGACGGAAAATTCAATGGCAATATCCCCCATTGCGGCGATTTCCGGTGTCAGTTCCTTGAACTCACAGCCAACCGGGTCTATCCTGGCTGCGATTGTATGGTTTCTCTGCTTACAGATTTCTTCAACCAGCCGGCCCATTTGACCGTATCCCATTAATATAACTTTCATGAACAACATAATAGAAGGTAAAATAAATTTGCACAAGAGGAGAAACCTGTTATTGTCCGGATTTATTATACGGTCCTTATGTCATCTTCTTTGAAACGGTTGTATTTCTTCCGGAATTCTTGGCTTGATAGAGGCATTTGTCCACCTGTTCCAGGATATCCTTGGTGTTTGTTTTTTGCCCGTTATATGTTATTCCGCCCACGCTTACTGTGATATTCAAATTTCTGTTTTTAACGGTAACATGGTTTTTTTCCACACATTTCCTGATACGTTCCGCCGTTGTTTCGGTTTCGCTTGTACCGGCGTTTACAAGAAGAACGATGAATTCATCACCCCCGTATCTTGCCGCCACATCGGTTTCCCGGATGATGCTTTTAATGATTTTACCGATCGCTTTGAGTATCCTGTCCCCCGTCTGGTGCCCGTAGTTGTCGTTGAAGCTCTTGAAATGATCAATATCCATCATGAGGACCGAAAAGATTGATTTATATCTCGCCGCTTTTTTAAGTTCCCCCTGCAGCTTTTCAAAGAAAAACCGTGCATTATAAAGGCCGGTAAGGGTGTCATGGATGGCCAGGTTTTCAATTTCACTGTAAAGCTGCGCGTTTTCAATGGCCACGCTTGCCTGTTTGAGCATGATGTTGAGGAAATGAAGGTCCGGATTTTTCAAGGGCTGGCTCGATATGAAATTATCCACGACAAAAAATCCGATATTTTTTTCCTTTATTTTCAAGGGGATGATCCTGACCAGGCCGTAAAAAAAGGATTTCCGGGAGAATATTTTTTCCAGTTCCGCCTGCAAAATATTGTCCGTATCAACATCGCAGGCCTCCAGAGAAAATGATTTGTCTTCAATGGAAGTGATATGATTGAGGATGTCATAAGCAAACTTCCCGGTAATCCTGTTCTTTTGATTGTCAACGAGATAAAGACGGGCACGGTCAATGGCTAAAAGGCGCACCGTATTTATCAGGACCTGCTTGAGGATTTTATCCCGGTCAAATGAGCCTATCATTTCCGTAATGATGGAAGAGTATATATCGATGTCCCTGGCATTGGAACCGTGTTCATATGCTTTCCCCAGATTATTGATTCCCGTTGCCAGGGTGCGTCCTGTCAATATGTGGAATTTAATGACATCCTCATTGAATTCGGCACAGATTGAAGAATCATCGGGCAACTCTATTTCATACCGCTTCTCCATTTTTTTGAAGTATTCCTGATCGCCGGGACTGATTAGAGATAATTCCATCATACCGAAATACAGCTTGTCCGTTTTAAGAGGGATATTCAACACTTTAGGAGATCTGAACGCATATTCTTTTTTTGATTCCAGCAATTTATTGAATGACTTGAGTGCCGTGTTGGTGAGGTAAAGCCTGGCCTCCTTTACCCCGAAACGGGTTACCACCACGAGGGTATCGTATGTTTTAGACGCGTTGTTGTACATGTAAAAATTTATTACTTCAATTTGATAAACCCTGCGTATTATACGCAGGGCTTCCTTGATGGCATTCAACGGAAACGTATTGGATTTGAAGCAGGCCATTACCGAGAGGATGGTTTCCATTAATTTGGCATTGTTCACCTTTTCCGTTGACGCCCCCTTATTGGTTCATGATATAGCGTATCTGTCTGCAAATTCTATTAATCGCATCCTTTAAAAAAGATGTTTTATAAGAATTTTTAACCACGTAATCCAATATTTCAGCGCAGAATTCGCTCAGCAGGTTTTCGATGGACGGCCAGAGGAAATGATTCGGGAATGTATGGGCTTTTTCAATTGAATTCGTTAACACATTTTTTCCCTCTTCCTGATTCTTCATTACGTCGCGGAACGCCGATTTATGGCACGGTGCATAACCCGTCCAGAGTGTGAAATTATATTGGGCTTCCTTTTCCAGCAAAAAATGGAGGAACTCCATGGCCATATCCTTGTTGGGACTGTACTTCATGATTGAGAGACAGCTTCCTCCGGTAAAACAATACGCGGCCGCCGGCCCTGCCGGCTGTATGGCTATGCCGATTTTTTTCGAGATTTCACCGTTGTATCCCGAGGAATCCCTGTTCATGTACATGGTCGCGGCCAACAAACCATAGGTAAAAAAAACGTCGGCATTGTTGAAAAAAAACCTGTTTATCCGGCTGTGGTCGGGGACGTCGTCACTTCTGTCCATATAGGCATCGACCAGTCCAAGATAGTAATCCAGCCCTTCCAGAGACGGAGCCGAATCGAGTACCGTATCGCTCCCGTCTTCCGTAAAGAAATCCCCGCCGAAATTCCAGATCCAGGGTGAAATATCCTGGAAAATCAAAACACCTATCTGGCGCATGCAATCTAGACGGGTTTTCCCCTTTTTTAATCTCCCGCACACTTCCTTGAACCCGCCGCAGGTTCCAAATTGTTCCGCCGTGATGCCTTCCCTTGACATGGTATCCTTGTCATAAAACAGGCCGCGTATATCCAGGTACCAGGGAACGGCGGGCATTTTTTCCGAACCGGGAATTTTACTCATATCCACCGCTGCGGGGTGGAAAGATTTGTTATCGATTTCACTGAAATGGCCTTTTAAATCCATGAAACAGTTGAAGCGATTGAGGGAACCGAGCCAGGAATTGCCCACCTGTACTATATCCGGGCCGTTATAGTCCTTGATATGCCTGATTATCCGGCCTGCACCTAAATGCCAGGGGACAAAGTCAATGTCAATTTCCATATCGGGGAATTTTTTTCTGAACCGGGCCGTTTCCACGTTGAAAAACAGGCTGATATTGGGCTGATCCTGCATGACCAGCATTCTGAGAATTTTCCCCATATCATCCCGCCTCAGTCGTAATTATATACCCGGCAGTTATCATCATAATATAAGCATAGGGAATTCAGGTCAAATTCTCAAGTTAAAATTGCATGATTTGCATGCCGTCAACAATAATTCCAGCCGTTGCCTGGAGGGATATGCCTGTTATTTCCCAGAGTTACCACATTCATGTGGTAAGGTGGGACCTTTCAGTCTTTCCTGATTTTTATGCTGTCATATATTTTTTTATTGATATGAATGACGGCCGATCGAATGCGTTTTGCTACCAGTTTTCCGTATTCCTCGCTTAGATAGCGTTTTTTCAGGCTTTCCTGTACCTCATCAAAGGGCTGAAAACCCAGGTTTCTCTTTTCAATCAGCCTGACAATGGCGAATTCGGTATTGCGTTCCATTATATTACTGGTTTGCCCCGGTTCAAATTTAGATGTAGTAATTAAAAGATCGCTTGAAATGATGGCATCGTTCCTGCTTGCGGGATTTAAATCGAATTCGGTGGAAATGCATCCCTCCGGAAGTGTTTTGACCAGGTCATCCCATTTTACACCCTGATCCAGTTTTTTTTCTATATTTTTTATTTCTGCCGCGGCTTCTTTTTTCAAGCCCGCTTCCGGCAGCCCCGTTTCATCGATAAACGGGCAGGCGATTTTCTTTATCCGGTAGACGTTCCCTTTGGAGAAAACGGGATTCCTGATGCTCAGGTAATAATCCTTCAGAACGGATTCATCTATCTGTGCTTCAGCTTCTTGTTTGTTGGCATAAGATAATTGCAAATTATCAAGCAGGTATTCAAAATACTGTATTTCCCCGTATTGTTCAGGACCATAGATAACCTCATCTTCTGCTATGGTCTTTCTTCTCCTGTCATTTTCGGCGGCAAGAGCCTTCATGAAGGCCCTGTAGGAAATATCTTTGATCAATCCTGCTTCACGCATAAGTATCTGCCGTATTTTGATGTCCACACATTTGTCAAACGCCTTCTTCTTGGCCAATTCACCCGGAATTTCTCCGCCGAAATTTCTATCCCAATAACCAATGCTGTCCTCGGCACCGTATTTTTCATAAAAATACTGAAACACACCTGCCGTAACGGTGGAGAGCTGGAGCCTGTATTCCCTCATGACTACCGGTTCTCCATCCACACTGATTACTTCAACATAGTCCCCGGAAAAATCACAGCCGGACATCAAGGCAAGGACGGCCAGGGGGAACATGATAAATAGCATCTTCATCTATTTACTCCTCATGATGGTATAAATGATAATGACATGCCCCATGGTATGTCATTATCGTGAGACTGTGAAGCTTGGTGAATTTTAATACATGGAATATTAATTTGCCATGCTTTTATTGATAGACGCGCACCCGGTCGACATACATGTATTGCGGATAAGATTCGCTCCCTGTTGGATAACCCGGCCAATTACCACCTACCGCGAGATTCAGGAGGATGTAGGCCGGCTGGCGGAATTCAGAAAATTCAGAGCTTGTGATGTTCTTGGTAAAATATTGAATGTCGTCAAAATACATGGTGATGCTGTTTGGGGTCCAGGCTACCTTATATTCATGATAATCGTCACAGAGCTTTGCCTCGTTCACATAACTGGCACCGCTGGATGCATGTTGACCGGATGAATTGGACCAATGCAGGGTGGCATGGGTCGTCTTGTCATTTGTGCCGCCGCCCGTACCGTCGTTAACATATCGCTGCCATTCGTTGTTCCAGGTATGACTCCAAGATCCGTTTCCTTCGTATTCATATTTCCAGTTTTGTGCGGTATTGATGGGCGCATCGGTGAATTCATCACTCCAGACAAGAGTATCTGTAAATACGTACGGTATGGGGGTGGGGGTGGGGGTGGGGCCGGGGGGGAGGATGTAAAATCACATGAGGAGATCATTGCACATAAAAGAATTGTTAATAATAATTTAGTGAGTCTATATTTATGGTCGTTTAAAAATGTATTTATATAAGTGAATATACCGTATTCAGCGTCAATTTTCAATAAAAGGTGTTTTAATTATAAT
>JAFGKU010000040.1 GCA_016928415.1 Spirochaetales bacterium
CGCGGCCGAATACAGACAGATTGATGCTGGGTGGGAGAGTAGGTCGTTGCCAGGTATTTTTTTTTAAAGACAAAAAAACCAATCCTTTTAATAAAAATGCTGTTACTTGTTTAAATTCTGCTTTTATTCCTTTTTTTTATGTATCATAATTGATAGTATGAGTGTTTGTGATGGATAGTGTTAAGGCTCTTGCGCAAAAAATGGTTAAATTCCAGCTTGCAAGCCGCGGTATTTATGATTCAAAAGTCCTTGATGCCATGCTCAAGGTTCCGAGGCATCTTTTTATTCCAGGAAAAAACCTTTCCAAAAACCTGGCTGATTGTTATGCAGATACACCATTATCCATAGGACATGGTCAGACAATATCACAGCCGTATATGGTTGCTTACATGACGGAACTGCTGGAGCTGCGCGGTCATGAAAAAATCCTGGAAATAGGGACAGGAAGCGGCTACCAGACGGCAGTTCTGGCCGAATTGTGCCGGAAGGTTATCACTATTGAAAGGATAAAAGATTTATCCGGTCGCGCTCAAAAAGTTCTGGATGACCTGAATTACAAAAATATTATTTTTATTGTTGCCGACGGTACTTCCGGTTATGAGCGGGAAGCGCTTTATGACGCTATTTTAGTGACGGCCGCTGCCCCCTCCGTGCCGGTAATGCTTAAAAAACAGCTTGCTGATAACGGAAAATTAATAATTCCGGTAGGGGATATCTCCACTTACCAGGAATTATATGTAATAAAGCGTGAAGGGAATACCTTTTCAACTCAAAAAAGCATCGGTTGCCGGTTCGTTCCATTAATTGGAAAAAACGGATACAAGTATTGAATTTATTGTTATTTTAGGCTTGCTATTGAAAATGATTTTAATTATGATAAATGTTGATGGGGCAAGGCACCTCTAAAAACCACCTTTGGAGCGAGGGGTAGAAAATGCAGGATATTGAAACCAGAATCCAGTTAGTTACTTTCCAGCTGGGTAAGGAAACTTACGGCATGGATATAATGGATGTGAAAGAAATCGTCAGCATACGCCCCATCCGTTCCATTCCGAATGCCCCTTCATTTATAGCCGGTATTTTAAATCTTCGTAACATGATTTTCCCTATAATCGATCTTCATAAGCGTTTCCAGATCGAGAAAGCCGCGCTCTCGGAAGACGAAGAACTATTAAGCGGTTTCGTGATAATTAACATCAATAATACACAGATTGGAATTATTATAGATAAAGTATGCAGGGTTGTGAGTATCGATGAGCGCTCCATCCAGCCTCCGCCCAAGATGATCAGCGGCATAGGCGCTGAGTACATTAAAGGGGTTGTGAATAACGAAGGAGAATATCTCATTATCTTGAACATAGAGAAGCTCTTCAATCCGGTTGAATTACACCAAATTGGAAAGGTAAGCAAATAAGCACGACAGTATGAGTATTCCCGTTTTTAGGCCGACCATTAAGCGCAATGACATGGGCAATGTGTTGACATGCATGATCTCCGATGTTATAGGACAGGGTCCATTATCCGATGAACTGGCGCATACAATGGCAAAATATCTTGAATTACATAACGGCATGGCCGTTTCGAATTATTTCAATGCGCTCGCTTTGGTCATTGACCTGATGGAACTGGAAAGGGGTGATAATGTCATCGTTTCTTCGCTTTCCCCCTCCATGTACCTTGACGTATTGAATGCCAGGGGCTTGAATCCCTTATTCGCTGATGTGGACCCTGACTCGGGTGCCCTGTTGCCAAATCAGGTTAATTCATTAACTGATAAAAATCCAAAACTTATTCTTCTTCACTATACATTGGGAATTGTCCCCGACCTTGAACAGATAACGTCTTATGGGATTCCTTTAATCGAAGACCTTTCTCAGGCGGTAGGGGCTTCTTTTTTGGAAAAAAAATGCGGATGTTTCGGCGATTTTTCAGTTATGGCTACCAATCCCGAAAGTATTCTCACTACGGGTGGCGGGGCTCTCATACTTGCCCGTGATAAAAAAGCGTACGGCAAAATCCTCAAATTACGGGAGCGGACGCGGGATTGTTTTTATATGCCGGATTTAAATGCCTCCCTGGGACTGGCGCAGATAAAGGAATTGGAAAGTTTTATCAACCATCGAAAGGAAATAGCCTCCACGTTCGCCAATGCCATCATGCGTTCACGCCATAAGACCATTATCCAGCAGGATGACAGGGGGGAGAATATATATTATACCTTCCCTGTCATTATCGATACCGGTATGAAGGAGGCAAGAAAATATGCCTTGAAGCGGGACGTAGACACATATCCCGCTTTCAATCATTCCATTGCGGCCTTATTGGATGAGGATGAGTCTTTGCCCAATGCCAGGAACCTCATGCTCCGGTGCCTTCTTTTCCCCTGCTACCCCATGCTGGGCAGGAAAAATATAGAATTGATTTCAAAGGTTTTATCCACGCTGCCCTGATTTTTGTTTTATTTATGGAACTTTACAAAAAACAAAATTAAAGCTATTCTAATGGCTGAATGGAAATTAAAAATATTTTAGTCATTCCCAACATGTTCAAGCCCGATGCGAAAAAAGTCCTCAAGGAAATTGAGCAATATTTCAAATCCCGAAAAATAGCCGTTCATGTTTATTCATACGGTAAAAAGGGTCCCCTGCCTGATTTGAAAAAAATGGACCTGGCCCTTTGCCTGGGAGGTGACGGGACGCTCCTTTTTACCGCCCGCATGCTTTTACAAAAACAAATTCCCATTATGGGCATTAATCTGGGAGATTTCGGGTTTGTTACGGAGATCTCTCAAAATGAATGGAAACAGGCCTACGAAAAATATATCTCCGGAAATTTAAGTTTAAGCCGCCGGATCATGATCGAGGCGGCAGTAGAAAGAAACGGAAAAACCCTGTTTAAGGGGCAGGGATTGAACGAAATAGTTATCGGCTCATGCGGAATTTCGCGGTTGGTCAAACTTCAAATTTTCCTTTCGGATACTTTTATCGGCCATTACAGGGCTGACGGTGTCATTCTTGCAACACCGACCGGTTCAACGGCCTATTCCATGGCCGCAGAAGGTCCCATCCTTCACCCTGAAATGGAAGCCATTATTTTGAATCCCATTTGTCCATTTACCCTTTCCAATCGTCCGATCGTTATGCACGGATCGGAAAACATCAGGGTTCTTGTCGAGCGGGAACAGAGGACCGACCTTCTCTTGACAATTGACGGGCAGGAAACGTTTGATCTTAAAGCTGAAGATATTCTCTACATTAAAAAATCGCCGATAAAAAGCCTGATCATTAATTCGGACAGAAGAAATTTCTATGAAGTATTGAGATCCAAATTGAACTGGTCTGGAGGCCCCAATGCTTGAAGAGTTGATTATCCATAATTATGCTCTCATAGACAGGGTAAATGTAAAATTCACAAAAGGATTTAATGTGCTCACCGGTGAAACCGGGGCGGGCAAATCCATTCTTATCGGTGCTTTGGGATTACTCCTCGGTAAAAAAGCGGATAAAACTTCCATTCGGAGCGGTTCGGAAGAAGCGATGATATCAGGAATTATCGACCTTACCGGCAACGAAGAAGCCGTAAAATGGCTGGATGCCCATAATATAAGGTATGAAGACAATGCCGTTATCCTGAGGCGTGTGGTAAAACAAAGCGGCCGGGATTCCATAAGTATCCATTCCACCCCCGTATCCAGGGCTGATTTGACGGAATTCTCTTCCTGTGTATTCGACATGCATGGCCAGCATGATAATCAATCATTGCTTTTTACAGAGAACCATAGAAAACTGCTCGATAGATTCGGAAATACGGAAAATGATGCTTTCCGGTTTTTTAACCTGTTCAGGGAATTAACGCAGCAGAGGGACAGGTATAACAAGCTTTTAAATTCGGAAAAGGAGAGAGCACGGGAGATAAGCCTGCTTGAATTTGCCATAAAAGAAATTGATGAAGCGAATATGAAGGCGGGCGAACTGGAAAAAATAGAAAACGAGCAGAAAATTCTCGCCAATCATGAGAAATTATATACATTGATTGACGCGGTATATTCCGATGCCTCCGGCAGTTCCCACAGCGTCCTGACAAACATGCGCAGGGTTAAAGAAGCCATGGAACAGATTGTGCAGATAGACAAGAGTTTATCCAATTTGAACACACAATTGCAGGATTCTTTCTACGAGATGGAGGATTTCGTTGAAAGTATCCGTCATTACCGGTCGAGTATTGATTATGACCCTGACCGCCTTGATGTATGCGATTCAAGAATAGCAAAAATCCGCTCTCTTTTCAAGAAATACGGAAACAGCGAGGAGGAGGTCCTGTCATACAGGGATACGTGTGAAAAGGAACTGGAGAGTATCCAGAACTGGGATGTGGAAAAACAAAGCCTGCGTCAGAAAATCAGTGAACTGGAAGGTGAAATCAGGAACCTGGCGTCGTCACTGTCAAAATCGAGAAAATCAGCGGCCCTGCAGCTCCAGGAAAAAGTGGAAACCGAGTTAAAGCAGCTTGGAATGCCCAAGGTCAAGTTCCAGGTCCAGGTGGCTCTGAAATTGAATGAAAAAAAACAACCGGTATACACTCCCTACGGTATTGATCAGATAGAATTTCTCATCTCTCCCAATCTGGGGGAACCGTATAAAAATTTGAACAAGATCGTTTCCGGGGGAGAAATGTCCAGGATTATGCTCGCCTTGAAAAGCGTCCTTTCGGAGGCAGACCAGACGATGAGCCTGATTTTCGATGAAATAGATGCCGGAATAGGGGGTGAAATAGCTATTTCGGTAGGCGAAAAATTAAAGGAACTGTCCAGGTTAAAACAAATTCTTTGTATAACACATCTTGCAACAATAGCCGTACGCGCCGATAATCATGTTAAGGTGGAGAAAATCATCACCGATAATAGAACATTGACTCGTGTTAAATCGATCAAGGGGCATATAGTGGAAACAGAAATTTCCCGAATGCTTTCCGGGGATAAAAAAGATGAAGTCTCATTAAAACACGCGAGGGAGCTTATAAAAAAATACGGCATTTCAGGGGTAAAGTGAAATGGGTAAGGTAAGTGAAGAAGCCAGACGCCGGTTTGTAGCAAAAAGCAAGGAATATAAGCAAAAAATAGGCAGCATCAGTGAAAAAATAAAGAAATCCGGTATAACTTTTAAAAAAAGCGATCTCACGGTTAATTACAAAAGGCTTGAGTTGGCGGATGATGAGCTTAATCTGGTTTCCTATCAGGTTTTATTGAATACACTTTCAATTTCCCTTCTTGGGGTTAAAAATGAAAGCTATTTGAATGAAGGCCGAAAAGGTCTTTACCGTGCCATTATTTTACTGGAGGATACGGTCAGTGATTATATAGATGTTCCTTTTTCGGAATACGAAGAAAGGCTGGTCAGTATCGCTCAATATGATGACGTCAAGCGATATTACCTCGTCAGAAAATTGGGATATTCCCTTCAAACCGTGGAAGACGCCTACGGCACCAACTCAAAATGGAAATGGTCGTTTGTGGAGCTGCAGGGGCGTTATGCCACCATATGCAAGAATTTGATCGACTTGAAGTCCATAGTCAGGAACCTTGATCCACGGGTTGAAGGGTACAATGAGAGGTTTTCCTACCTTGAGTTAACCAAAAAACTCCTTCAGAAAGCGGCCGATAAATACAGGGAAAAATATGAGCTGTCTACCAGAAGGCTTGACGATATGCAGCTGGCCATCAATTATCTCTCTGCCCTGAAGCGATTGCTGATGGTCTTGAATCAGAAAGAAAATATTGATGTTATCAAAAAGAAAATCGATGTCTGGAGCCTGAAAATGGAAACGGATCAAAAGAAAAAAGAAGGAAATAAACCTTCCTGACATAATAACCCGTAAAGGAGATTCTTTGCGAAAAAAAATTAAAGGTTCCCTCCTCTATTCAGTTATATTTGTTTTTTTATTATATGTTTTCTTTTCCATCCCTACCGGGCGAGAAACGCGTTTAAAACCGGTCTGGATCAGGAATTTATCCGATACGCAGGTTAATTCCAAGCTGGATGAAAAGGCCTGTTATGGATTTTCCCTGGGTGATGCATTCGGGTATGTGGATTTAAAGGGTAATTTCCTTTACAAAAGCAATATATATTACAATCTCGCCCTGGCGGAAAGTGCCTTTATCAATTTCTCGAGTGTTCAGGAAGCCAACCAGAGTCTTGTCTGCTACAAACCGAACGGCGACTTTAAATCGAGTTTCCCCGTCTCCGGCTACCCCGTGTTCAACAGGTATGGCGACAGGTTGTTTCTCATCAAGCTGGACGGTTCCGGGATTAAAGAAATAGACCAGGACGGAAATGAGGCATGGAGTCAGGAATTTGCTTCCGTAATAACCACTTTCGCCGCTTCCAGGGATAATTCTGTTGTCGGTTTAT
Organism: Spirochaetales bacterium; assembly: GCA_016928415.1. Taxonomy (GTDB): domain Bacteria; phylum Spirochaetota; class Spirochaetia; order SZUA-6; family JAFGRV01; genus JAFGKU01. Next base: position 6,408 of record JAFGKU010000040.1, read on the forward strand.
TGAACGGAACCCTCAGGTATTATAATAAAACCGGCAAATGCCTCTATAAACTTGATCCGGAGGGAAGCCGTATTCCGGTAATACTAGGCTCCGCCATTAGCAATCTTGGTGACAAGTTTGGCTGTGTGTTCGGCATTGATCCGCAGCAGCTCGTATTTGTATCAAGGTCGGCAAATGATTTCAACAAACCTGTTTATTCTGATCTGGATACAGATTTTAGACGGGAAGTCATGATAAAATTTTCAGAGAATGGTATTTTCCTTTATATCGAAGGAAAAGAAAGCCTGAAAGTGATGGATACGGCAGGCGGCGCTGTATATTCCATTCCTTTTGCAGGACACCTGCTGGATATTTCTCCGGGATTGGATAACAGTTATGTTTTTGTATCCTCGAAGCATGGTCCAAGAACACAAATCAAGCTTGTCAAACCGCCTTTCTATACGATAATTACGGAATCCTATGAAAGCACGTCCGATTTTATCAAGCAATTGGACGGCCATTTGCTTTTGGGAATGGATGGTTCTCTTTTGCTTTTCAATATCGAGGAGGTATAGGTGAAATTCCGCCGTCTGGTTATCCTTCTGTTATTCACTCTCGCCGGATTGGGATACGCGTTCGACTGGCCCCTGAAAAATCATAATATACTGGCAACCTTCGGCCAGAATATGGGTGACAGGTGCCTGCAGGGACTGTTACTGATGGGCGGCAACCAGGACGTTTTTCCGGTGGCCGAGGGAGAAGTGATTTTCTATTACGAGAATAAAAGCCAGTATTCTTCCGTACCGAGAGGTCTGGGAAGTTTCGTTGCACTACAGCATGAAGGAGACGTTCAGTCCATCTACGGGCATTTAAAACCAGGGTCCGTTACCAGTTCCAAAACATTGGGTACGAATGACATTCTTGGTAAAACCGGAGATTCCGGGGCGACACCTGGAGAAAGCCTTTATATTTCCTTTATTAACATCGAAGAAAATGAAATCCTGAATCCCATTAAACACCTTATACCTTTTTTCATAGATACAAAAACTCCCGTGGTTGAAGACATACTGATTAAAACCGACAATACCTTCACGACATTGGGGAACAAACAGACTTTTAAGCCGGGTGAAACGAATTTATATGTTTCTGCTTATGATTTAAGGGAGGATATTGACAGGGTGTGGAAATTATGCCCCTACAAGATTTCCGTGGCTAGAAACGGGCAGGAAATTTATTCTTTCACCTTTGATGCCTTTTCGGAAAATTCGGGACGTCTTGCGCTTTCCCGTTCCAATCTTGCCTTTGGTAATATCTTTGCCGATGAATGGATTTTCAGGTTGGGAGACATAGAATTATATAAAGGAAGAAATCATATCCAGGTATTTGTCCAGGATTTTTCCGGTCATTTAGCTTCAAAGGAAACCTTTATCAATGCCGAATGAAGTTAAAACATATTCCAGTTCACCCGGAACGGAAACGAGTTATCCCATAGAATGTGATGTCTGCGGTTCCGACAACACTTCCCCGTTTTTAACGGGAGAGCGTTTTGAATATGTCAAATGCCGGAAATGCGGCCTGGTTTACCAGAATCCTCAGCCCTCGTTAGATGATCTTCGGAAAAGGTATGCACGGGACTACTTTGAGTACGAGTTCGATAATGAGCGGAATTTTTTCAACCTCATGAAACTTGGACTTAAAGACTCAGGTTATGATCAATCTCCCGGCAACCTGCCGGGAGAGGGCCGGTTTCTTGATATCGGGTGTGCCACGGGCATGCTTTTGGAATACATGCGTGATAAGGGATGGTCCGTTCAGGGTGTCGACCTTTGCAGGGAATCGGCCGAATACGGAATGGAAAAGAGAAAGGTGCCTATCCATATCGGCACGCTTGAAAGCGCCGCGTTTCCCGGTAATTATTTTTCCCTCATTCATTTCAGTCATTTAATCGAGCATGTCCCCAGGCCTTCCGCTTTTTTAAGGGAGGTAAAGCGAATACTGATTCCATCAGGAACGGCTATCATCACAACGCCCAATGTTGACGGTTTTCAGGCCAGGCTTTTCAGGGAAAAATGGCGGTCGGCCATCCCGGACCATCTTTACCTGTTTTCACAGTCCACGTTAGGCAGGCTGTTGCTTCGTGAAGGGTTTGTAATCGAAAAGACAGTCACATGGGGGGGTATGGCCAAAGGCACTGCTCCTTCGTTCATCAAGCGCCCTATGGATTACCTGGCTAAAAAAATCGGCTTCGGTGATGTCATGCTTTTCAAGGTTCATAAATCCACCTAGTATATTATTGACAAGTAATCTTCGAAACATATCATTTTATGTATGGCAAAGTGTACAGTTTTGGGAAGGATGGATGTATGAAAAGGCTTTTTTGTTTTGTCCTGATTTTCTTAAATTTTTTTCTTCCGGCATTTTCTACCGATGAATACATGGATTATCTGTTACCTCCCGTATTTAATGTGCAGCCGGATTATGCCGTTAAAGGGGATGTTGCCTGGATTTCCGTATATCATTTACAAATTCCCGGATCAGTTCCCGTAGAATCATGCAATTATTTCCCTGACGGGAATTCGATCGTTGCCGGTTTATCCGAGGGCACACACGGCGGATACGTCATGAAGTGGGATTTATTGACAGAGGAAAAAAAATGGACGGCGCGTCCTTTCGAGCCGAATGCCCAGGGCGATTGCCTGGAGATCAAATACGTGGCGGTGAGTTCTGACGGGAAATACGTCCTGGCCGTACCTGTCGCGCGGTTTAACGACCCTTTTATCGGCTTTGCCGTTCTTTCGGGAAGCAGCGGAAAAGTGGTGGGAAGATACTCCATTAAAAGTTTTTCTCCGACTTGTTCCGGTACCAGGAATGGAAAACCGATCATGCTGGAGCCTTATTTTGCCCGTTTTTCTCCTGACTCTCAGCATGTCTATGTGTATTATAAAAACCAATACAACATTCACATGGGGGATTGTCTTCCCCTGGACGATATCTGGCTCATAAAATGGAGTATCCTGAAAAAAAAGACGGTCTGGAAATACCAGATCCAGACATTGGAGGTCCCCGAATTTCAAATCCCCCATCATTCAGCGGAATCGCGGTACAATTTTGATGTCGACCCGGGAACCGAAAGGATAGCGATCGGAATTTGTACGGGCCAGGTTTTCATCGTGGATGGCCGCAGCGGAAGGGAATTATTCAAGATCCGTTCCTATCTGGACCCGTATCTCGATATAGGCAAGCCCGGATATTACAATATTCAATGGGTGAAGTTCGATCCCGTCGATAAAAACAGGCTTATATGTGCGGCCGGGGGTCCCGCCTACCGTGCAACGGTCGTTTCCGCCGATTTGTCCGCGAAGCGTTTTGATAAAAGGCTGTTAACCGCGCAGACGGATGATCTTCCCGAAATAGAGATCAGCCCTGACGGAAGGCTTTTGGCCGTCGGTTACAGTTACAGGCATATCTGGGACAGGGAATTGAAACTCCTGGTCAATTTCGGCAGCGGTTCCTCTCTCAGGATAAATCCCAAATATGAGGAAATGATGTATGCCTACGGATCGGGTGTCGTTTTCATTCATAGACGGAATAAAATGGAATTCAAAGTTGACAGCCAGTGGAAAAATACGGGATTGTATTTTGATGAAGACCTGGATTTATCCATCCATTCCGAAGGTAGTAAATTCCAGTTTGCCATACGTGATAACGACAACCTTGAGCGTGTTTCCCCCTATCCGTATGATTCGTACTATGACTCTCAATCCACCGAAGGGGGAATGCTCTTTATCCGCGCCAATGACAAAAAGGAATTCAAGGTGTGCGTACTGGGCGGTATCACCCGGGAGGAAAGGGACAAGAGGAAATTAAGGAAAAAACTTCTCCCCTGGGGCAGGCACCCGTATTCGGCAGCTGATTTCGGCGGATACACGGGAGTCAACGGCTATACACCGGTAGACGCTGAAGATGCGGCAAAGGAAACCGGGGAAGGGAAAGAAGAAGACTGGAGGGAGTATGACATCACGGCCGACATCGCCCAGGAAGAACTGGAATATGCCATTATAGCCCAAAATTCGGGATTATTGACCGCGTGCCTTAAAGCCGGTGCGGACTGCAATCATGCTTACGAAGGCGGGAAAACGGCCCTGATACTTGCCGTTGAATCGGAGTTTGTCGACGGGGTAAGCCTTCTCTTGAAGGCGGGTGCCGACAAATCAATCAGGGACAAGAGTGGGAAGGATGTTTACGCTTACCTGAAAGGCGACAGCAAGGCGGTCGAGGAAATAAAGAGCCTGTTGAAGAAGGGGGGAGACAGGTGAAAAGGTTCATCATTTTAACATTTTATCTGTGTTTGGTGATCTTTGCCTATTCGCAGAAGGCAGTGATGGAAGATATTAGGATAGACTTGAAGGCTGCGGATAATTCCGGATGGGGGTTCGGTATTGCCGCATATATAAACACCATCAGGATATCGGGCCTCAATGGAAATTATTTTACCATTGGAACATGGCTCAGGGACAAAGACGGTCAATATGATTGTTACGAGGATTACGACAACATATTGATAACGTCCGATAATTATGCCTATAACGGTCCTTTCAGGGTTTTTTACTATGATTCCTATTTAATGGATATATATGGAGAGAAAAACCTCGAATTGACATTATGTATAGGGCTTTACGATAAAGGTGCCGACGGCAGCAGGGATGCGGACCCCATCGCATGGGCCGAAATTCCTCTCAATTTCAAATCCGAGGACCGTGGAAAACCATTAACCATGGACAGTATAACCATGAAGATTGTTGAAAGGGGAAAATGGAATCCCCAAAAAAGCAGGGACCGGCTGGAACCGCCAATGGTTGATCAGTCCGTTCTGCCCAGTTCCGATTACTTTTTCACATTCTACCATTCCTTCAAGATTTTTCCGGACCATCAGCGAATGGCAAAATCGATGATATATCTTAAGGACGGCGACCGCATGCTGGTTTCGGATGATCACGCCACCGTGTATCTGTTTGACATCAATACCGGCGAACAAGTCTGGGAAAAAGAGATTTACAAGGACAATTATTTTGACATCTACATTAATGATATCCGGCCTGATGAAAAGGAATTTATCACGACCACGCCGCTCCAGCATTCTGAAGCAACCCCGTCATTGAATATTCACAGAATGAGCGCGGGATACGTAGGCCGGAAGATCAATGAAAAATCCCTATACCTGGATGCCGAGCGTGACCTGAGGGGAGAAGAGATGATCCCCTTATCTGCGAGGTACAGCGACGATGGCAAAGAAATTTATGCCACCTGGCATAATTTACGCACGGACCATGGAATGTTTGATTACAGCCTGAAGGTGTATGACGCAAAAACATACAAAAAGAAGTGGGAATGGCAGATTCTCGACCCCCGTGGCATAACTCTGGACACGGACGGAAGGCACATGGCATTGAAAATACTGCCTATACAGGGCAAGTATGCGGAGTTTTTATTATTCAGTGAGACGGGGGAAGTACGCCATTTGACCTATGATATTATAAAGGCCGCGATGAAAGAGCCCAATGTTCTTTTAAAACCTAAAGGAAAGCTGCTTTATACATGGAATGCGGAGAAGGGATATTACCCCCAGTATTTTTTGAAAACGGGTAATAAAAGTCTTTGTTTAACGGCGATTTGCGATGATCAGAAAATGGGCCGCATGGCCATGCTCGATGTTTTTACCGGTAAAATCAGCTGGAGTGTGGATTGGGAAGTTAAAATTTCGGCATTAATGCAGAGAGGTGAAGGAAGGTACGTTTTTGCCCGGTCGGGAAATTACTGGAACGCATGGGATCAAAAGACATATTATCTCATTGCAAGCGGGGCCTATTTTTACCAGCCGGATTTCGGCTATCTGGCATTAAATCCCGGTAGAAGGGAAATGGCTTTCACTTATTATAATTACATCTATTTTTTACGGGAAAGCAAAAGGAAAACGTATAAAATGACGAAAAAATGGCAGTCGACAGGTATATATGTAAATGATAATATCGAATTAAACTGCTGGGGCAATGGGGATATCGAGCTTGCCGTCAGTCCGGAATCGGTTTTCTCTGGCGGGACTGCCAAATATGCTGATGAAAGCAACTATATATTTCATAAGGGCGGTCCTTATACCTGGGAAAAGTTTTATTTTGACCGGCATTCCGGCAGGGAAATTTACATTAGGAGTGACGATGGAACCGAGGTCGAAATATGGGGAGGTTTATCCAAGCCGGAATTCAGCCGCTCCATAAAGGCCTTACGTGAAGGCCTCCCGCGCTGGTAGATAATAGGTTTGATTTAGGCCTACCAAAATCGTATTTCAATTTTGTAACTGAGTCTTTGCGTCGTTAGACGGACCTGCTTTTCAATAGTCAACTAAATTATAATTTGGTATGATTTATCATAATGCGTCATACGCTTGTCAGGTGTTTGTCGGTGTTTGACGGTAAAATTCCGAAAAAAATAATGAATTAATTTGACTCCTGAACATAAATTAATTATCATCTCAACAGGAGATAACATTGAAAATATTAATCATTGATGATTCCATCGTGATGAGAAATATTCATAAAAACATCCTGATGGAGAACAAGATCGAGCAGTCGAGTTTTCTTGAAGCGGGGAACGGAGACGATGCACTCAAGCTTGCCATAGATCATCCGGTTGATCTTTTCCTTGTGGACTGGAACATGCCCGGTTTGAACGGTCTGGAGTTCGTGAAAGCGATACGGGCCATGGAAAAATACAAAAAAATCCCGATCGTAATGATCACTTCGGAGGCGGCCAAATACAATGTAATGGAAGCGGTCGAAGCGGGCGTTACCAATTATGTCGTGAAGCCGATCAAGGATTTTCTCCTGTGGAAGAAACTTCAGCCCTACCTGGACAAAAAGGGGGCGGCAGTTGAAAGCTAAGTACATCAACCCTTTTTTAAGCGCATCCATCAACCTTTTCAAGGAATACCTCGGCGTCGAACTTACAGCCAGCGATCCCTATTTGAATATAAACCCGCAGAGGCTCCTGGAAGTATCGGCTATCATAGGTTTGGCGGGTGAGACGGTGGGCGCCGTTGTTTTGAGCTTCAGCAGGGAAACGGCGGTCAAGGTGGTTTCCTCGTTTGCCGGAAAGACTTACCAGGCACTGAGCAAGGAAGTAATAGACGGCGTCGGCGAACTAGTAAACATCCTGGCCGGTAACGCAAAAAAGGACCTGGAAGATTACCGGCTGCTCATATCGCTTCCCGGCGTAATTACCGGGAATTACTACAAGATCAACTGGCCGCAGAACGTACCCGTCATTACCATACCGTTTACTTCTTCGTTCGGCGATATCACGGTGAATGTTTCACTCAAAGAGGAAAGAAGGAATTAGAAGGAGTTTGCATGCAGTACAAGGAACTTTTAAACAGGCATAATCCGCCTGATAAAAAAAGTTGGCCTATTAATTATGAAGTCTTCCAGCGGTTTTTCTGGAAGTTCAGGGGGCTTCAAAAGGAGCAGTCCAGGAACGACGCGTTCTGGGGAGCGACGAATGAAAATTTGAAATTCGCCTATGAGAAGCTGGATGAGCAGGAAAGGGAAATTGAGAGGGCCTATAACCTGAACAAGCTTTATCTTGACAATATCAGGGAAGGTCTTCTGATAGTGGATAAATCGTTCACAATCCTGGACCAGTATTCCCGTTTCCTTACAATTCTTTTTAAAACACGGCGTATCAAGGGTAGAAATTTCATTGATTTTCTTTTCCCCGATGTGAAAGGGCAGGCCGAAGACAGGAAAGAATTTACCAAATTCCTCTCAATTTTATTCAAAAGTACTGCGGCGGAAATGGATATGCTGGAGGAAATTAATCCCTTGCGGGAAAAGATTCTCAAGGTTAAAAGCGATAAGGGACAGGTATCGGAGATTGTTATTTCCGTTAATTTTTCAAGGATCATGAGGGGTGAGGAAATTGAGCATGTCATTTTCATCATTGAAGACCTGACGGACATGACCAAAATGCAAAAGGAGCTGGAATTCGAAAAGAACCGTTACCTGGCTGAAAATGAGTCGATTTCAGCCATCCTCCGCATCGGCCCCAAGGCTTTCCTGGACTTTCTCGATGAGTCAACCAGGGTGATTGATGATTTCGAGGAAAATATCCATATGCTCAGTCAACCGTCAACGCTTCACAGGCTGTTCAGGGAAAGCCATTCCCTCAAGGGTTCGGCCAAATACATGGAATTAAACCATGTCGCGGATACAGCCCACAGGATTGAGGATCACCTGTCAAAGATCATCAACCGTAAAATGAACGCGGACGCTTCCTGCATTTCGAATCTTTCAGATCTTCTGAACAACCTGTACATGGAGTTTAAAAACATTGCGGGATTGATAGACAAATTCAAGGCGTTTTCCAGTATTACCAGAAACGCCAAACAGGTATTGAACAACAGCGGGACAGAGAATTTTTTCAAGTCCCTTAAACGGATGGCGGAGAATATCGCCAATGAGCTGGGTAAATCGGTCAATTTCAAGATTACCAATCAGGCGGGTGACATTCCTTTCCTTGAAAAAATCAGGAATCCCCTCATCCACCTTGTCAGGAATGCGCTTGACCATGGAATAGAGGATGCGTTTGAACGGGTGGCAAAGAAAAAGAACCCCATAGCAACCATAGAATTGAAGATTACAAAAGACGGAAATCAGTATAACATCGAGGTGACGGATGACGGGCATGGCATCGATTTCAGCCGTATACGGAAGAAGGCGGCTGAAAAGCATTATTTTAATTCCCCCAATGATACCCTGATAACGGACGGAAAGCTGTTGAACCTTATATTTTCCCCCAATTTTTCATCAAGAGACATGGTTACCGAATTATCCGGGAGGGGCTTCGGTCTGGATGTTGTCCGGGATGCGGTCAAGGCTTTGAAGGGTAAAATTTCCGTTTCAACCGTTCCCAGCAAGGGTACGAAATTCTCTTTGAAAATACCGCGTTAAGGAGGGCGGAATACCATTGGTAAAGAGCGTGTTGTTCGAGAAAAAATACCAGGATTTCCTGAAAATAGCCCATTGTGTCATGGAAGGAAGGGAAGCGGAAGCCAAAAGGCTGGCCGAATCACATATCCTTTCCAAGGTGGACATAGAGACGCCGAATGCCTATCTCCTGGCGCATATTGTCGCGGAATCCCTGCTTCGGCGCATTGACCGCAGGCTTGTGGAATCAAAAAATATCTACATGCAGAGCTTCGATATCCCGCAGATTGTTCTTTTCTACAAAATGGCTCAGGCATATCCCCATGTTGCCTGCAGTCACAACATAGCCAACCAATGCCTTTATGAAAAGCTCGCGGGCTTGACGGAAGCTACGATTCTGGATATAGGCATCGGCAAGGGCAAGCAGATGGAAGGTCTGCTCAAATTACTGGATGCCGGTAAAAATTCACTGCACCAGCTGACGGTAATTGGAATGGACCCGGATCCCGAAAACGTCAGGGATTCAAGAGACCGTCTTGAAAAGGTTTCACGGGGAATGCCTTTTACCTTTGCTTTTCATCCCTTTTGCAGATACCTGGAGGACATGGTGCCTGAAGATTACAGGATGATACAGGGAATGGCAGGTTCGAACCTTCTGGTTAATTCCGCATTTGCCATGCACCACATAAGCCATCCCATCGGCAACGGGGATACGAGGACCCGGTATTTTAAACAAATCCGTTCCTTGAACCCGCTCTCATTCGTATTGGCGGAACCGGATTCCAATCATGACACGGAAAAACTTTCAACGAGGCTGCACAATTGCTGGCGGCATTTCGGCACGGTTTTCGATTTGATAGACAAATCGGATATAGGTGACGATCACAAGTTCCTGGTGAAGGAGAAATTTTTCGGAAGAGAGATCCGTGACATGTTCGGTGTGAGTGATCATATGCGGAGCGAGCGCCATGAATCGATAGAATCATGGATGTTCCGGTTTGTAAAATCGGGCTTTGAGCCTTCGGCCATAAAAAACATTAAGGTGGATCTTCCGGATCATTGTGAGGGTGAGGTTTCCGACGGCCTGGTGCAGTTAAAGTATTCGGGAGAAACGTTGATAGGAATTTTTTCTTATGAACCGTCGTACGCGGACATTTGAAATAAATGCTGGTCAGATAAGGAGACGAAAAATGGCTAATGAAGAGACAAAGGTATTCGGGGCCCTCATACAGGGGTATCTCGGTGCATGCCTGAACCTTAATATCGTGGCCGGGAAAAAAATAATGGATTTCCAGACGCAGATCCAGACGACGGGGTGGTACCCCCTCTCCCGGTGGGTTGAACTGGAACGAACCGTGCTCCAGTCCTATAAGAATGCCAATGCCATTTTAGTAAGAGTCGGCATGGAAATGATGAAGGCCTGGTATAATTTTGGACCTGGAAAAACCCTTATTAACAGGGGTTCTGATTTTCTGCATTACCAGACCGGTTCGGGCGGATACGAGAGCGTGATCAAGGGACCGAAGAAACAGGTAGGCTCCTTTGAACTGGTAAAAATGGATGGCAGGAAAGGGTTTGCAACGGTGCATTCCACGACGCCGTTTAATAGAAATATGGAATGCGGTGTTCTGATCGGAGGCATGCTCGCACCGGGCGACCTTGATTATGTTGACGTAACGAATTCAAAGGATCCGGATACCCTTGAAATCGAGTTTCATTAAAGGTGTGAACAATCAATGGAACTTGACGATTTGTTGAAACGGGACCGGCCACCTGGCAAGGGTGCCTGGTCTCCGACAATGGATGACTTTGAAAAGCTGTTCTGGAAATGCAAGGGCCTTATCAAGGAGCGCGAAAGGAACGTGGCGTTCTGGAAATCCACGAATGAAAATCTCAGCATGGCCTATGATAAGCTGGACGACCAGGAGCGTGAATTGGAAAAGGCGTACGGAATAATAACCGACGACCTCAAGGTCGCCAACAGGATCCAGAGTTCCCTTCTGCCGTCTTTGAATGGTCAGATGCAGGACGAACTGGAATTCGCCGTTTACCACAAGCAGCTTGCCGAAGTAGGTGGTGATTATTATGATTTTTTCAAGACAAAAAACGGCGGCTATGCCATAGGCGTGTTTGATATCTCCGGCCATGGGGTGGCTGCCGCGCTGGTTATGGCTTACCTGAAGGCCCAGTTTACGCTCGCCATCAACCTGTTCGATTCTCCAAAATCAATAGTGGAGTACGTCAATTCGCAATCCGTCGGGTTTTTAAGGAACGTCAAGAAATACGCTACACTCAATTTTGTCCTGTTTAACAATGATAGGGTTAATTATGTCTGCGGCGGCGGCAACGGCCTCCTTGTCCATGATTATACGCCGATTCTTTTTAAAAAGCAGGATTATTTTCTTGGACTCAAGCAGAGGACTTACAATGAATACACCCTGCCGTTTGTTGAAGGCGATCTCCTCGTTCTTTACACGGACGGGATTACGGAAGCGCAGAACGGGAATTTTGAAGATTACAGCATACGCAGGCTGAACGCGCTTATTGTCGCCAACGCCAACCGGGAAGTCACGGAGATACTGGATGCGGCGATCGGTGACTTCAGGCGGTTTTGCCGGCGGCAGCAGGATGATATCACTCTCATAATTTTACGCAAAAGGAGGAGAAGTTAAATGTTCGTTGAACAGAAATCGAAACCGGTCCGTATGGAGTTCAGGTGTATGATCACTCCCATGAAAGCGGTTAAATACAATTTAAGCGGCCTGCTGGGGAATTTCAATGCGGACCTGGCGGGCCGGTTTTATCCGGATGTATTGGCTTCCCGTCTGAACGTGATGGTCTCGGAGCTGGTTAACAATGCCGTGGAGAATGTCATTGATCCCGGTGCGGGATTCTCTGTAAACATACGGATAACCGAATCTGAATTGATAGTAAAGGTATCCAACCGGGCTGATGAGGCACAGTACGAAAAGGTGAAACGGCATATCGGTGTCATAAGGATGTCTGACGATAAAAAGCGCCTCATGGCTGAAACGATAGCGCAGCGGAAAGCCCTCAGGCTGAAGGGCGGCCTGGGCTTGATACGCCTTGCCGCCGAAATTAAAAGCGAATTGAACGCAAATTACAACCGGGATAAGTCGGTAATGACCGTCGTATCACGGCTGGCATTAAACGGGATTGGCGGTTGACAACGCCCAAAAGGAGGTAACGTGAAAATTCTCACTTACGGAGAGATAATGGAAAACGGGGTGAGCCTTTTTACCGCTATTGCGCAGTTAAACGGAAAAGAACTGCGGGTAAAATTTTCGGGAAGTATCCGGGTTGAAAATCCGTATAAGCAGCTTGAAAGCTATATACAGGACCTTGACGCACAGTTGAGGCAGAATAAAATCAGTTCCACCGTTCTGGATTTTACCGGTTTATCATACTGCAATTCCAATGGGTTTTATGTCCTGATGGATATAATCGATGTCATTTACGGGATCGTCCCCGGAGGTGTACAGGTGAACAGGCTCAGCCGTGACGACTGGCACCAGGAAACACTTCCCGTCCTGTTGAACCTGGAGGACAGGGAAATCTGTTTCCGGACTTCACTCAAGGACTGCGTGGAAATATAGAATCCGTCCTTGTGTCAAATTGATTCGTCTATTATTCTTGACAATTAAAATTGGAAAAACTATGCTTAAAATACGTGCAAAACAGGTTTTTGCATGGCGTATCGAGAATGTAATAAAGGAGATTTGTTTATGAAAAAAACTGCAGCTGTATTATTGTTTATTCAATTGTTTGTTTTCCAGATTTTAACGGCCCAGTCATACCAGGTTCCGGATAAAATGCGTTTACAGAAAGTCGAATTCTTCAGCCCGGATGGCAAATCCGTCGGCCGTATGGAAATCGAGTATGGTCCCAAAGGAGTTATTGTGTCGCATGACACTTACGGTTCCTCGGAAAAACCCTGGAGGGGGATGCGCTACGAATACAACGACAGTGGACAACTGGTCAAGGCGTCTCAACTGTTTGATGATGACTTGTACGAATACACGGTCTATGAATACAAAAAGAATCACGTAACAAAGGAATCGGTTTATGACAGGGATGATAAGCTTGTAATGGTGACATTATACGAATACGATAACAAAGGCAAACCGGTTACACGGGCTGTGCTGGAATCCGGTGAAAAATGGAAGTCCATCTCGCTTAATGAGTATGACGGTAAAAACAAGCTTAAGCGGATGGTGACTTATCAAATGGGTGTTCCGGTTTCTACATCGGTAGTCGAAAACAGGAAGGATAAACAGGTCAAAACCGATCATTATTTCGGCGGTGAAAAGAGAGAGGAATGGAAAACGGTAAACACTGTCGTGTTTATCACAAAGGGCGCTTTGAAGGGCAGGATCAAGGAATACTCGTCCTATTCCTATTGGCTTGGGGGAGAAGGTGAGCCCGAGCTTGATGACTGCAGCAGTTTTTCATACAAGCTTGAATATGACAAGGATAAAAATATCCACAGGATAGATGTTTACAGTTCCAGTAAAACAAGCCCTGGTTATGCCGAATTTACCTGGGAAAAGGGCAAATTGGACAGGGAAATTACTGAGCAAATTATCGAACAGACCTTCAGGATGTATATAGGGTGTTGAGGGCGATAATTTTATAGCGAGAAAAAGTTTTCCTTGAGAGACTCCACGTTCAGTCCCAATACAGTGCCGAGCTTAATGAGCCGGCGCATCCTGTTCAGTTTATTGAAGTCCCGGTGTTCCTCGATTTCCTCCATTGAATAATCGGAAAACGATTTTAACAGGTAAAAAACAATTTCCTGTATACCGGTGATATCCGGTTCAATTTTCAGGCTTCGGGCCGTTTCAAGGAGATGGATGATCGCTTTTACCGGTTCTTCCTGGACGGCCGATGTAAGTTTCTTTGCCTGGTGTTCCAGGATGCGGGAAATTTTGCGCCGGACTCCATCCGTGTTGACGTTCAGTTTGTATTCCAATGCCACGGTGACCAGTTCCTTTATTTTTGCCAGATTTTCCTCGGTAACGGTAAGGCGTGTATCGGTAAGTATCGCTTCAAAATTCCTGTTTATCAGCAATTCGGCCAATTCACGCATGGTTGGCGATCCGGTAACATTGAGCCGCTTGATGTAAGCCAGGGCGTTTATTGTGTGATTAAACGCTTTCGTGCCGCAGGAAATGCATTTGTCCACCACTTTCTGTGAAATGATGCCTGATATTTTTGTACGCAGTTCCAGCGGCAGACTGCCGATGGAAATATTCAGGGTTTCAGGCCGGTCCTCTCCCGGTTCGGCCTTTTTAATGGTGAGAAAAAAACCTTCCAGGTCTTTTTCCTGGAAACTGAAAGAATAAGTGTCCGTTTTACACCGTGTGACATCTGTCACCGTTATACGTCCTTCCTTGGTGATGCATAAATCCTCTTCCTTTTCACTGTCAAGTATGAATTCGTCCTTCCTGTAAATTCCGAACAGGTCATCATGACTCCCGTTGCCCATGCACAATTCTGAAAGAACAAAAATGGAAGCCCCGTATTCGTTACCTTTTTTTTCGGGAATGATCCACGTTTCTATAATATTCCGGCCTGAACCGAAGCTGCTGATATTGCTTCTGGCGTTTTCCAGTTCGGACAGGAACGTCGGCAGGATGTTTTCCGTTTTCCATTCCGCGTATATGTCAAGGGCCTTGATGGCGTATTTCATGTTCTGCGTGGTTTCAAGCCCTGAAATTTCCGAGAAGAACCAGCCGCAGGAAGTAAACATGAACTGGATGTATTTCTGTCCTTCCAGCAGCGAGTAAAATTTGCGGAAAGTTTCGGAATTTTCCGTGTCCGTCCTGTCCGCCATTTCCCTGACCATGTCTTTCCGGTCTTTCTGACCGGTTAACACCTCGATGTACATGTCCCGAATAAGGTAGGGATCCTTTGATGAAAGTTTTGCCATCTCCTTCAGGTAGATATCATTCAGATTGTCCCTTAAAAAATCAAAGGCGTTCCGCAGGGGAGTCCGCCATTCCTGGTTCCACCCCTTCTGCCCGCCCGTTGAACAGCCGCAGTCCCTGTGCCAGCGGGCAATGCCGTGGACGCAGCTCCAGGAGGTTCCTTTCCCGTTTTCACCTTTTTTCAGCCGCACCCTGTATGTGGGGGGAAAAAGCTCCAGATAATGACCGTAGTTGGTGAAGGTAAACTCGTTTCTTTCTTCAACTATCTTGCTGAAGGCGGCCAGGCACATGTCTCCGAAGGGTTCATGGTGACCGTAGACTTCACCGTCCGTGGCCACGTTTAAAAGATAGGTTTTATCTGCCGTCTGCCTGAAGGAGATGAATTTCTCGTAAAGTGAATCGGCATTCCTCAAGTAATGCTCAAAGGAAATGCCGTGGGCGAGAATGTGATTATAGAAAAAAACGTTCAGGTTTCCGTTATCCCTTTCAATCCTGTATGCGCGGCCGCTCGGTACGGGATTGTGTTTGTAGGTCTGCCATTTCTCCGAACCAACGGGACAAATGGCGTCCGCCTGCCATGGAGAGAGGACCACGAAGTTTATGCCGCATTCAATGAGAATGTCCGCGACATTGTCATTGATGGCCGTTTCGGCAAGCCACATTCCCTCCGGTTTTCTTTGAAAATGCGTTTCAAAATCCCGGATGCCCCATATAATCTGCATCCTGGCGTCTTCCGGTGCGGCCAGGGGGAGGATGGTGTGGTTGTAGCATTGGGCCAGGGCGTTCCCGTGCCCCCCGTTTTTTTCAATGCTTTTCCTGTCAGCCTGAAGAATCCTCTCATACACCTCGGCATGGTTTTCCTTCAGCCAGCTTAACAGGGTCGGGCCGAAATTAAATGAAATATATTCATAATTATTCACCAGGTCGCTGATTCTGCCGCTGGAATCAAGCACGCGTGACATGGTATTGGCGGCATAGCATTCCTTGGTGATTTTTTGATTCCAATCGTGGTAGGGATATGCTGATTCCTGGTAAGGAATAAGCCCCAGCCATGGGTCCTCCCTCGGCGGCTGATAAAAATGACCGTGTATCACTATGGTATTTTTCATATCTATAAGTTTAGTCATTTTAAGGCACGCTGTAAAGGAATAATATCACGGGTTTTTTAAGGGTCCTATTCCCTTCCCTTTATTGACAATGACTTCCTGTTTCTCTACAATGAAGATGAAAAGACAGAGAGGATGGGGTGGTTACATGACACGGGAGAGGTTAAATCTCTTTTCATTCGAAGAGTTGCTGCAGCTGGCCAGCAATGAAGACATTGAAGTCACGGAAGGTATTTGCAAGGAATCACTCATTGAATTGATTTTGGAGGTTCTGAGCGAACAGCGGGAAGAACGCTCGCAGCTGAATAATATATCCGTACGCGGTGAGGAAATCAAGTACAACATCATGCAGGACGAAGAAATCGACCTGAATCACCGGGACGAATACCCCATCCCCAGGCGGTATAAATTCACACGTATTCTTTTCCTGCCCCGTGATCCCTTCTGGGCTTATGCCTATTGGGATTTTGAAGATGAATTAATTGATAAAATAAAGGCGGATGAGAATTTTGAAAGGCTTTTTCTCCGGGTTCATGATATAAAAATGGTGGATTTCAATGGAAAAAATTCAAACTACAGCTTTGATATAGAAATTCAGCTGGAAGATAATTCCTGGTACATCAATATACCTCACCCGGATTCCGATTATATCCTGGAACTTTATTATTCAACAAATGGACAGGAGGTTTTCCTGACAAGATCAAACAGAATACAAACACCTTTGGGCAGGATTTCAGATGTTATCGATAATGAATGGCATTCGGAAAATACGGACAAGCTTATAGAGGCTTCCCACCATACTTTTTCCCAATACCAGTTCAGCTGGGGGAATATACCCCAGAGAATTCTTTCGTTCAAAAATCTTAACTTTCTTCAGAGAAAATAGGGGCAGGCAATATGTCAAAAGGTTACTTAATGCTGGTCTTACACGCGCACCTACCGTTTGTCCGGCATCCGGAATATGATAAATTCCTTGAGGAGAACTGGCTTTATGAAGCCATATCGGAAACTTACTTACCGCTTCTGCGGGTATTTCGTCACCTGAAAGAAGACAACATTCCTTTTCGTTTGACTTTAAGTGTTTCGCCAACGCTTTGCACAATGCTTTCGGACCCCCTGCTCCAGGACAGATATTTGAATCATGTCAAGTCCCTGGTCCAGTTGGCGGAAAATGAAGTGGAAAGGACGGCCGGGGAACCTGAAATGAATGTCCTGGCCAGAATGTACCTTGAACGGTTTACCGAGAATTTGACCGATTTTACGGAAGTGTACGGCAAGAACCTGATCAAGGGATTCAAATATTTTCAGGAAAACAATAGCCTGGAAATTATTACCACGTCGGCCACGCATTGTTTCATGCCCCTGCTCCAGGTGTCTCCCGCCGGGGTGAATGCTCAAATCAGGACCGCCGCGGAAACCCATCTGGATTTTTTCGGCAAACGTTCGAGGGGAATCTGGCTTCCTGAATGCGGGTATTTCCCCGGTCTGGAATCTTATCTGGCAAATAATGACATCGAATTTTTCATGGTGGATACCCACGGGATCCTTTACGCGGACAAAAAGCCGAAATACGGCGTTTTCGCTCCGCTCTGCTGCCCCAATGATATCGCCGTTTTCGGCCGTGACCCGGAAACTTCGCGTTCCGTATGGTCGTCCGAACACGGGTATCCGGCAGACCCGGTATACAGGGAGTATTACCGGGATATAGGTTTTGATTTGCCGCTTGATTACATCCGGCCTTACATCCACGACAACGACATAAGAATCAATACGGGTATCAAGTACTGGGCCATTACGGGAAAAACGAACCACAAGGTACCGTACAACCAGGAGAAGGCACGGGCCAAGGTTTCTGAACACGCTGATAATTTCATTTACATGCGGTTGAAGCAACTTGAAAAGATAACACCTATTATGGACCGTCCTCCGGTGATTGTCAGTCCGTATGATGCGGAATTATTCGGCCATTGGTGGTTTGAAGGCCCTCAATGGCTTGAAACGTTGATCCGTAAACTTGCAGTGCAGCAGGATAGCCTGAAAATGATAACCCCTACCGATTATCTCATAGATTTTCCCGAAAACCAGGTGGCAACCCCGTCTTTCTCGAGCTGGGGCAATAACGGCTATGCCGAGGTATGGCTGGAAAACAGCAATGACTGGATTTATCCCCACATCTACAGCTCCCTCGAATTCATGGAAAGACTGGCAAAACAGTTTCCTCAGGAGTCCGGATTCAGGCGCAGGGCGTTAAACCAGGCCGTACGGGAGTTGCTGTTATCGCAGGCATCGGATTGGGCGTTTATCATGAAGATGGGAACCATGGTGCCCTATGCCGTGAAAAGAACCCGGGAACATATTTATAATTTCAACAGGCTGTATAAATCATTGCTGAGGAATGAACTTGATATTAACTGGCTTATTGCCATTGAAAACAAGAATAATATATTCCCCAAAATCGACTACAGGATTTTTAACGAAGACAGTAACATATAAAATTTATCTTTCGATACTGATAAGCTGTTCCAGCTTAATCAACTGGAAAGTTTTGTGCAGACTTTCACTGCAGCCGCGGATTTGAATTTTTCTGCCTGTTTCTTCCAGTTTCTTCTTATAAAGAAAAATTTTACCGATGCAGGAAGAATTGATGGCGTCCACGTCCATAAAATTCAAGGTGAACGTTTTATGGTGTTCTTTCAACAGATCTTCCAGTTTCTTCTGGAATATTTCAGTGGATTCCGAACCCATAAGTGTTCCATGTACTTCAAGCATCATTTCGTCGGGAGATATTTCTTTTTTTTCAAATCGCATACTCATAGTTTATTCCTCTGCAACTTCCTCGAGATCAAACCGGTCAAGTAATTCAAGAAAATAGTCGGTCACTTCTTCTCTTCTGGTGGATTGAGTTTGAATTTTAGATACCCGATACGCTATCATTTTGCTGGTTGGCAGCGGCAAACCGAGAGGAAGACCGTTTAAATCAACGATTTGGTTGATTCGCAGCTTGTGTTCTATTTCGAGGATATCTCCTTCCGGATAAATGATCCTGTTCGTGACGGGAGTCATAGTAGAAAAGTATATCTTTTAAATGTATTTTTCAATATGCTGGTTCAATTTTTTTTAGATGAATACGCTATCAATGTGCATTATTTTTTTTATTTCAGACAGGCTGTTAACCGTCAATTATCGGAATTTAAGGCAAAATAATGAGTAAAATAACAAACTACGAAACAAATATGTAGTACTTTTCCTCGTTTTTTTCATTTTATACAAAATTATCCACGAAAAAATCGTTGACAGAACGCTCAAGAGATATAGTATATATAGAGATGTGGGAGAATGTGGGAGATTATAGTAAAATGTGGAAAATAGGTGATGATTACAGGCGAATTTAAGTATTCTGTGGATGAAAAGGGAAGGCTGATGATACCTGTTAAAATGAGAACGGCAATCAGCGGGAATACTCTTATCCTGACGAGGGGCATTGAAAATTGTCTCTGGATTTTTCCACCCGACGAATGGAAAATTTTTACCGAGAAACTTCTGTCCTCAACATCCATTCTTCAGAAAAAAGCACGGTTGATCCGGAGAAGAATCATAGCCCCGGCACAGGAAGAGGAACTGGATAAGGCGGGAAGAATCATGATCCCCCCCACATTACGCGAATACAGCGGTTTAACAAAGGATTGTGTTGTTCTCGGCGTTGAAACATATATTGAAGTATGGGACAGCCAGGTATATAAAAATTATGATGGTGACCATGAAAAAGAATTCCAGGAAGCGGTTGAGGAACTTAATTTGAAGAATTTTTAGTGACGGGAGATTATGTTAGTTCAAATGGAGCATGATGTGAGGTACAGCCACAAACCGGTTATGGTGCAATCGATTGACTCACTTATGGAACCCGGTAACGAATCATGTGTTTTTGTGGATGCTACCCTGGGGGAGGGCGGATATGCTCATTATTTTCTCGAAAAATATCCGCAAATAACATATATAGGCGTTGATGCCGATTTCTCGATCCTGGAAAAGGCCAGGCAAAGACTGGAATCCTTTGGCGGCCGGGTCCGTTTATATAATCAATGGTTTACAGATTTTTTCTCCCGTTATCCGCATTTGGACCTGCCTTCCCCTGACTGCGTACTTTTCGATCTTGGAATATCCAGGTATCACTACGAAAAGAGCGGAAGGGGTTTTGCCTTTTCCGTTGATGAGCGTCTTGATATGCGTTTGAATCCGGATCAGAAAATATCGGCGTATGACATTATTAATACCTTTCCGGAAGATAAAATAGCGGACATCCTCATCCAGTATGGGGAAGAAAAACGTTTTGGCAGGCGTATTGCATGGAAGATAGTACAGGCGAGGGAAGAAAAGCCGATAAACTCGACGTTTGAACTTGTGAAAGTAATAAACAGCGCCATGCCTCCTTCGGACAGGTATAAAAAGCGGATCCATCCGGCTACACGCTGCTTCCAGGCATTACGGATAGCAGTGAACAATGAACTGAATAATCTTGAAACTAGCCTGGAGTATGCCTTTGCTGTTTTGAAGCCGGACGGACGGATGGGGGTTGTTTCCTACCATTCTCTTGAAGACAGGATCGTCAAACGGTTCTTTCGGGAGAAAAATAAGACCTGTACTTGTCCGGAAAATTGGCCGATTTGTCAATGTAAGGGGCAAAGAGAGGTAAACCTTCTAACCCGCAAACCCGTCATGGCGGATGAGGGGGAAATTTCCGCAAACCCCAGCTCAAGAAGCGCACGTCTCCGTGTGGTTCGGAAATTGGCCAAGGAGGAGATAGAATGATCAAGAAACTGGCACTGGGCTTAATGGCATTGGCACTGCCGTTTTTCTTTTTTCTGGAAGTCTGGAGCGTCTATTCGTACAATAAGCTTGCAGACGATATACAATCCCTGGAAAAAACGCAGGATGAATGGCTGGAAGCAAATAACAAGGTTATTACCGGCATTGAATTGTTCAGTTCGCCTTCCAGGATAGAAAAAATCGCCAGGGAGCAGCTGCATCTTGAAAAGATAGAGCCTTCGCAGATAATGAAAATACGTTTCAGGAAAGGAGACCGGTAGAGACAGTGAAAACCCTGTTCACCGCAAGAGAAATAACGGACACCGTCAACGGCAGGCGCCTTTTCGGGGATGAATCGGCAATAGAAGTGTCTTCCGTGTCCGTGGACTCACGCAAGGTTGAACCCAAAGGATGTTTTATTGCACTGCACGGCGAAAAAACAGACGGACACAGGTTCCTGTCGGATGCCGTGAACGGGGGAGCTGCCGTTCTGATAATTGAAAAAAAAGAAGCCGGTGACCGTGAAACGGAACTTAAAACGCTTTTTAAAGACCACGGTGTGTCCATTATTGCCGTGGAGGCCTCCCTGAAGGCCCTCCAGGCGCTTGCCCGGTTCCATCTGGACCGTATGAGTGGCTTGACCAGGATTGGCATAACGGGGAGCAACGGGAAGACGACGACCAAGGAAATCATAGGATCCGTTTTAAAGGGATTCGGAAATACGGTCATCAACGAGGGGAACCTCAATTCGGATATCGGTTTACCGTTGTCCGCATTCAATACCACCGGGGAAAATAAATTCGGTGTGTTTGAAATGGGGATGAACAGGAAAGGTGAAATGGATGAACTGGCGGATGTTTTAAATCCCGACATGGCGCTTATTACAAATATCGGGACAGCCCATATCGGGCTCCTGGGCAGCCGGGACGGAATTGCCGCCGAAAAGAAAAAAATATTCAAGAATTTTAATGGAAGCCAGACGGGTTTTTTAAATGAAAATGAGGCCTATTTCAATTTCCTGAGTAAGGGCGTTCAGGGAAAGATAGTGTCTTTCGGTTTGAAAAGCACCCGGGGGATAAAGGGATATGATAATTTGGGGCTGGATGGATTTACCATCGACTGGGAGGGGCTCCAAATTCATTTTCCCTTACCCGGCTTCCATAACCTGTTGAACGTAACAGGGGCACTTGCCATCGCGCGGGAACTCGGTGTTCCGCCGGCCGCCGTGAAGGACGGCCTGGAGGCGGTAACGGCATTGTTTGCAAGGTCCCAGATTTTCAAGGGACCGGTCACGATTATTATGGACTGTTACAATGCCAACCCGGAATCCATGCAGAACGCCGTAGATTTTTTCAAAGAGCTTCCCTGGAGCGGCCGCAAGGTCGCCATACTGGGCAGTATGCGGGAACTCGGCGAAGACAGCCAGGCGGCGCACGCAGGGGCCATCAAACACGCGAAAAGCTGCGGTTTTGACCAGCTGCTGCTGTTCGGCGAGGAAATGGAACCGGCATCCTCAAACGGCACCCTGGCATGGACGGACAACTATGAAGAGCTTGAGCGGAAAGTCAGGTCCCTGGTCCGGCCGGGAGACCTGGTGCTTTTAAAAGGGTCCCGCGGCGTGGAACTAGAGCGGCTGTTGCCTGTAATACGGAAGCTGGCTTGATTAATGAATGAGGTAACCGTCCCTGTTGGAAGCGGGCGGTTAGGTAAGGAGAGAAGATGTTTTATAAATTTATTTATCCGCTTTTCAAATATTTTTTTCCGTTCAATATTTTCAAGTACATCACTTTCAGGGCCATTTATGCCGCCATCACATCTCTTCTCATCTCCTTTCTTCTCGGGCCCTGGCTGATAGAAAAGCTCAAAAAATTAAAGGCCGGCCAGGAGATCAGGTCGGACGGCCCGAAGACGCACCTTTCCAAGGCGGGTGTTCCCACGATGGGCGGACTGCTTATCATCCTTTCACTTGTTATCTCCATCCTGCTCTGGCAGGACATCGATAACTTCTTTACATGGGTATTGCTTCTTGCCGCCGTCGGTTTCGGTTCCGTCGGTTTTCTGGATGATTACATAAAAATAGTAAAAAAGGATTCAAAGGGCCTGCAGGCACGGTTCAAGCTGATAGGCCAGTTGATTTTTTCCCTTATTATCGTTTTACTGCTTGTCTGGCAGAATAATGATCATACCACGCTCCTGTACATTCCGTTTGTTAAATTTCCCATCATGGATCTCTCTGTTATCTACATCCCGCTGGCCGTCATGCTTTTAATGGGATATTCCAACGCGGTGAATTTTACCGACGGGCTGGACGGGCTTGCCACAGGCCTGGTCATGTTTGTGGGGATAACGTTTGCCATCCTCTCGTATTTGACGGGACGTTTTGACTGGGCGGAATACCTCCAGATACCATTTGTGAAAGACAGCGGTGAAATCACGGTAGGCTGCGCGGCGCTCATCGGCGCCACCGTCGGGTTCCTCTGGTTCAACACGCATCCCGCCGAAATTTTCATGGGAGACACGGGCAGCTTGTCCCTGGGGGCATTCATAGGAGTAATCGCCCTTATTTTAAAAAAGGAGATATTGCTTTTTATTGTCGGCGGCGTTTTTGTCATGGAAATCGCTTCGGTGGTGATACAGGTCCTGGTTTATAAATTAACCAAAAAGCGGGTGTTCAAAATGGCGCCGCTTCACCATCATTTTGAATTATCGGGGTGGAAAGAAAGCAAGGTGGTTATCCGGTTCTGGATACTGGGCGGGCTTTTCGCCATGCTGAGTCTTTCGACCCTTAAGATACAATAGCTGCGGTTATTTATAAATAGTTCTATCTATTTATACAGGAAGGAATGGAATTGGAAAAAGTCGGGAAAGCAAAAAATGATTTTATACTCATGCTTATCATTATGCTTTTAATCGGGATAGGCCTTACCATGCTGTTTTCAGCCACCTATCCCTTTGCCCAGCGTCTTTCAAAAAGTCCCCTCTATTTCCTGTTGAGACAGCTTGTCTGGGTGGTTCTCGGTTCGGCGATCGGGTTTTTGTTGGCCTATATACCCATGGACCTGATACGCAAGGCGGTGCCGTTCGTATTGTTCTCTTCACTGGTTCTTCTGGTCCTGCCCTTTTTACCGGGTATAGGCACGCCGCCTGAAATGTCCACGGCGCATAGATGGATTTATATTCTGGGACAGTCCTTTCAACCCTCCGAATTTGCCAAACTCGCGCTGATCGTCTACCTTTCCCATATTTTGAGCAAAAAAAAGGACAGGCTTGATAAACTCAATGTCCTCATTCCACCGGTGATTATAGTGTTTCTCTTCATATTTATCATTTATCTGCAGGATGATTTTTCCACAGCTTTCCTGATATTTATCATTGCCGCCTCCCTTTTTTACATAGCGAACGTAAAATTGTCCTATTATGTCCTGTTCATGTTCATGGTGCTTCTCCTGGGGGTTCTTCTTCTTCTTACCAAGGAATACTGGGTGAAAAAGCTCCTGGTTTTTTTCAATCTCGATACGGACCCCACGGGCACGGCATATCAAATCATACAGGGCAAGAACGCCCTGATAAACGGCGGCTTATGGGGCAGGGGACTCGGCCGGGGGATCAAGAAACTCGGGATCCTTCCCGAAGCCTATTCGGATTATATTTTTGCCGTCATCGGGGAAGAAACGGGATTTTTCGGAGTTATTTTCGTGATCGGCCTTTTTGGCGCTTTTGCCTTTCGAGGGTATTCCATTGCGTTGAAAACCGCCGACCCGTTCAAATATTATCTTGCCTTCGGTATCACGACATCGATCGTGCTCCAGGCATTCCTGAACATGGGAATGGTTACCCAGCTGGTTCCCGCAACGGGGATTCCCCTGCCGTTTTTCTCGCTCGGAGGTTCCTCGTTTTTTGTCTGCCTTTTACTGGGCGGCCTTTTATTGAATATCTCCAGAAATATCAAGGATAAGGGGGGGATGGCTTATGAATAGAACCCTGGTTTTTTCGTCAGTCCGGAAAGAAAAAAAGAAGGATGGAATTTTAAGCAAGATTCTCTGGGGAATTATTGTCATTCTTTTTGTCATCCTGGTAGTGGAAATAATTTTCCAGTTTTTCATTGCCCCCGGACTTCTTATTCGCAATATTCTCGTTGAGAGCGAGATTCCCATTACCAATGAAGCGATTATGAGGCTTGCAGGAATCAGGAATTCAGAGTATTATTTTTCCCTAGACACGGATATGGTAAAGCAAAGGCTGGAGGAATATTCCCTTATCCGGGAAGCTGTGGTGGAAAAAAATTTTCCGGAGACTCTTAAAATCAAATTATATGCAAGGTCCCCCCTTGCCGTCACTTTCATACGGAATAACGATGCGACAATCCCGGCAATGATCGATGAAAACGGCGTTGTTTTCAATATTGGAAAGATTGAAGACACCCCGGTTCTTCCCGTAATCAGCGGAATTACCTTTCAGGATTACAGGGAAGGCATGGTCCTGCCCGGGAAAATCACGGGACTTTTCCAGCAAATGAACAAATTGAGAAAATCTTTTCCAGTTCTCTTCGATATAATTTCCGAAATCAAGATTATTTCCATAAATGAAGCGGATTATGAACTCGTTATTTATCCGGTTCCTTATACCAACCGGATCAGAATGGGAAACCGGTTGAACGGTAATGAATTAAAATACGCAATTATGGTGCTTGACGTCTTGAAGGAACAGGATTCACATAATAAAATAAGCGAAATTGACTTCAGGACCAAAGAGATTGTGTATAAGTATGCAGAAGGAGAAATCAATTGAACCAGGATGAGCTGATCGTCGGGCTAGATATCGGTACGACCAAAATTTGCGCTATCATCGGTCAATTCAATGACAATGGCATACTGGAGATAACCGGTGTGGGAACCGCGCCATCCCGTGGTCTACGAAGGGGTGTGGTCATCAATATCGAAGCGACCGTCAAGTCCATAATTGAAGCTATTGAAAACGCCGAAATGATGTCGGGAAGGGAAGTATCGGAAGTTTTTACCGGCCTGGCCGGGGGAACGATCGAAGGCATCAACTCCCGGGGTGTTGTGGCGGTAACGGGAAAAGGCCGTGAGATCAATCATGAGGATGTGGAGCGAGTTATCGATGCTGCCAAGGCCATCTCGATTCCCATGGACAGGGAAGTGTTTCATGTGATTCCCCAGGAATTCATCGTGGACGATCAGCCGGGTATCAAGAATCCGACTGGCATGATCGGTGTACGGCTTGAATGCGAGGTTCATATCATTACGGGCAGCGTCAATTCCGCGCAGAACATAATAAAATGCATTAACCGGGCCGGGTTCAAGGCCCGTGACATCATCCTTGAGCCGCTTGCCTCGGCAAAGGCCGTTCTCTCCAATGATGAAAAGGAACTGGGTGTTCTCATGATCGACCTGGGCGGCGGGACGACTGATGTCCTGGTTTATGTGGAAGGGGCCCCGTATTTCACTGATGTCATACCGGTCGGCGGTGAACAGGTCACCAACGACCTCTCCATCATGATCAAAACCCCGCTCGATGCGGCTGAAAAGATAAAACTGGAAGCGGGGTGCTGTTATATGGACCTTATCCAGGGTGAAGAGGAAGTCCATATACCCGGCGTCGGCGGACGGCCGCCGAGACGGATGCAGAAAAGCGACCTGGTAAGCATCATCCAGCCGCGAATGGCGGAAATATTCAACATGGTTCTGGAAAAAATTAAAGTCCTCGGCTATCACAAGACGATAAGCGGCGGGGTGGTCCTGACAGGTGGAGGGAGTCTCATTCCGGGGGCCGTTGAGCTGGCTTCCGATGTTTTCGGGCTTCCGGCACGGCTGGGATACCCCGTCAAACTGGGCGGACTGGTTGAAGAATACTGCAACCCTATGTACTCGACGGGCGTGGGACTCGTTTTGCATGGCGCTACCAAGGTAGATGAGAAACCCGTTTCCGGTACAAAGGGCAGACCGGGAATGGTCAATGTTTTTGATAAATTAAAGGACTGGCTAAAGGAATTTTTCTGATAAACCGGTTCAGGCGATTATTCGCCTTGAGTTCTTTTAAAAAGGGGCCTTAAAAGGTTCCGGGCTGTGAAGAGGTTGAAAGGCTGCTTTACGGCATGGTTTTAGGATTGGAATATTTTCTTCTTAGGGAGGGGAAAAGATGAATATAGAAATTCTGGACGATAAGGCTTCCGGTCAGACCGTTATCAAGGTAATCGGCGTGGGCGGAGGCGGAAATAACGCCGTAAACCGGATGATCGCATCCGGACTGAAAAATGTTGAATTTATAGCCATTAACACGGACCTGCAGGCTTTACAGGCTTCCCGGGCCCAGGTAAAAATGGCCATTGGTTCAAAAGTGACCGAGGGTCTCGGTGCAGGGGGAATCCCTGAAATCGGGGAAAAAGCCGCATTGGAGGATGAGGAGCAGATCCAGTCCCTGGTGCGTGGCGCCGACATGGTTTTCATAACAGCAGGAATGGGCGGCGGTACGGGAACGGGAGCGGCGCCGGTCATTGCCCGGATTGCCCGTGAGCTGCACATACTGACCGTTGCCGTTGTCACCAAGCCGTTCGATGTTGAAGGCAAACGCAAAATGGTCCTGGCGGATGAAGGAATACAGCGCCTCCGGGAATCGGTCGATACACTGCTGGTCATTCCGAACCAGCATTTACTGAAAATCATAGATAAGAAAACATTATTGCGCGAAGCTTTCTTTGTGGCGGATGACGTGCTGCGCCAGGGTGTCCAGGGCATATCCGACCTGATAACCATTCCGGGAGACATCAATATCGATTTTGCCGACGTAAGAACAATCATGAAAGGACAGGGCGATGCCCTGATGGGCGTCGGCGTCGGAACGGGCGAAAACAAGGCGGTGGATGCGGCCACGAACGCCATTTCCAATCCGCTTCTGGAAGAAGCCCGTATTGAAGGCGCCAAAGGGCTCCTGGTCAATGTTACGAGCGGCAATGACATACTGGCCACCGAGTACGAGGAAGTATTGAAAATTATAACGGCCAATGCATCAGATGACGCCCTGATAATCATTGGAAGCGCCACTGACAGTGAGATGGAAGATCAGATAAAAGTTACCGTTATCGCTACCGGTTTTAATTCATCCAAAATAATTGCGGCCAGGAAGGAAACAGCCGAAAATGACCGGGAATACGTTCAGGGAGAAATCATGTTGAACGAGGAATGGGTCAAAATACACAAGGGGGGTATACGCAAGAAAAACCCCGGAGATTACCTGATCCAGAGAAACTCTAAGGATGATCTGTTCGTACCCACCATTCTGAGGGAAAAGAAGACGGCCGACGCGTAGGGAAATTAGGTGTCAGATGGATTGGGAACAAATCCTGTTGCGGTACGAGGATTACCTCAAGGCTGAATTGAGGCTTTCTTCGCATTCCGTGGCCACTTATCTGCTCGAATGCAGGCCTTTTGCGGATTACTGCAGGAAAAGAAAAACAGGCTTTAGCCAGGTCAACAACCTGACGGTTATTGACTATCTTGTGGAGCGCCAGGTAAACGGTTTAAGCCAGCGCACCATTGCCAAGGCCTTGAGCAGCCTGAAGTCATTGTTTTATTTCATGGTTGTCGAGAAATATCTGGACCGTGATCCGTCGGAAATGATCGATGCACCGAAAATATCCAAAAAAATTCCGATCGTCTTTTCCCCTGAAGATGTGGAGAAGCTGCTTTCAGGCATCGATTGCACGACGGTGCTGGGCATCCGTGACAGGGCCCTTTTTGAATTGATCTATTCATGCGGACTGAGGATATCCGAAGCGGTTGAGTTAACCCTCAGCCGGATTTATTTTGACGAAAACCTGGTAAAAATACGGGGAAAAGGCAACAGGGAACGGCTGGTTCCTCTGGGCGAACATGCGGTGTACTGGTTGAAAAAATATTTAAGTGAATCGCGGCCGGTACTGCTTGCCCGGAAAAAGGCGATTGATTCGGTGTTCCTGAATCATTTCGGCCGTAGGCTCTCTCGCAAGGGTATATGGAAGAGGTACAAGGAATTGAATGTAAAGGCGGGGGTGTTCGGTAAGGTGCACACCCTGCGGCATTCCTTTGCCACGCATTTACTGAAGGGAGGGGCCGACTTGAGGTCGGTGCAGGAGTTGCTGGGCCATGCCAACATCAGTACGACCCAGATTTACACGCATGTGGATAAGGAGGAATTGAAGAAGTATCATGAAAAATATCATCCCCGGGGATAAAAAATTCAGGTCACCGTTCGTGACCGGTACTTATTCTATTAAGGAGGGCATATGAATCAGGACGAATTATTTTTTTTATTGGCCATTCACAGAACCCCGCGTCTTAGGCCCAGGGAAAAAATGCTTCTTCTGGAGATGGCCGGTTCGGCTGTCGATGCCTGGGACCTGATCGGTCCGGGGCTCAGTTCCCTTATCCTTAGGCCATTTTTCATTGATCAGGCTGAAAAGGAGGAAGCTGAATCCAGGGCACGCGATGATATAAAGTACATTCAAAAGGGACATACCGGGTGTCTTTTTTTATGGGATGCCGATTATCCCCCCCAATTAAGGGAAATTTATGATCCCCCTTTCCTTCTTTTTTACAGGGGCAGGCTGCCCGATTTTACCATTCCCTGTATTGGCGTGGTCGGTACACGCCGTCCTACCGGGGCTGCAAGGGAAATGGCCTACAGGATCGGTATTGATATTGCTTCAGCCGGGTTCCCTGTAGTTTCAGGACTGGCGCGGGGGATTGACAGTGAAGCGCATATGGGTACATTGAGGGCGTATGGCAGGGCTATCGCCGTACTCGGGAACGGTATTGATTCCGTCTATCCCAGGTCCAATGTAAAGCTGGCGGAAAAAATTCTTGAAAATGGCGGGGTTCTGGTATCGGAATATCCACCGGATACACCTCCCCGGAAACATCATTTTCCTGCCAGAAACAGGATAATCAGCGGTTTATCCCGTTCTTTAGTCATAGTTCAGGCGCCTTTATCCTCGGGTGCCCTTATTACGGCCCATTATGCTCTTGAACAAGGACGTGACATTTATGTACATTCAGTGGGTACGGGAGGTAACAATTCTTTCGGCTCTGAGGGATTGACCCGTTCCGGTGCAAGAATTATTACGTCCGTGAATGATATTCTGGATGATTGGGGATGGGAAACGAGGAAGTCAAAATCCGCGGAAACGGTTTTTAACGCGGGGGAACCGGGAGCGAGACTGGCAAATATGCTGGAATGGGAGCTGAAAGAGGAATTAATACCGGACACTTTGAAAATCAATCGTATTGGAGAATACAGTTGACGTTTTATTGGAAATTAAATCAGGAGTGATGAATGGCATTAAAGAAGGAACAGGTGCTGGTTATCGTCGAATCACCTGCAAAGGCAAAAACAATCGAAAAATACCTCGGGAAAGGCTATACTGTTGTCGCTTCGATAGGGCATCTCTTTGATCTGCCCAGATCGCGACTCGCTATTGATGTAGAGCATGATTTTGAACCGGAATACATTACGGTCCGCGGTAAGGCAAAAATTGTAAAGGCACTGCTTAAAGAAGCATCCAGGGCGGATTATATTTTACTCGCATCGGATAATGACCGTGAAG
>JAFGKU010000041.1 GCA_016928415.1 Spirochaetales bacterium
CCGCGGGTTGTTCCGTACATCCTGACGTAACGCCCGGATCCGTTTACCGTGAGATCATCGATCCCGCCATTGCCGCCGCTCGTCGAGTAGACGGTGGTCCAGGCGCTTGCATTGCCGGAAACCTGGATCGAATATGCCGACCCGTACGCCGTTTCCCAGTTCAGGACGACCCTGCTTATGGAATAAGTCGTCCCCAGATCCACGTAAATCCACTGGGGATCTGAATACGCGGAAGCCCACCTTGTATTGCCGTTACCGTCAAAAGCCATGCCGGCTGTCAGGTCCGTGTTCTCGTTACTGGAGGAAACGGCGGACCTGTTCAAAGCCACGTTTCCCGCGGCAGTGGCCGGAGTGGCCGTCGGGATGGCGGTTGGCGTGGCCGTTACGCTTCCTCCGCCGTAAACTTCAAACTCCCAGAGAGAATAGCCCCACTCCGTTCCGCGCGCGGTGCCGTAAAGCCGGAGGTAACGTCCGGAACCGGAAACCGCCAAGTCATCGATGCCGCCATTGCCGGTTGAAGTGGCATAAACAGTGGTCCAGGATCCGGCATTCCCGGACACCTGGATGGAATAGCCGGAAGCAAAGGCGGTTTCCCAATTTAACACGACCCGGCTTATGGCATAGGTTGCCCCCAGATCAACGTAAATCCATTGGGGGTCGCTGAAGACCGATGACCACCGCGTACCGGAATTTCCGTCAAAGGCCGCTGCCGCATTTAGGTCCACATTTTCAATGCTCGATGCCACGCACGGCTTGTTCAAGGCCAGGTTTACCTGGGCGAAAACAGAACCCGCAAATGCAACCAGAAAAATGACCCGTAAAAATATTTTTATAATCCTGTTTTGCATTTATAATTGATCTCCTTTTTTATCCGAAAAAAATTTATCGTCATCCTAACCAGTTTTGTCGGTCTGCCGGCTTTGATTAAAGCCTCCATATCCCGATAAACTTACCCATAATACTTATTCCGGAATGTATAACTGAATTCAGTTTACTTGTTTTATTGAATTTGTCATTGTAAATACCTTCTATTTTGTTGTATAATCAACCATATATTTTATTGTCGCAGGGAATGGATCAAACACGGATGAAAAGGCCGAATGTTTTCAATGTCACTCCGCTCCTAAACCGGACCACTCCGGGTTCACCCGTCTATTTTACCATGGGGACCCTGACTGACAAATACTATTCCATGTCCGATATGCATCTTGAGCTTGAACTGGGTATCGTTTTATCCGGCAGGATCCAGCGGAACTATGAAAACCACCAGTTGCCGGTAAACCCGGGTGAGGTCTGGCTGCACAGCATCTGGGAACCCCACAGTTACCTATTGTTGGAATCTCCCTGCGAGATACTGGTTTTCCTGATTAATCCCGATTTGTTCAATAATATTAAAATCGGAAAACTCTCCACCATCCAGGCGTGGCTGGCCCCGTTTAACCTCATACCGGAAACCAGGCCGCAGATCAGGCAGCACCAGACAGCCAAGGTTTTTCAAATAGCACAGGAGCTAAAGGCCGCGGACAAATCGAAGGACGAATACCGCTCGGAATTCATCCAGAATAATCTCATCCAATTAATGTTGCTGATTATCAGCAATATTGATCCGGACCATTCGGCAAACACGAATGAGCATTGGTCCGCGTACCAGAGCATACAGCCTGCCGTGCTGCTCGTTTTTGACAATCCCCAATTGACGCAGGTCAAGGAAGCGGCTGCCGCCTGTTCGATGAGTGTCAGCTCTTTCCAGGAAAAATTCAAGAAATTCATGCAGATAACATATGCCGAGTTCGCGCTGCGTTACCGCCTGGGACGCGCCATTTCAGAGATAATCCGGGAACCGCAGCTTTTAAAGGGAATCGGGGAGAAATGGGGGTTTAATGACCAGAGCCATTTTTACCACACCTTTAAAAAAACCTACGGATGCACGCCGGGGGAATATATAAAAAAGTATAAGATATAGAGCTGGACGGAAGAATTTTAATTCACCGCCGATTCCGCCAAGAGCGCCGATTACCGGGTACGCCGCTGTGGGATTAGGGAAGAATAAAATTAATGCCTTGAACAGATAGTTGGTGGCGGAACCTCTGGGGGGAGGAATTTTTTTTATTTTGGGAAAGCCGCTGCGGGGGCCTTTACCGCCTTCTTCCAAACAAATCACCTTTTAAGCAACTGAAGCTGTCGTGTGAGCTTTACATTCGAAAGAGGATTTTTATTATCCTGGTATTTATTAAAAAATTAAGTTATAATATTTATATAGACTTCTTATATTTCTTAACTGGAGGTTTATTTGAAAAATACTCTAGAATTTTATATTTTATAATGGGAAAAAATGAAACAAAAATCATTCTTTTTAATTATTCAATTAATCATCATTGCCGGTCTTGTCGGAGGTTGTTTTGTATCAACAAATATAAAACGAAAAAATTTAGATCTGGACCTTTTAGGTGGAGGTGAACAATCACCCTGCCCCGAACCGACAAATAAAAGCAATAACAATATACCGATTGATGAGGATTCAAAGCCCACAACTGATCCGGAAATTCCGATTGACGAATTATACCAATCGGCTGAAGAGTTAAATCTCGCACTTATAAGGGCTGTGGAAAAAAAAGACAAAGAAGCGGTTATTGAACTCATCAAAGAAGGTGCTGATGTAAATACAAAAGTTGGATCCAAAGAAATGCTGCTGCATGTGGCAATAAAAAATTACGATGAAGATATTCTTGTTTTATTATTTGATAACGGAGCAGATCCCGACATGATGAATACCGAAGGAATAACGGCGAGATATTTGCTGGGTGAAAAGAAATGTTATGAATTGATGAATAAAAGCAAAATCGTTGTGCCGTCTGATAGGTGCGGAGAACAGGTCATCGAGAAGACGGGGCCTGTTTCATTTGCGATGCGTTTGATTACGGCGGGTAGTTATTATGTGGGCGAAAATCCTCCTCAAGCCGCCAATGTAACCCTTACTCGTTCGTACTTGATAGGGGAAACTGAAGTGACATATGAACTATGGTATGAAGTGTGGAAATGGGCTGCTAAAACTCGTTTTCGGATGGATGTTAAAGGGAAGGAAGGGTCCAATGGCGTCGAAGGGGCCTTACCCTCAAAAAAAAAATTAGAGCCTGTGGTGGAGGTACCTTGGGAAATATGCATAATTTGGTGTAATGCATTGAGTGTCAAGCAAGGCCTTACACCTGTATACGGTTTTAAAGGACCCGCTTTTGACTATGATGCTGACGGATATAGATTACCGACTTCTGTCGAATGGGAGATAGCGGCTCGCGGAGCGTTTAACGCCATAAGGTCAGATACATACGGATATTCATTTTCAGGAAGTAACAACCTGGATGAAGTTGGATGGTTTTCCGACAACTCCGGAGATACCACCCATTTCGTGGGAATGAAGGCGGCCAATCAGGTTGGAGTCTATGATATGACTGGAAATGTCGATGAATGGTGTTGGGATTTCCCCTATCATGTATATCCCTCCTCTGACATTGACCCTACCGGAGAGAATTCTGGTGCGTTCAAGGTATGTCGTGGTGGCGGCTTCTGCGATAAGGTTGAAGGTGATATAATGGTCATTGGACATGAAATATGCACAAGTCCAAATTATGGCTACGATAGCGTTGGATTTCGTTTAGCGAGGAATTACTAGATCAAACAAGCCAATCATAATTTGTTGGGTTTAAGGCACAGCCATATCAATTCATCTAAAAGCTACTCGGCCACCATACCGGACACGAACTCAATAAAAATCGATTTAAAGTGAAAAAGTGGAGTTTTCTAAAAATCTATGCAAATAATTAATCCCCCGCTGTCACTTTATAATTTCAGTATATCGGATAAATTTTGTTTGCAGGAAAATTTACACTGAATCAAGCCACCCTCTTGTATTCGTCATGGTAGCATTTTATAATATTTATATGAAAACAAAAATTGGTTATTATATTTTTACTGGATATCTATTGTTATGGTCCACATTCTTCCTTTTTTCTATTGAAGTTAAGGAACAGGAAGAATGGGACCTTTTTTCTGAATATCAATATTGGATTTATAATAACGCATCTGAAGATTTAAATAGCGCCGATTATAAAATCGGTGACTACCTTCCTATGAAGATAAAAGAAGGTACCATAAGGTTTTTAACGTCCAGAATTGCGTTAATCGATATAGAAAATTATCCTTCAGTAGCGGATTACTCTGTAGATTCAAGCTGCCCCAATGATTTTACAAAAATAGAATTTGTGTTCCGCGAAGAGGCCTTCGCTTGTGATAAATTTTCTATGCCGAAATTGACATTATATGTCCACCCATCTGCTTCTGACGACACGATTTTATATTCATACTTTATGGGAAGGACCTTCCGTGAAGGACGATTAGCCAGAAGGATTATAGAAACACATTTACCCAATGAAGGAGATATGCAAAACAAGCCGGTTGAAATACGATGGTATGTGGGACTGGGCGCCGGCTGTAATATAGCGGATGTTGAACCACAACAAAAAATTGTAGACATTTTCAACAACTCTTCAAAAGACATCAAGCTTAAGCTTGAAATAGTATATGATTTTCATTCATTTGATGAGTTAAATCGCCAAATCGTAATGGGAAATGCACCTGATATCGTTGGCCCCATGTATATTCGAAACAGAGATGTCTTTAAAAATGTCTGGCTTGATCTTGAACCTTTGATTCAAAAACATAATTATGATTTAGATGATTTTGATCCGGCCTTGATCGATTTGAATCGCGTGGATGGAGAAGGGCTCATAGGATTGCCGTTTGGTGTTTTCCCTTCTGTTATTTTCTTCAACAAAGATCTTTTTGACAAGGCTAAACTGAAATATCCCCCGCAACATTACGGCGAACCTTATATAATGCCCAATGGCGTAAAGAAAAAATGGGATTTTAATACGCTCAAAGATATTGCCATGCGTCTTACATTGGACAGCAGGAAAAGGAACCTTTTAAATGCCAGATTCGACGCACATGACATCATGCAATTTGGCTTTCATTTCCAGTATATGGACTGTCTTGGTATCGGTGCATTATTCGGTGCGGGTTCTCTTATTGATAAAAAGTGGAATGCTCAGATACCTTCGCGATGGCTTGAGGGCTGGAAATGGCACAGGAACGGCATATGGAAATATTTTTTTATGCCTAATATAGAACGCGAAAATGAAAACCCCTTTATTCAAAACAAAATTGCCATGATACTCGGCCGATTCTGGTACACCAGGAAAGAATATATTTCCAACTTGCAGGCAAATTGGGATATAGCTTGCATTCCTTCATATAAAGGCAAATTAACGGGTAGTATTCAGACATGCACCTTTGGAATCATGAAAGCATGCAAAAACCCTGAAGCAGCCTTTAAGGTTCTTGAATATCTTTTTGGGCCGGCTGCCGAGGATCTTATTCAGATATATGGATATATGCCTGCGAAAAAAAGTTTATTAAATTCTTATATTAAACAGTACAGTGAGCAAACCTATTTAAAAGGTCATAATATCAATTGGCAGGTAGCCATTGATTCAATACATTATGTGGATAACCCCAATCATGAAAATTGGTTGCCACGCTTTGCAAAGACATATGCACGTTTAAATGAATTTTACAAAAGCGTCACCCATGATCCAAAATACAAGATTGATAATGGAGTCAAAAAACTAAAGCATGATCTACAGCTAATATTTCAATCGAAAAAAAAATAAGAAAAGGCATCCCCTAAGTTCTGGCAATAATCTTTCCAATCTACTTTGCTATTCTGAGTCTGAATTGAGATTCCCAAGGAATGCCCTTGGTTACTACGGAGAAGCGAGAACCCCGGCAGGCTCCGTTCGGCCGAGGTTTTTTCTGAAATCCTTCGGGGACATACCCTTGATCTTTTTAAACGTGTTGCAGAAATAGCTTTGGGTGGTGAAGCCGCATTTGACGGCGATTTCAAGGATCGTGTCGTCCGTGCTTACCAGCAATTCCCCCGCCTTGATGACCCGCAGCTCGTTAAGGTATTCGACCAGGGTCTTTCCCGTTTCCCGTTTGAAGAGGGCATGGAAGTGGCTCCTGCTCATGG
The DNA here is from genome assembly GCA_016928415.1 of Spirochaetales bacterium. Classification (GTDB taxonomy): domain Bacteria; phylum Spirochaetota; class Spirochaetia; order SZUA-6; family JAFGRV01; genus JAFGKU01. Next base: position 6,086 of record JAFGKU010000041.1, read on the forward strand.
GGCAGAACTGGAGGATGTCCTCCACGGTAATGACGTTCATGTAGTCAGCGTTCAGATAATTGAGCACGTCCTGGATACGGTTGCTGGACAAGGGCTTTGCGATGTCCTGCTTGACCGGGATCCTGAAGTGCTTGTCCCTCATGACGGTGATGAGAAGCTCTATCAGTTTCAGCCGGATGGCCCAGGAATACCCGCGGCTCCTGTTCCGGAATTCCCACGCCATACTTTCGTAGAGCTTTCCGATCCGTTCCGAACCGATTCCGGACAGCCTGATGGTGTTCTCCTTTCTCGTGTAGAGCTTTATCAGGCCGAGAACGTAAAGGGCTTCCCTTTCCATGTTGATATTGGACGAAAACAGGCTTTCATCGAAGATGATCTGCCCGATTTTCAGCTCCTTGCCTTCACCCCTCCGCAATCTGCTGAGTGTACCGGCCGGGTTGAACAGCAGGTCTCCCTTCTTTATTCCATAACGCGTATTGCCCGTTTCCATGTAGCCCGACCCCTCGAAACAGAATATCAGTTCATGGTGCTTGTCGGCGACGCCGGATTCTGCGCCGAGATGCCGTGTTTTCACATCGATGATACGGATAAAAAATAAGAGTTTCACGGGGATATCATACTCAAAAGAAGGCCTTTCGGATAGTCTTTTTTTGACAAATCAGACAATTACGCAAAATTTGAAGAGAATTATTTTAGATTTAGTTCATGGCTGATAGTATTATTCTGTAAAATTACTTGATAAGGGAGTAGAAAATGGAACAAAAAAGGATAGTCATAACTGGGATGGGAACGGTCAATCCTCTGGCGAACAATGTCAAGGACACATGGGAAGCCGTCATGAATGGAAAATCCGGAATCGGCTTGACTACGAGGTTTGATACTTCCAATTTGACATGTAAAATTGCGGGCGAAGTGAAAAACTTCGATTATAAACAGTATTATACGGAAGAACTCCTGAAAAAAGCCAAGCGGATGGATTTTTACTGCCATTATGCCGTAGCGGCCGCAGGCGAAGCCCTGAAACAGGCCGGCCTGGAATCCGCGGAAAACAAAGAGCGGATCGGCATTTCCGTCGGGAGCGGCATCGGAGGTCTCGGTGTCCAGCACGATAACTCCGTGGCTCTCGCCGAAAAAGGCCCCCGTCGCGTCAGCCCTTTCTACATTCCCATGTCCATCGGGAACATGGCTGCCGGCGTATTGAGCCTTTTGTTCGGGTTCAAGGGCCCCAACCTGAGCGTCCAGACGGCCTGCGCCACGGCCAACCATGCCATCGCCATCGCAATGATGCTCATCCGGAACAATATGGCTGACGCGATGGTTGCGGGAGGTACGGAGTCCACCATTTACGAAGTGGCCATGGCCGGCTTCAACAACATGCAGGCTATCTCGACGCGCAACGACAGCCCGCAGACGGCATCCCGGCCCTTTGACAGGGACCGCGACGGTTTTGTCATGTCGGAAGGCGCCGGCATCCTCGTGATTGAGGAATACGAACACGCCCGCAAAAGGGGGGCTGAAATCCTCTGCGAGATCCTTTCCTGCGGCATGTCGGCGGACGCCCATGATTTTGTGGCTCCGGATCCCGAAGGTTACGGCGCCCACCTCTCCATGAAGATGGCATTGGATCAAGCCGGAAAGAATCCACAGGAGCTTGATTATATAAATGCGCACGGCACGGCGACCCCGCCGGGAGACATTGCCGAGGCAAAAGGTATTTACAGGCTCCTGGGCGACGACCAGGGCAGTCTCTGCGTAGGCTCGACGAAATCCATGCACGGCCACCTTCTCGGGGCCACCGCAGGCTTGGAGGCAATTATCACGGCCTTGAGCATAAGGAACAGCGTAGTCCCGGCTAACATCAACATCGAGAACTTCGACGAGGAGATACCTTTAACCTGCGTGAACAGGAAAAACATTGAGAAGCCGGTGAAACTGGCGCTCTCCAACTCCTTCGGATTCGGGGGACATAACTCGAGCCTGCTGCTCGGTGCGGTGTGATACGGTAGTCAACACCGATTAAGGCAGTTTACTGGGGAAGAAGAATTTTTAACCGCCGACTCCACGAAGAACGCCGATTAACCGGGGACTCCTCTGTAGGACTTGGGAAGAACTCATAAACATATCTCCTCCGACTTACATTTCAGTGCCATTATACTTGACAGGAAACAATGAAAAAATTACTGATGACCACTTGACATTTGCCGTATTAACTGGTAATATTTATTACCAGTTAATATTAAAACTGGATATATTTATATCCAGAAGGAAATGCCATGTTAGATACCATTAAAATGATTATCCTGGATTTCCAGGAAGAAATCCTTCAGACAGGAATACCCAGACGGCTTAAAATAAAAACCATTGCTAAAAAAGCCACCATCTGCATCGGCGTGCGGCGCAGCGGGAAATCGACTTATCTTTACCAAATCATGGACCGCCTCCAAAAGGAGAATGTATCGCGTGAAAACTTCCTGTATCTGAACTTTTTCGACGATCGTCTTCATGGCTTGAATTCAGAGAATCTCGGATTGGTCACCGATGCGTATTATTCGATTTATCCTGAAAAAAAGAATACCGAGAAGGTCTATTGTTTTTTTGACGAAATTCAGGCACTCTCCGGCTGGGAGCCTTTTGTTGACCGCTTGATACGGACCGAAAAATGCGAGGTTTACTTAACCGGTTCCTCGGCCCGAATGCTTTCAAAGGAAATTGCCACGCAGATGCGCGGCAGGGCCCTGTCATGGGAAATCTTCCCCTTCTCTTTCAGGGAATTCCTGGATTACAAGGGAATCGAAAGTGATGGCCCAATTTCCACCAAAAAACGTTATACGGTCCGGAAAGCATTCGAGGATTACTGGGAAACAGGCGGCTTTCCCGAAGCAGCCGGGCTCGAACGTCACCTTCGGATAAAAATCCACCAGGAATATTTTCAAGCCATTCTTTTCCGTGATCTTGTTGAACGGCATGATGTCTCCCATCCCAGGGCCCTGGTAGACCTGTCTCACCGGCTGATTGACAATATAGCTTCACTCTATACCGTGAACAGCCTTACCGGCTACCTGAAATCATTGGGGCATAATGCTCCCAAGTCAGCCGTATCCGGCTACATAGAATGGTTCGAAGACGCCTATTTCTTGTTCACCGTCCGGATTTTTGATGCCTCCCTTGCGCGCAGCAATACCAATCCAAAAAAAATATACTGTATCGACCATGCCCTGGTCACATCGGTGGGTTCTGGGATCCTTGTCAACTCCGGACATTTGCTGGAGAATCTTGTATTTACCGCGCTGCGGCGAATTTCAACCGGAATATATTATTATAAAACCAGAAACGGCGCAGAGGTTGATTTTATTGTTCAACACAAGGATCATTCAAAAATACTCGTCCAGGTCTGTGAATCGCTTGCCGGTCCCCAGACCAGGAAACGGGAGGTTACGGCTTTGAGTGATGCAATGTCTGAATTGAAAATGAAATCGGGGGTGATAGTGACGCGTGACACCGAGGAAAAAATCTCGATGACAGGCGGGAAAATAGAGGTTATGCCTGTATGGCAATTTCTGTTAAGCCTGCCGGAATCCTGATGCACATAATGGTTAACGGGGATTGAAGAATTTTATTTAACCGCGGATAAAAATTCGCTGCTGCGAATTGGCGTCCTTGTGCGGCGGCACGCCTAAGAACGCCGAAATTGGGAGTGGTTATTCCACCAATTCATCACCCACCACAATAAAACAACTGTGTGGACCTTAGCCGGATCGTCACGCGGCAAGCCACCCCGCGTCCTCTATGATAAAGTCAAGCACTTTTTTTATTCATTATCAATTTTTTTCGTATTTTCTCTTTATATTCCACATCATATTTCAAATGAATATCGTGTTCCCATTTCTGAAAATCTTCTTCTTTCATCGATTTGACTTTTTTGATGAACTTCAGCCAGTCATTCATCTTCGCTAAATGCAGCCGTCTATTTATTTTGTTGAAGGGCTGTTCTTTTTTCAACATATGATATATGATAACCATTAATCTTCTCATCATGGTCACAATGGCTTTTCCGGTTCCTCTTGATTTTTTCTTCTGTTGGTACAGCTCTTCGTAATATTCACTTGAGCCTATAAAGTGGAATATAACCTGCGACAAGAATGACCTGGCTAATTTTCTACCCTTCTTATTTATTCTGCCATAGGTAATCTTTTTATTCGACTCCTTTGTTTTTGGGGCAATACCCAAATAGGAGCA
>JAFGKU010000042.1 GCA_016928415.1 Spirochaetales bacterium
AGCCACCTCTCGGATTCGAACCGAGGACCCCGAGATTACAAATCACGTGCTCTGGCCAGCTGAGCTAAGGTGGCAGTTAATAAACTTTCCATTTGATCAATTCGGATTTAACCGCTCATTCAATCGGAACGTATAGTATTATAAAAAAATTGGATAGTCAAGAGATTCGAATATATTTCCTTGCGAAAATGTTAAAACTTCAATACTGTCTTTTAAAACGGCTATTGTCTGTTCAAATTGCGCCGACAGGCTGTTGTCACATGTAAGGATAGCCCATTTGTCTTCTCCTATGACCACTTCCGGCCCGCCTAAATTTACCATCGGCTCTATGGTAAAGACCATTCCAGGAACGAGTTTAAAACCCCGCCCTTTCACGCCGAAATTAGGTATTCTCGGTTCCTCATGCATTGCCCTGCCTATCCCATGCCCTACATAATCTTCAATAACGGAGCAGCCGCAGGAACGGGCCGCCTCGGTAATGGCCCAGCCTATATCCCCTACGGGAATACCGGGGGCGGCGGCCTTGATGCCGGCTAAACAGGCCTGCCAGGCTGCCGCAATCACCCTTCGGGCATCGGGTGTCGGGTTTCCCACCGGGTAAGTCCAAGTGGCATCCCCATGCCACCCGTTAAAGGACAGGGTGATGTCCAGTGAAACAATATCACCTTCGCGAAGCAGGTAACCGGAGGGAATTCCATGGGCCGCTACATTGTTCACCGAAGCACAAATGGAGGCGGGGAATCCCTTGTAACCCTTGAGGTCGGGAATTCCTCCTTTTTTAATGATGAATTTTTCGGCTTTCTTATCCAGGTACCCTGTACTGACTCCCGGTTTGATAAACTGCTTCAAATAATGCAGAGTGCTTTCCACTATTTTACACGCTTGTCTGATTCTATTGATATCAAGAGGCGATTTTATCGGTACCCTTTTATTATCTATAAACATTAAATAGGGTCATTCTCCTTACACCGGGCTGCGAACCTTTATATAAAATATCGATAAGGCAAAATAAAAGCTGAACACTTTTGTCGTAAAAATTTTTTTGTTGCTTGAAAAACCGTTTAATTTGGACTAATATGGCGGCAAGGAATCGGATAAAACGATTATGAGAAAAGCGATTGTTATTATTTACGCCATAATGAGTATATTCATCTTCCTGGCGCTTTTTTTAATCCTCGCTTTCAATTTTTTTACCCTTTATGAAAAAAATTATCCCAGGGTAAAAAATAATTTCGCGTATTTACAGCAAAAAATCATTAATTGGCAAAAGAAGCATCCTGATTTTACCACTGCCGGTTTAAAGGCATATCTGGATGAAGAATGCAGGCAGAACGAGAACATGCTCACGTACGCCATATATACAAAAAACAATGGTATCCTGCTCATTGACGGTGTCTATTTCTACTATTCAAAAAAGCCCAAAATCGCCTCAACCTACTTCAAGGGAGAATCCCTCCTGCAGATTTACTGGAAAGGGTCGCCGCAGTACCAGGAAGAATTTTTCGGCATGGAAATTCTTACAACGAAATTCCTGCTGCAGGATGATTATTATTTTGAAAGCCTGGTTTCCATTATCACTACGCAGGAGATATACGATTCCCTGAAATGGGGATTTTTGGCGATTGCCGTCTGGATCATTCTCGCCATAACCATACGTCTTTTTCTGGCTGCCCGGCCGGACCCCAATCCTTATCCTGCCATGGATGAAATTCAGCCGTTTCAGCAGGAACATTTCAGTACACATGCCTCAACAGAGGAAAACAGGCAGGACTTCCGGCAAATTGACGGAGACAGTACGGCTGCGGACAATAAGGATTCCGGTTCGCAGGAATCGAGCAAACTCTTTTCACCACGGAGCGGTTTGGGCTGGGAAGAAAACCTTGCCTCGCGGATCAAATTCGAGTTAAAAAGAACCGCCTCCTTTGACCAGGACATGGTTCTGGCCCTGATCAGGCTGGACAATCCGCAATACCTGCAAAATCCCGATATCCTTTTTGCGGAAATCGCAAAAATCATCAAGGAATTATTCCAGTTCCAGGACCTCACATTTGAGTATGGGAAATACGGATACGCGCTGGTTTTAACGGATATGAACCTCAACGGCTCCATCGAACTGATGAAAAGCTTCCAGAGAAGAATTGCCAGAGAAAAATTCAAAGACGGGAAGGTAACACTCTCCATTGGATTAAGCGCCAGAAACGGACGGCTTATGGGCGAACAGACCCTCTTACAGGAAAGCCAGGCAGCCCTGGACAGGGCCATGAAGGAAGGTGAGAACCGGATAGTGGCCTTCAAGCCGGATCCCGACAAATATCGGGATTTTATAGCAAAGAAAATATAATTTCCTTGATATTATTGTGAAAAAAAAGATAATGAAGATTCATTTACTACTTGACGCTCAAATCATTTTTTTTTAACAATAAAGCCTGTAACTTTTAAAATTTTTTATTGTTTTTAAAAAAATTTGGAAATTCATACCACTCAAGACAAGGAGAAGTATATGATTAGTATCCAGGACCTGACCAAATATTACGGATCGAACTGTGCTGTGGATCATATCAACATGGAAATCAGCAAGGGAGAAATCGTCGGGCTTCTTGGTCCCAATGGAGCGGGGAAAACCACGACATTGAGGATCTTGACCTGTTACATGAAGCCCACATCGGGTGATATCACCGTAAAGGATTACAATATCCATGAAAATCCTATAGAAATAAAGAACATGATCGGGTATCTGCCTGAATCAGCACCTCTTTATCACCAGATGATGACGTACGATTACCTTCAACTCGTGGGGGATATCAGGAATATTCCGCCGGATGAAAGGGAAAAACGCATCGAGGAACTGGCGGACCTGTGCGGTATCAGGGAAATCATGCATAAAAACATCAACGAGCTTTCCAAGGGGTATAAGCAGAGGGTCGGCCTGGCCCATGCCATGATGAGTGATCCCGAAATACTTGTCCTCGACGAACCCACCAGCGGGCTTGACCCAAACCAGATCATAGAAGTACGTGAAATCATCAAGGAAATAGGAAAAACCAAAACCATCCTCTTTTCAACCCATATTTTAAGTGAAGCCGAAGCCACCTGTAACAGGATAGTTATTATCAACCAGGGCAAGATCGTGGCGGATAAACCTACGGAAATCCTGCTTCAGACAGCCAATGTCGATTACTCCCTTTCCATGACATTGATGAACGCGGATTTTCCGTCCATCAGCTCAAAAATCCGGGGCATTGAAGGAGTGAGCGACATTAAAGAGGTTAAAAATGAAAACAATTCGCTGAGTTTACAGATATTCTGCAATACGCATAAAGATATCCGCGAGGATATTTACAAAACGATCAAGAGTACGGATTCCATTCTTCTGGAATTCACGAGGGAATCCGCTTCCCTGGAAAATGTCTTCAGAAAACTTACAAAGGAGAATTAAAATGGCTGATACAAAACAGTTTGATTTAAAACAAATATTCAAAATCAGGGGAATACTGCAGGTATTCAAGAAAGACTTTAAAACCTATTTTGTGTCCCCGATAGCGTATATCGTAATATCCATATTCCTCATCATTATTGGATACCTCTTTTTCAGCACCTTTTTTCTGAAAAACCAGGCAAGCATGCGGGATTTTTTCACCATGCTGCCGCTTTTTTTCTGCTTTCTCATTCCCGCTATTACAATGCAGCTGTTTTCGGAGGAAATAAACATCGGTTCTTATGAAATTCTCCTGACCATGCCGGTCAGTTTCATAGATATCATCATCGGGAAATTCCTGGCAAGCCTGGCGTTCACGGTAATCACGATCCTTCCCTCCATTGTTTATGCCGTGACCATCGGGTTCCTCGGGAAACTGGACATGGGTCCCACGATCGGGGGTTATATCGGTGCCATTTTTATGGCTTCCGCCTTTTGTTCCATCGGCCTTTTTGCTTCTTCCCTGACCAGGAGTCAAATTGTGGCCTTTATAATCGGCGTCGCCATTTGTTTCCTTCTCTGGCTGATCAATCAAATAGTGTATTTTATACCTCAACCCTTTACAAACGTAGTTCAGTACCTCGGGGTGGATTACCACTTCAAAAACATTTCCAGGGGAATTATAGATACGAGAGACATCATCTATTTCCTGACCATTAATTTTATTGCCATGTACGCGACAAAACTAGTCATGGAAGAGAAAAAATAAGGAGTTGAATTATGGAAGAGAAAAAAAATATATTTTTACAAATCCTGACGGGTAAATGGGTGCGTTTTGTCCTGTACATCGTAGTCGCTATTCTTGTCAATCTGGCGGGATTAGCCGTATTCTTCCGGATTGACTTAACGGAAAGCAGGATGTACACCCTGTCGGAAGCCAGCATAAAAACGCTTCAAGCCCTGAAGCAGCCCCTCACGTTTCAGATTTTCTTTACAGAGAATCTTCCGGCTCCTTATAATACGCTGGAACAGTATTTGAAGGACCTGCTGGAGGAATATTCATTGCACACGGAAAGGCGGTTTTTCAATTACCAGTTCAATAACGTGAACAGCGAGGAAGGTAAATTATCCGAGGAAGCAATAAAAAACCAGGAATTGGCCCGTTCATACGGGATTGCACAGGAAAACGTGCAGGTAGTAAAGGACGACGAAGTTAAATTCCAGATGGCGTATATGGGTATGGCCGTCATCTACGGTGATATGTCTGAAACCATCACTTTAACCAATTTTCAATCAGGACTGGAATATAAACTCACCTCTACTATTAATAAACTCATAAGTAAAAATACCGCGTTACTTGATTTACCGGAAAAAATAAAAGTTACCATATATCTCTCGACTGAACTCTACCCCGCGGCTGAAAATCTGGATACCATCCCGGCCAAAATGAAGGAAATTGTGGACAATCTGAACAAAAAAAATTACGACAAATTCGAACTCCAGGTAATTGATCCATCGAATAATCCGGCTGCTGCGGCAGAAGCGGATAAATTGAATGTCATCGCCTTCAGGGAACAGGAATCGCCGAATCAAAGCGGCCCGGTAAAAAAATATTATGCCGGCCTGGTAATTTCCTACAAGGACAAGCACGAGAATTTCCCGATTGTCGATTATGGACCGGTAATCACTTCCCGGGGCCTGGAGATGAAAATCCAGCCGGTTGAAATGGGAAACATGGAAGATACGATAAGCGGTACCGTTGAAAACCTGATAGACATCAACATGAATATCGGCATTGTTACCAGCAATGATACCCTGCCGCTGACAAAGGACAGAAACCAGGTCAATTTCAATCCTTACTCACCTCGCCCGGAAACGAATTTATACCGGCTCCTGAAGGAGGTATACACGGTAAAACAGATAGATTTGAAGAAAGACGAAATACCGAGTGATATTCAATGCCTTGTCATAGCCGGACCGAAAGAAAGTTTTTCCGACTGGGAACTTTTCAAGATAGACCAGTTCCTTATGAAGGGAAAATCACTCGCCGTTTTCCTTGACGGCATCCAGGAGACAACACCGGATGTCGACCCGCAGATGCAGCAGCTGTACTACGGCGGTCAGATTCCCAAGGAATACGTTCCCCTCACTACGGGCCTTGAAAAGCTGCTTGGCTCCTACGGTGTAACTGTCGACCAGGGATACCTGTACGACGAAAGCTGCTACGTGGACAATTCGAAACAGGGCGGTTCACAAAAGGTTTATTTTGCACCCAAGATCGAACCAGCCACGATCAATCATAATATCAATTTCATGAAGAACATCAACGAACTGCTTCTTGTCACCCTTTCACCCTTGACAATTGATAGCGCTCTCCTGGAACAGAACAAGCTGTCAAATAAAGTACTGTTTTCCTCATCGAAGGACAGCTGGGTGGTTAAAAAAGACATATCCATGGATGCCAGGTCCATACAGCCGCCCATGCTTTCCGAGGACAAAAAAAGTTTCCCCATTGCGGCTCTTGTTGAAGGAGATTTCCCCAGCTACTTTGCAGGAAAGGAAGCCCCTTCCAAACCGGTTGACAACTCATCCGAAGGCGGTGAGCAAAATCAGGCAGGAAAAACCTCGGCCTTCGAGGTGAAGGAGCCTGTCATCGAGAAGGGGGCATACGGCCGCTTACTCCTGATGGGTTCCGGTCAGATGCTGAGGGATGATTACACTTTTAATGAAAATTTTACCCAGAATCTCTACATGGTCATCAATGCGATCGACTACCTGAACGGGAGGGCTGATTATGCCGTAATGCGGACAAAGACCCAGGAGGTTATGCCTTTAAATTCCACAAAACCGGAAGAAAAGAATTTCGTGAAAATTCTGAACATCGGCGGCGTTCCCGCGCTTGTCATCATAATGGGTATTCTCATTTTCCTGAGGCGGAGGGCGCGGCGCTCGATCATACAAAAGAAATTTGAAAAAACGAATCCTGCGAACTCGTAGACATAGGAGGTTATCTATATGAAAAAAAATATGATTCAACTAATCATCCTGGGCGGAGCTATTGTTGTCCTGGTGCTCTTTTTAGTGTTCAATAATATCAACAGCATCAATTATAAGCTTCCGGAATTATCCAAGGTCGGCAAGGAGGAAATAACACGGTTTACGGTTACAGGTCCGTCAGGAACAATGGAACTGGTTAAGGACAGCGACAACAACTGGAAGATCAATCCCCAGGGCTACCCGGCGGCGAAAAATACCATCGATACCATGGTAAAGGAAATCGCGGAATTGACACTCACCGAACTGGTAGCAAGCGGCGAGGAAGTGTTCCCCCGGTATAATCTGGATGATGCGAATAAAGTGACAATCACGGCATACAATGGTGAAAAGGAAGTAAGAAAATATGAAGTCGGCAAATCGGCTACCAGCCAGCATACGTTCGTAAAATTGATGGATGACCAGAATGTGTACAGGGCCAAGGGCGACTTCCGGTATACATTTGATAAAAAAATCGCGGACATACGGGATAAAACGGTCTTTAATTTCAACAAGGACGACATCAACAGCATTGAAACCGTTTTTGAAGGCAGGACGCATACGGTCCTAAAATATGTTGAAAAGGACACAAGCGCCGAACCGGAAAAGGATAAAGACGGCAATGAAATTGAAAAAACTAAAACAGTATGGCGTGATTCCACCACCAAGGAGGAAATAGACCCCAAATTCGCAAACGATACCCTGGATGCCCTTTACAATTTAAACTGCATCGACTATCTGGAAAATCCTCCGCAGGAATATTTTAATAAAGAATATTTCAGGATTGCACTTAAAGGACCGAAGGATTACACGCTTACCGTTTATGATAAAATTCCCGAAAAGGAGGACTTTCCGACGGAGTCGGCCGGAAACCCGTATAAATTTACCTTGCCGGCATGGCGGATCAATAACCTGACCAAGCTTGTAACGGATATGCTGGATAAAAAACCGGCGTCAAAATAATAATTTAAGAGTTGATTTCAGGGGGGAAGACTGGAATGGTCTTCCCTTTTTTTTAGACGCTTTCCCTCTCGATTACTTCTGGTTCAAATATGGTCACAACGTTTTCCATTTCTTTTTTCTGAGATGCCCCGACTGCTATCTCCAGGGCCTTTTTCCCCATATCGAAAAGTGGCTGCCTGACTGTTGTCAAGGCCGGGTTTGTGACTGAGGACAAGACAATATCGTCATATCCTATAATAGCCAGGTCGGAAGGAATTTGAATACCAAGTTCCCGGCAGCCTTTAATGGCCCCAATGGCCACCATATCACCGGCTGAACAAAAAATCCCGTCCGTTGCCTTGTCCTGAGTGTAAATTTTCTTGACCGCTTCTATACCTTCTTCCATATAATAGTGGGTAATGGTAGCGATTCTCTCCTTCTTAAATTCGAGCCCGTATTTTTCCAGAGCCGCTTTATAACCGGCCAGCCGGTCATCCTGACTCAAACCACCAGCCTCAAAATCCAGTGTACCCGAAATAAGGCCGATTGTTTTTTTTCCCGCTTTTATAAGGTGTTCCGTGGCTATGAACGCCCCCTTGTAATTATCCGTTTTAACAACATGTGTGTTTTCCATGTATTCTTCGACCAGTACGATGGGTATGCCGTTTTCCTTTGCGGCGACACTCAATTCCTGTGAAGGTTTGAGTGAGAGAAGAATAATGGCGTCCGACCGCCTGCCGTAGACTATGGAATTTAATATCTCATCACGTTTTTCCAGTCTGGCGCGCGTGGAATAGAGGATAATATTGTACTGTGTTTCGAGGTTTTCCAATTCCATTTCTATTCCCCGTAAAACATCAAGTTCAAAAAACGAGGAAAAAAACGCGGCCACAACAGCAATGGTTTCGGTTTTACCGCTTACCAGGCTGCGTGCCAGGTAGTTGGGATGGTAATTCAGTTCCTTGATGGCAGCCCAGACTTTCGCCTTGGTTTCCTGCGTGATTCGTGGATCATCATGGATAACCCAGCTGACGGTCGTGTGAGAAACCCCGGCTTTTTTTGCTACATCGTGGATTGTTACAGCCATGTTTTAACCTTAAAACGAAGTGTAAATTATAAAAATCATTTTATCAAGCTACTTTTTTCAAAACCAGCGGATTTTGAATAGAATTTTTTTTGTATAAGAAAAGGCAGATAAAGTAAAAAGCATATAACGAGGCCCAGCAATTCAAGACCGATGATGTAATACGGAGAGGGACCGAAGATATTGACCAGAAAGTCAATGATTGATCCTGTTGCCGGCGGGTACGTCAAAAAAAGATAGTTTCCCTTTTCATAATACGGCGGTATAAACTGTATCAGCCAATTAATGGACATGACGAAAAAAAGAAATCCGTTTATGATAATGACAAATCGTATCAAAGACTTGAAAGATATTCTCATGCCGCGTACGAAAGTAAAGTATAGAGGTATAGCCACGAGAAAACCATGCGTATTAAAGTGTGTGAAACATACGAAATGCGGGAAGCCGAACCTTCCGACAATCGGTGTCAGGAGCGCCTGAAGCGCACCGCCCAATCCGGCAAAATAAAGGATTTCATACAGCACCTGATTTTTTTGCGGCAGGAACAACATAATAATGAGTAGAATCAATGAAGTGTCGCATAGATGCAGAGGAAGGTGATACGCCCAGTCAAAATCCTGGAAGGAAGCTATCCAGACAATGTAAACCAGTTCATTGACCGTTAAAATAATCCCGGCAATCAATTCAAACCGGCGGTTCCACTTCCTGTTTTTTTTATTTACCAGAAGGATGATAATGACGGCCGATAAAAGGGAAACGATGCCGAGTGCTGTCCAATGTACCGGTGAAAAAAAGACAAAGGGCGGGATGGGAGGCGTATAAGACCAGAAGGCATCCATGTTAATCCTTTTATAATTGCCTGTTTTTCAGGTAAATATCAATATCATGGGCAGCCTGCTTCCCCGCTCCCATGGCACTGATCACCGTAGCCGCTCCAGTGACGATATCTCCGCCGGCCCATACCCCGTTCATGGTGGTTTTCCCGTCATCATTCACTGTTACGATGGTTCCCCATTTGGAACGCTCCAGTTCTTTCGCATCTGTAAAAACGATAGGGTTGGGCCTGGTTCCGAGGGCAACAATCACCGTATCCACGTCAAGGTCAAATTCGGAGCCCTGGATGGGAACAGGCCGTCTTCGCCCGCTGGCATCCGGTTCCCCCAGTTCCATCCGTATGCAGCGCATTCCCTTAACCCAGCCGTTATCGTCACCGTATATCTCAAGGGGATTGGTGAGAAAATCAAACCGGATTCCCTCTTCATGGGCGTGTTCCACTTCCTCGGCCCTGGCCGGCATTTCTTCGGCAGACCGCCGATAGACGATGTGAACTTCCGGGGCTTCTTTGCCTTTTTGCAGGTGATGCAGCGTACCCAGCCTGAGGGCGCAACGGGCCGCATCCATGGCCACATTACCCGCACCAATGACGGCGACTTTCCTGCCTACTTTGACCGGCGTGTCCCAATCCGGGAATTCATACCCCTTCATGAGATTCACACGTGTCAAAAATTCATTGGCGGAATAGACTCCGTTGTAATTTTCACCGTTGATTTTTAAGAAAAGGGGCAGCCCGGCACCCGTACCTAGAAAAACGGCATGGAAACCCCTGTCGGTCAATAATTCCCCGATAGTCAGAATTTTGCCGATGACATAATCGGTCTCTATTGTTACACCGAGGCTTTTTACATAATCTATTTCCGCCTGCACGATGTCTTTTGGCAACCGAAACTCGGGTATTCCGTACATCAGCACGCCGCCGGCAACATGAAGCGCTTCATACAGGATCACGTCGTGCCCCATTTTAGCCAGGTCTCCGGCACAGGTGAGCCCGGCCGGTCCGGAACCGATGACAGCAACCTTGTATCCGCTCTTTTTTTCGGGTTTTACGCCCTTTGTCTTCCTGGCTAATTCCCAGTCGGCGACATACCGCTCGAGCCTGCCGATGGCAACAGGCTTCTGTTTTTTGGCCAGTACGCACTTTATTTCACATTGAGTTTCCTGGGGACAGACCCGTCCGCAGACAGCGGGGAGATTGTTCGTGCTTTTTAAAATTCTGGCGGATTCCTTAAAATCCTTTCCCTTAACCGCGTTGATGAATTCGGGAATCCTGACACCGACCGGGCAACCCTCTATACACAGGGGCTTCTTGCATTGCAGGCACCTTTCTGCTTCCAGAAGGGCTTGCTCCTCGGAAAAGCCCAGCGCCACCTCAAAGAAATTCCTGATTCTTTCCCCGGCAACCTGCACAGGCATATCCTGCCGCTCAATTTTTTTTCGCCCTTTTTTTCCGTTATTCTCATCCATATCTTTTACCTTCTCCTGATCAGACATCAAGTGACCATCCCGACATAAAGATTAACTCCTGTCGCATTGGCAGGACTTGTTATGGTAATGCTCAAGCGCTTCCATTTCTTCTTCCAGGTATGTTTTCTGGCGGCTCATCAGTAAAGGCCAGTCAACCTGATGCCCGTCGAATTCCGGTCCATCCACACAGACAAACCTTGTTTGACCTCCCACTTCCACGCGGCATGCCCCGCACATGCCCGTACCGTCCACCATGATGGAATTCAGGCTTACGATCGTCGGTGTTTTGAATTCCAGGGTCGTTGCCGAACAGAATTTCATCATGATGGCAGGACCGATAGCCCAGATCCTGGAAATGGCGTTCTTCTCTCTTTCCAGTATTTCTTTCAGCGGTACGGTAACCAATGCTTTCCGCCCGTAACTCCCGTCATCAGTGCAGACGATCAATTCGTCGGAGACGGCCTTCATTTTTTCTTCCCAGAAAAGGAGATCACCGGACCGGGCCCCAATTATGGAAACAACCTTGTTTCCCGCTTTTTTCAAGGCTCTGGCAATGGGGTATATCGGTGCTATCCCGACGCCTCCTCCCACGCATATAATTTTACCGTACAATTCTATATCAGACGGCATTCCGAGAGGACCGGTCAGGCTTTCAAGGAAATCACCCGGCTGTTTTCGCCCCAGTTCGATCGTGGACTTGCCCACCTCCTGGAAAACAAGCGTAAGTGTTCCCTTATTCCCGTCATAGTCCGCTATGGTCAGGGGAATCCTTTCGCCTTTATCCGATACACGCAGGATGATGAATTGTCCCGGTTCTGCCTTGGCGGCGACATCCGGCGCCTCCACAACGATGAGCTTGATCTGCCCGGAGAAAATCTTCTTTTCAATGATTTTATTCATTACCATTGCTCCCGTGGTCTCTTAATATTTTTCTGGATTTTGAACCACACAAATACCCGGCAATAATACTATTTTACGCGTTGAATTTCAATTGTTTTAACTGAGAAATAGCCGTCCCGGCCGACGGTTTTACCCGGCCTGGCTGTTAATGCACTTCATTGATCTTTATGGAGCTGTAGCCGGTCTTCGGTTTGTTATCCTTCAAATCAAATAGAATGATAACCTCGGTCATCCTGTCCGGCTGAATGTTGAAATAATACCTGTTTGACATGAGACGGATCATCTGCAGACCCCTCCCGCTCCTCGTGATGCGCGCCGTAATATCAAAACCCGTCTGTTCCGCCTTTTCTATCAATTTTTTTTGATCGACGACTTCCTTGAAAGCGCCCAGGATCTTTTTCTTTGTCAATTTACCCTTGTAGTCTGTCACGGAGATTCCAAGAACATTTTCCCCGCAACCGTAACACACGTCCACTTTGTCATCAGCATTCAACATAACGGGTTTGGATTCCAGTTTTTGTTCCGTAAACCCATGCGCATGGTATATGGCATTGGAAAGCACCTCGTCAATAATTATGGAAAGAAAGGTTGAATTGGATTTCAGCATGCCCTTTTCAAGCCCAAAAGCGACAAC
The DNA here is from genome assembly GCA_016928415.1 of Spirochaetales bacterium. Taxonomy (GTDB): domain Bacteria; phylum Spirochaetota; class Spirochaetia; order SZUA-6; family JAFGRV01; genus JAFGKU01. The sequence goes on from JAFGKU010000042.1 coordinate 12,310, forward strand.
TTCTTCGATCATGGGGTGAATGCTGTTTGAATCATTCAGCTCCCTGCAGATGAACTCCGCCGTTTCGTCCATGTAATTCTTCAGGCCGAATATGTTCCTGCCGGTCACAATTTTCTGACAAAGCGAAATGAGTTCGCCTTTATTTATCGGCTTTGAGAGAATATTTCCGACATCCTTGGCAATGGCCTGTTCAATATGACTGTCTATATCCGTATGGGTGATCATGATACTGGGGATTTTCAGGCTGATTGACGCCAACTGGTCCAATAATTCAAAACCGTCCATCACGGGCATATTGATATCGATCAACAGAATATCAATTTTATGCTGTTTACAAATTTCCAGCGCTTCCGCGCCATGTTCAGCAGTAAGAACATTGGCCCCGGCATCCTCAAGATACCTGCTTATAACCTGCCTCACTAACTGGGAATCATCTATGACGAGGATTGAAAAATTTCTTAACGGACTGGAAAGTACCGAATTATCAACCATAATATTAATCTCGGCTGTCTTCCATGATAGCATAAAAATAATATTTTAGGGAACCTTGCAGTGCACTAAATCCTGATGTTAGAGTATACTTGTCTGGTATAAGGTAAAAAAGAAAGGATAATGATGATGTCCGGACAAAACGATGTATTTTCTTCAATTTTAAATACAAATGAAAACCGGGAAAAAAGCTTTTTGGCTGATTGGGCCTGTTACAGCGTTCAGGGGAAACGGCTGAACGATGAAAAGGTAAGAACGAGAAAAAAAGTGAATATTCGTCCCGTATTTTCCCATGACGCGGACAGGATTATTCATTCACGGGCGTACAGCAGGTATATTGATAAAACCCAGGTGTTTTATCAATTTGAAAATGATCATATAACCCACAGGGTTCTTCATGTCCAGTTCGTGTCTAAAATTGCCCGGTCTTTGGGAAGAAGCCTGAAGCTGAACGAAGACCTTATAGAAGCCATCGCATTGGGACATGATCTGGGCCATGCACCGTACGGACATGACGGGGAAAGCATTCTGAATGAACTATGCCAGAACAGCGGTACAGGCCATTTCAGTCATAATGCCCAGAGCGTCCGGCTGTTGATGGAAATGGAAAAGGGTGGGAAAGGACTCAATTTAACGGTACAGGTTCTGGATGGAATTCTGGCGCATAACGGGGAAGTATTAAACCGGGTCTATGAACCGGATTACGGCAAAAAGCCCGAAACGTTTTTAATGGAATATAAAAAATGTTTCTCCGAACCGGATTACGGGAAGCACATCATCCCGATGACGCTTGAAGCGTGCGTGGTGAGAATCTCCGATATTATCGCCTATATAGGGCGGGATATAGAAGACGCGGTCATCCTCAAGGTTATTAAAAGGTCTGATATTCCCGATTCCATTCGGTCTGAAATAGGTGATACGAACAGTGAAATAATCGATGCCCTGGCAACCGATTTACTGATCAACAGTTACGGTAAAAGACGCATTGAATTCAGTGACAAAATATTCTCAGCCCTCAAGGAACTTATGGACTTCAATTACAAGCAAATATACCGGCATCCCCTGTTAAAATCCCAATCCGGCAAAATCGAGAACATGTACAGGAGTCTTTTTGAAATATGCCTTGACGATATTATTGAAAAGCGGAATGAAACATTGATCCGTAAAAATTTCCTGGCAAGAATGAGTGAAAAATATTTATCCGAAACGGACGACAGCCGCAAGGTAATCGATTATCTGTCGGGTATGACGGATGATTATTTCAATAATCAATACAGATCCTGCTTCCTGCCTGAACGCATGGGATACTCACTGTAAAATAAATCATTTTGGTCTGAACCGTAGAGCCGTGACGAGTGACAGCTTGGAAATATCATCAAGAGTCAGGTAATTCAGTATATCATCCATATAAAGAAACTGAAGGTCAGGGGGAAATTCATCGTCCCCGTTATGGAACACCAGCATTATCTCCACGCATGGAAAGACAGGAATGAGAAACGAAATATCCCCCATTGAAGCCGGCTTGTATCCCAGTGCCTTCCCGGCAGCAAGAAGGGAATCCGGCTTGTCGCCGAACATACCAAGCAGCCTGTTTTCTCCGAGCCTTCGGTACGCCGTATAGTAAAAATGCCCCCCGGGCAGGGCTTTATAACTGAGCCATTCGCCCTTTGCCGGTTTGTTATCACGGGAAACGAGGTAATGGATTACAAGAATCTGTTCCATGGGTGAAATACCGGAAGGTTCGAAACGGGCTTCCGGTAAAATAATCGAAATTTTCCTGCCAAAATAGGACAGCGTGTATGTCTTTGAATCAAATTTGACCCTGCACCGGGAACAAATCCCGCCCGGGTCCCCTCCGTTCAAGGACGAGACGGCCAGATTATAGGCATCATCAATCCCCATAACACATCATGCTTCCGTACAGGCCAGGTAAAGGCATTCAAGCAGTTCAGGAATTTGCTCTACGGCAACGGATGAATAGGCGATCCTTATAATGCTTCCGAAATTTATCACGCCGATACTGTACTTATTCAGCAGGATATGCCTGATTTTTTCACCGTCAAGCTTTTCGTCGATGTTAACACACATGAAATATCCGGAATTGAAAGGCAAGGGCTTGAAGTATTCAGAATATTTCCCGTTGTCTGAAAAAACCTTTTTTACCGCGTTGTATCTTTCCTGCAGCAGTTTGAATTTTTCCTGTTTTTCAGCGGCATAGGAAACTGAATCCCATGCACGAAGCAGAAGCGATTGAGAAATATTGGCGGCATTGGAAATACTGCCCCTGATGGCTCCGGCCGCCTTGGCTTCCAGTGCCGAATACAGCTCCCTGGTGCCTCCCTTGATACCGAAGGTCATAAAGCCGACCCGGAAACCCCATACATAATCTTCTTTAGTCGGTCCGTCCAGTTTGACGGCCAGAACATTTTCATGAATATCCGAAAGAGAGCCGAAGAGCGACTCCGTTGCGATTCCCTCTTCATAGACCAGGCCGAAATACGCATCATCCAGGACGGCCAGGATCCTGTTCCCTGAACCGGCAGAATCGGAAATTATCCGGACTATCCGTTCAGCTTCCGTTACGGTCGGGGTATAGCCCGCCGGATTATTCGGGAAATTAAGAAGCAGAACCGTTTTGCCGCTGCCGCCGTTCTTTTCAATGGCCGCCTGAAGCGAATTCAGATCAATCCCGTCATCTTTAAAGAGGTTGAACGGTACAATACGGGCACCATAGGCATTGGAAAATATCAGGTCATAATTTTCCCAATAAAGATCGGATAAAATGATTTTATCTCCGGGATTTACAAAAAGGTAGGCCATCATGCTTAATCCATGCGTGAGTGCCGAGGTGACTACGGGTAAACTTATTACCTTGCCGTCCAATGAGGGATTCTTCTCGAAAATCATCGTTTTCCATTTTTCCCTGATATCCAGCCTGCCGTAACTTGAAGCATACGGGAAAACAAGCGAAGGATCGATGTTGAGTTGCTTTTCGATCGAATTAAGACGCATGGGAGAACCATCCCCCTCTACAGCCGCACCTATGGTGGCATTGATCTTCTTGCCCCTGGCATCGGATGCCTGCGAAATAATGCCCTGCTTTGGGAAAAAAATCCCCCTTCCCTTTTCGGATAAAAGGGAATACGCGGCAGGCGATATCTCCTTGATGGTTTTATTCAGTTCCATGGCTTGTTCATTCATACGCTTCTCCGGGATCAAAAAATATTACACGTATATTAAAAAATAACTGATTCGCAGTCAATACATGTTTAACCCTCCGTTCCGTCTTTTATAATCGAAAATGGATACTTGCGCCTTTTTTCCAAAATATACTTGAATTACATTTAAAATGCCGTCATATTTGTAGGTAATACATGAAAAGAAGATTCGCATACTTTTTCGTACTACTGATATTTTTTACCATGCCGCTGGCCGCAGAAATCCGGGGGAATTGGCAGGAAACAGAAGCCGGGCATTTCAAGTTTATTTATGAAAAAAAAGATGCCCGTGTTATCAATGAATTCCTCTCATTCAGTGAAGAGGTGTATGAAAAAGTATGCGGTTTTTTTCAGATGTATCCTGAAAGCATAACCTGTGTCGTATTGAGCCGTATTGATTATGCAAACGGCATGTTCACCTCGTTTCCAATGCATCTGGTCCTTTTTACGACCTCTCCCGACTCACCCATGTTCGGCATTGACAATGAAAATTACCTGAGAACCCTTTTAACACATGAACTGACTCATTTTGTCCATTTAGCATCGGAAAAAGGATTTTTCTATAACCTTTCCCGGATTTTCGGCAGTGAAGTAAAAACCGCGCACGCCGTATTTTTACCCGAAGGCTGGGTCATTGAAGGTATTGCCGTTTACCTGGAAACACTTTTCACCGAGGGAGGAAGAGGCAGGAATCCCTTCTTTGAACTCTATTCCAGGAGCCTGGTCCTGGAAGATAAACTGTTTACCCTTGACCAGGCCAGTTATTCCTCGGTATTTCCGCCGTTCAGCAGGCATTATGTTGCCGGCTACATAATGATGGATTACATCCATAAAAAATACGGGAAGGATGCCTTTCCCAAAATACACGACGCTTATATTAACGCCCCCCTCTGCGGCATCAAAAACGCCATTAAAACGGTGACGGGAACGGATGCCTACACCCTGTTCGATGAAATGAAGGCAGATTTACAGGAACGTTATAAAGAGGAAGCCATGATACCTCAAGGGGAGCTTCTCACCCCGGTAACGTATGCCGATTATTCGCTTCCCGTCATAACGGAAAAAGGATTATTCGTAAAAAAAACGTCTCTCGAAACTCCCTGTTCAATTATTCAATTTGATCCGGAAACCGGAAAGGAAAAAACGATCAGGAACTGCACGTTTTCCTCTTTGACGGCTGACGCTTCCGGAGACGTGGTAATAATGGATTCTTACAGCTACGATTTTATGCCCCCGGTCTACCCCGTGCTTGAAAGCGACCTTTTCGAACTTGATACGGGAACCGGTGCCGTCAAACGCCTTACAAATGGCGCCCACCTCAGGCATCCCGGCCTTTCGCGGGACGGCAATTATCTTGTGGCCGTCCAGATGACGGGTCCTTATTCCCGCCTGGTAAGCGTAGACAGGCGGACGGGAAAAGTGGAAATTCTTTTCAATGCGGAAAACACCAATGTCTACCAGCCTGTGATTTCACCTGACGGCAGTGAAATAGCCTTTCTTTTAAGCAGAAACGGATTGTCCAAGATATATATCATGTCCGTTCCCGTCGGACCGTTACCATCATCGGAAATCGAATCCGGTAATTTCAATACGGACACGGCCCGCCCTGTTCTGGGCACCATGGATAAAAGCGAATACTACCCGTCTTTTATCGACAGCCACACACTGCTTTTCACCTCCACTCATAACAGCGATCTTGCCCTTTACTCCTATGACATGGATACGGAACGACTGAACAGGATCTGCATGGATCCTGTAGGAACCATCGCGGGAATACCTTACGGCGGCAAGATCATCTATACCACGTATTCCTCCTTCGGAAACTGCCTGAAAATGAAAATGGCTGATCCGGCAGCGGAACCGGTTGAAAACAGGATTACCCTTCCGCCATTTACAAGCACCCCTCAGCCTTCTGTGCCGGAGTCCGTAGATTATTGCGATTTTGCCCCTCCCCTCTTCTGGTTCCCCTACCCTTCGATAGACCTGTACAATATTCTGAGTCAGGATATCGGGGCCGGTTTCATGGTATACGGAGATTCCCCCCTTGGATTGAATTCCTGGGTTCTCTATGCCGCGTATCATCCGCTGTATAACCAACCTAAAATTACACTCACAACATTGACGCGGATCGGCGCCCTCGCTTTGGAATATTCCCTGTCCGAGGATTACGGTTTTACTACGGGCGGCTTTTTCCAAAAAACAACGCAGTCGCTTGAACTGGCCATTCCCTTTACCTCGTTATATTTAATTGACAGAAACTATAAATTCTCGGTTTCCTTGGGCGCCAGGCATATCTTTGCACTCTCCGCCCCCTTCCCCTTCCCTTTCTGCAACGGCTTCAATTTTGCACCCTTAACCGACGCGCAGAGGTTATACGCCACAGGGGGATTATACTTCGGCACACGCCCTATAGGTAGCCCTTATGATTTTTACGGAACCGGTTTGATCAGCTTTAGCCTGCTGTCCTCCATCCCCCTGCCCGTTTTCGAGGGTACTCCCCAAGGATTTCACCTGCTGGGGAATATGCATGTCAACATTCCTTTTTTCATTCCTAACCAGGTCATCCAGCTGGGAGTAACATCGAGTTACACGACATCAAGTCTTCTCAATTTAAGAACGGTCAATCCCCGGGGAAAATTCACTCCGGAACCGCAGGCCCTGGAAGGGAGGGCAATGGGAAACATCGATTACCTGATTCCCATTGCTCTTCTGGACCAGCCTTTGTTATTCGGCCTTGCCCTGACAAAATTGAGCTGTGGTCTCCATGTTGAATACGCGTTTGAATGGCAGCCCACTGCTTCCGTTTTCCTGCCGGACAGGCTTATTTATACTGGTTTCGAACTGCAGACGGAATTATTGTACGGCTATGCCACCGAACCCATCAATGTTCTTATAGGCGTTTCTGCACGGATTGACAGTCAGACACCGGCACTCTTTGACTTTGCCCGCGATATAAAACCTTATATCTTCATCAGAATCGGCGATATTTCAGTCTCCGCCAGCAGAAACGAAGAAAACCTTAAATAATCAGTACTACGGGTTGATTTTACCGATCAAGCTTAAATCTTTCTTGCTTAAAACCAGGATCTGTTTATCGGCACTGTTTACATAAAGCCTGTCGCCGTAAAAGCTGACAAAGGTTTCCGGGTCTATATATTCCTCGGAGATGGCCAGCCGTTTCAAGTCCAGATCGTATTTTCCCAGACGGTAGTTGGTACCTATGTGGGCGACGGCAAAAATTTCCTTCTCCTTGATTTCAACAAAGCTGCGATGGAATATTTCATCTTCGGATGTTTTCTTGATTTCCAATGTATCCAGATCAAGCAGCGACAGATAACTGTTGGGCACTTCCGATCCCTTGTGTGTGATAACAACAACTCCGGCGGAGCTTACGTCGAATTTGCGGCCCGATATGTTGGAGAAAGGCGGTTCCACCAGAACTTCACCCGTATTGGCATTGATTATGTACATTTCATTGTTGTAATGCCCGGCGGCAAGATATTCGAGGACTTTCAGATAATAAAATTTACCGGCATAGATGTTTTTATCCGTTTCCTGATTTTTAAGGACTTCTTCCTGTTTCTTCAGGTCTTCCTCTTTCTTCAGGAGCTCCTCCGCATATTTATCAGGATCCTTCTTTATTTCATTGACCGCCTCATCCTTCTGAATATTTTCCTTGTCCTTTTGTATTTCTTCTTCTTTTTTTGCGATTTTTTCCTCTTTATTGGTGATTGCTTGTTCTTCCTTCTTGATCGTATCCTCTTTTTGCGCAATCTTTTCCTCTTCTTTTTTCAATTCCTCTGTTTTCTTATCCCTCTCCGTTTTATCTGTTATGGCCTCGGTCTTTTTCTTCTCCTCTTCCAGTTTCTTCTTTTCATCTTCCAGCTTCTGTTTGTCCTGCGCCAGCTTGTCCTTGTCCTTTGCCACTTCCTCCTTATCCTGTGTCACTTCTTTTTCCTTCAGGTCCACAAGGTCTTTTCTGTCCTGTATGGTCTTTTCGTCCTCCCTGTTCATTTTGTCCGTAACATCCGTGGTTGAAATTTCGGATGTGTCGAGGGAACTTAAATCGGATTTTTTAGCATCTTCGCTCAATGGGATAAGCATCATCGTGGCGCCGGGCCATTCCTTGTAATTGACGGCCAGTCCCGCGTTCTTCTCGTTTATGTATTTCATCGCCACCTGCTTGTACTTGGTACCGAAATAGGCGACGTTCTGTCTGTACACGGCATTGTAATAAGTGAGGAAAACAGCAAGCGTCCTGGCGTCCTTGAAGGTATAGCCGTATTGTTTCTGTAAAAACCCGGCTATAATCAGCCTGAGGGTGTCAACGTGTTTTACAGCCGAATACCGTGTAAGATTAAGCACATCCGCATCAAATTTTTCCTTCTCGGCCGGGTCGACGGCATGATAGATGATGTATCCGCTGCCTGATTTTCCCATTGTCTTGTTTTTAGAAAGACTGTCGGAAAGATTCTCACCTATACCCAGTATTTTTGCAACCGGCACATTGGGCAGTTTCCCTTTATAATTTATAAATACGATTGATTTCTTGACCTTGATTTCATTGATGTCCACACCCAGGGGAAAAGTGTTGACCGCAAAAAATACTAAACATAAAAAAATAAAGGTAATTTTCTTCATTTTGATTACTCCTACCCTAAAATCTTAATTTATCCATAATCGGGAGTCAAACTTTTTTTAAGGCATTTGCCTCTTTTTATCGCCGAATTGACGGATAACTTGACGTTTCGGGTAAATTCTGGTACATCTTGATAAATGACATTATGGACGACGTAATAAATAATATAAGGAAAATGCAGCCGTTACAAAAATTTTTCATCGGTATTGATTCTGACGGCTGTGTTTTCGATACCATGGAAATAAAGCATAAAGAATGCTTTTGCCCGGCTTTCATCCTGCATTTCACCCTTCAACCCATTGCAAAATTCGCCAGGGAATCATGGGAATTTGTCAATCTCTACTCAAAAACCAGGGGATGCAACCGGTTTATAGCCGTTAACAAGACCCTGGACCTGCTGCGCAGCCGCAAAAAAGTCAGGGAAAGAAACGCGAATGTGCCTGTCATGAAAGCATTAAATGAATGGACCAGTTCCGAAACGAAACTTTCAAACCAGGCCTTGAAAGATGCTTGTGACCGGACGAATAACCCGGAATTAAAACTGGTATTTGACTGGTCTTCCGACGTGAACCTGTCCATAAAAAAACTTGTCAAAGGTGTCCCCCCGTTTCCCCATGTCGTGGAATGCCTTGAAATAATCAGCAATAAGGCGGACGCCATTGTTGTCTCCCAAACCCCGGCCGAAGCACTGAACCGTGAATGGAAGGAAAACAGGCTTACACCTTTTATACGGACCATTTGCGGGCAGGAAGTCGGGAGCAAGGCCGAGCAGCTGCAATTCGCCTCTCAAAACAGGTATGACCCCGGGTGTATTCTCATGATAGGAGACTCACCGGGTGATTTACAGGCTGCAAAAAAAAGCAGCGCTCTCTTTTTTCCCATCATACCGGGACAGGAGGAAGAGTCCTGGAAACAACTTTTTTCCGAAGGCCTTGAACGCTTTTTCAATGGCTCATTTTCAGGGGATTATGAAACGCAACTCATTGCATCCTTTCAGAAAAGGCTGCCCGAAGACCCGCCGTGGCAGGACTGAGCTGTCATGATTTACCATAAAGCTGTCAGTCTGGACAAACCCTTCTCCGCAGCCGAAATACGTGAAGCGGTATGGACAGGTCTTGAAAAAGCCGGCAGGGGCAGGAGAATCCTGATGGTTGTACCGGATATTACACGGTACACTTCCAGGGCCGGCCTCGTTGCACAGGCCGCTTACCATTACTATAAAAATACGGTTAGCGGTATCCTGGTGGCAACCGGCACTCATGAACCCATCACCGCCAAAGAAATCAAACACATGTTCGGCGATATACCGGCCGGCCTTTTCAAAAGTCATAATTTCCGGGAAGACTGCATTGAACTTGGCGCCATAGAACCCGGTTTCATCGAACGGCTTTCGGGTTCGGCATTGTCCTTCTCCTTTCCCGTCCAGGTCAACAGGCTGTTCGCCAGACCGGAGAATGACTTGATTGTTTCATTAGGGCAAATAGTGCCCCACGAAGTAGCCGGGATGGCCGGATTCAATAAAAACATCCTTGTCGGCGCGGGGGGAGGGGATACAATCGGCAGAAGTCATTACCTCGGGGCCGTCTGCGGTATGGAAGGCATTATGGGCCGTCCCGAAAACCCGGTCAGAAAACTGTTTTCATTGGTAATGGAACGGTTTTTAAATCACCTTCCTCTTTTGTATATTCTTACGGTAAACGGCCGATGTGATACGGGAGAAACAGGTATCCAGGGGATTTTTGTTGGTAAAGGTGAAGATGTATACAACGAAGCCTGTTCTCTGTCCGTTAAACTCAATATCCGCATTCTCGAGAAATCCTGTCATAAAATTGTTGCCTTCATGGACCCGATGGAATATAAAAGCACCTGGCTTGCCAATAAAAGCATTTACCGAAGCAGGCTCGCCTTGAAGGATGGCGGGGAATTAATCATTTTGGCGCCCGGCGTCAGGCGTTTTGGTGAAGATAAACAGATAGACCGTCTTATCCGGAAATACGGTTACAAGGGCAGGGATAAAATTATTGAAATGGTGAAAACCGATGCGGAACTGAAAGCGTGCCTGGCGGCCGCGGCCCATCTCATACACGGTTCGACGGATGGGCGTTTTACCGTGACCTACTGTACTTCGCGCATGGATAAATCCGATATTGAATCCGTAAACTACCGTCATGCGGATTATGATAAAATAAAAGATACATATCCCGTTGACGCATTAAAAGAAGGTAAAAACCCGCTTCCGGACGGCGGGAAAATTTATTTCATCAAGGACCCCGGCCAGGGTTTATGGGCATCCCGTGACAGGTTTTTACCCTCTTGACAGACTAAGGTTATCACGTTAGGTTTTCGAAGGAGAAAATAATGAGCTGGAATAGAGCCATAACCATTATTGCTGCCTTTTTCTGCTTTTTTACGGCAGCATGCGAAGAACCGGGAATAACACTCTATTATTCCGCCACTTTAAATGGAAACCTTGACGGATGCTCCTGTCAAATCCATCCAAGGGCCGGACTGGTAAAACGGGCCGTATTCCTGGATCAGCTGAAAGAAAGGAGCCGTTCGATTCTCGTGGAAACGGGTAATATCCTGTCCTTTGACACCGACATGGATTTAGCGGCCAATATTCTGGATGTGTACAGCGAATTGGGCTATGACGCCATCGGGATAGGCAACTCCGAATTCTCCCTGGGCCTGAACGTACTGAAGGAGTACAGTGAGAAATATCCTCTCATTTGCCATAATCTGACAATCTGTGAAGACGACTTTACGTGCATCATCTATTCACCCGAGCCGGTCATCAAGGAAAAGGGCGAATACAGTATCGGAATCATCTCCCTGCTTGACCCCGATTATTTCAATTATCCGTTCATGAACATCATGGAAAAAGCACAACTGCTGCCTCCGAAAGACAGGGCCGGCCTGTTCGTGAGAAAGCTGGACCAGTCAAAAGTTGATTTGAAAGTATGCCTTTTTTACGGGTATTATAAAAACGCAAAATCCCTTATAGAGGCCGTGCCCGGGATCGATGTTCTGGTTCTTGGCGGAGAGGAAAAACTGATTGAAGGGGAAAAAATAATAAATACGCACCTTGTTTCACCCGGCGAGGAAGGCAACAGGCTCGGTATTCTCGATGTTCATTTCACCGCTGATGGCATCAAGTATTCCAGCTCCTTTAAATATTTTACCAAGAATGATCCTGATTTACCGAAAGTAAGGGAACGGATTTATAAATATAACAGAGAACTGAGAAAACGGCTGATGCCGGAATTAAACGATTAGGACACCTTTATGAAAACATGCATGAAAAAAATTATTCCATTGCTGATCATCATGACATCACTTTTCATTCCAGCCTTCGGTGAAATATATTTTACACCGACGGAATGGAATCTCGGCATTCTCACATCCCCTTCCCCGTTAAGTACGGAAGTACTTATTGAAAATACGGGGGAAGACGCGGTAACGGTCCAGATAATGCCCACCTGTGATTGTGTTACCGTCAATCCGGAAGAACTGGACATTGCCCCGCAATCAACGGGGAAAGTGATTTTATTCTTTGATCCAAAGGATGAAACGGGAACGATCGACAAATTTCTGCTTGTCAGGACCACGGACCCGGGGCTCGGCAAGGCGCATTTTCCCATTACAGGTAAAATCGGATACGATACGCAAAGCACCGGGGCTCCGGACTCAGAATCAACTGACAATGGGCTATACGGTACATCGGTTGAAATCGTCTTTTATCACGATTTGAGCTGTAAAATATGCGAAAAATTCCTTGAATACTCCATTCCCCAGCTGGAAAAATCGTTAGGCACGGACATTAAGGTCATCAGTAAAAATTTAAATGATCCGGCTGTTTACACGGAATTGATAGACAGATTGAAAAAGATGAACATTGAGCAGAAGGCCTTTCCCGTCCTGATAGCTGACGGACATGCCCTCCAGGGATTCGACGACATCTGCAGCAATATTCAGGACGCCCTCAGCGGCGGACTCGCCTCCCAATCGAATGGAACCGGATTCCAGGAACAGGAAATAGCCTTTTTACCCGCCCTCATAGCCGGTTTGATAGACGGAATAAATCCCTGCGCCTTTGCCACCATCGTGGCGCTCCTTTCCGCTCTCACCCTGGCGGGCAGGCAAAAGCGTGAAATTCTGGTCATGGGCATATTCTATACCGCCGCCGTCTTTCTGACATATTTCCTTATCGGTCTTGGCTTTTTCAAGATAATAAGGGAAGCAAGCGTGTTTCCGATTGTTGCATTGATATTACGCTGGACCATATTCGCAGTTTTGATTGTCTTTGCCGGTTTAAGCGTTTATGACTTTATCATGATAAAAAAAGGCAACAAGGAAAAAATGATTCTCCAGCTCAACGCGATATTTAAAAAAAGAATCCAGACAACCATCAAATCGCATGCCCGGTCAACGGCCATTGTCTTCAGCTCCATCATACTCGGGTTTTTAGTTTCCCTTTTTGAACTGGGATGCACCGGCCAGGTCTATGCGCCTTTTATAACGGTGTACGTACTCAAGATCAAGCAGGAATTCTTCGGGTATTTTCTGCTTCTATTATACAACCTGGCCTTTATTCTCCCATTGATCATCGTTTTTATCCTGGTATATTTCGGCTTGAACTCCAGGAAACTGGCAAATGTGCTGGAAAAATCCATGGGCTGGGTTAAAATTTGCCTGGCCGTATTGTTTATTTTCCTGGCGTTTTTAACGGTATTTTATGACATCCAATTCCAGCCAAACGTCTGCAGTTGGATGTGAACGAGGAGGGATTATGAATGAAAAGGATTTGTTATTCTCAAAAGACCATGTCTGGGTAAAAAAAGAAAAAAACACGGTGGTCCTGGGATTATCCGGTTTTGCCCAGGAGTTGATCGGTAAAATTCAAAATATTGAATTTACCAAAAACCTGTCTGCTGTTAAAAAAAATTCGGTCATCGCCGTAATAGAAGGACAAAAATCCATCTTCGATATATTGAGCCCCATTGCCGGTGAAGTAGTTGAAACTAACAGGGATTTAACAAGCAATCCCGATGCCTTAAACAGCGATCCGTACGGTGCCGGATGGTTCATCAAAGTTGAACCCGGGGACCCATTGGACCTGAATACTCTCCTTTCACAGGAAGATTATTTATCCTTTACAGAGGATAAATAAATCATAATTTAAAGATTTGAATTAAGCATACTCATTCATTATAATTAATTACAAATGATCTATACCCGTTTTTCGGCTTGTACGCCGGGGAAAAGTAACGGTATTTAATATGGCGGAAGAAAACAGGGAATTACAGGAATATAAAACATACATAAAAAAGAACCTGCAGTTCATCATACAATCATTTCATGAATTCACGGGCAAGGTCGCTTTACAACAACTTGATATCGGCGATTTTGAAAACGAAGAATTGATTGAGATATTTTGTAATCTCAACATCATGATGGATGAATTTCTGAAAAACCAGAAGGACCTGGAGGAAAAAAACAAGATGAACTCCCTCCGGGCGGACATCTGGAAATTATCAATGGAAAAATACAATACAAAGGAGGAGTGCATCCAGAAACTGATGGATACCGCCGGCTCCTTCCTGCACGTATACAGGGCGAGTTTTTCCGAGATTCAGGAGGACAATACCATTAAGTGCATTGCCCAATGGTGTAAAAATCCAAAGGACAAAACGGTCGGATTAGTGCTGCCGGAAACTGCTTTTAATGCCACCAAAACATTTAAATTTGAACACCTTACCTCTGATGATCTCACAGATAAAAACAGGGAAATAATTGATCCTGTTTTAAAAAAAGCAGGTGTGAAATCGTTCCTTACAGTACCGTACCCGGACCATACGAATATTACAGGGTTCCTTACACTGACGGACACGGATGAATACAGGAACTGGTCGCAAAACGAACTGGATTTAATAAAGGAAATGGTATTAATTCTTACCCTTAAAACAGCCCAGATCAAGGCGGAAGAAGCCCTCATCTCCACGAATGAATACCTGGCCAATGAACTGAAACAAAAACTCACCGAACTCCAGGTCACAAACGAGAAATTAAACAAGGATATCATGGACCGGAAACAGACCGAGCTGGCTCTGCGGGAGAGTGAGAAACTATACAGGACTCTCATCCAGACATCACCCGATTCAATAATCATTACTAATTTCGAGTACGAAATTTTAATCGTAAATGAAGCGGCTTTAAAGCAATTCAAATATCAAGATGAATCCGACCTAAAAGGCAGGAGCCTGTTGGATCTTTTTTACGCTGAATCGAGGGAGCTTTTTCTTGAGTATTCCAGAGGAGTATTGAAGGAATCGGGCATTAAAAATCTCGAAGTGACTTTTCTCACGGGCGGGAAAGGTCATTTCCTGGCGGAAATCAGCGCTTCTCAACTGTTCAATGAATCGGGCAGCACAAAGGCAGTCATCACTATTATCCACGACCTGACGCGCAGGAAACAAATTGAGGATGCGCTTGCCAAGGAAAGGGAATTATTTGAAATAACACTCCGCTCAATCAATGACAGCGTGATAACAACAGACACAAAAGGCAGAATCATCCTGATAAACCAGGTTGCGGAAGACTTGACGGGGTATTCCCAACAGGAGGTTTATAACCAGAAACTGGATGAATTTTTTACAATTTTAAACAGGACCTCCCATGCTCCCGTACAAAACCTGGTTGAAAGCATCGTGCAGGACAATCAATTGATTTTCGATTTTACCCAGAGCAAGATATTGATTGATAAGGACGGAAATGAAAAGATAATTTCAGGAAGCGGCGCACCCATAAAAAATCAGAATGGGAATATAATAGGTTCCGTCATCGTTTTCCGGGACATCACCGAAACCCAGAGGATGGAAGAAGAACTCTTTAAAGTAAAAAAAATAGAATCATTGGGAATCCTGGCGGGCGGCATCGCCCATGATTTCAACAACATATTGACAGGTATCATTACAAATTTATCGCTTGCCAAATTACACGTAAAGGAAAGCGATAAGGACTTGAACGATTTTCTGAACAATTCGGAACAGGCAGCCCTTCGGGCCAGTCATTTGACAAACCAGCTATTGACCTTTTCCAAAGGTGGCGCGCCTATCAAGGAGGCAGCTTCCATAAAAAAAATGATCAAGGACGCCGTCACATTTTGTTTAAGCGGATCAAACACGGATTATATTCTCAAGCTTCCCTCCAAGTTATGGTCCGTGGAGGTAGACCCAGGTCAAATAGACCAGGTCCTGAATAACATAATTCTCAATGCAAAACAGGCGATGCCCCAGGGCGGAATTCTTACCATAAAAGCGGAAAACTGCAAAATTCCGTCGAAGAGCCGGGACAAATACTTAAGCCAGTTGAAATCGGGGAAATACGTTAAAGTCACGCTCCATGATATCGGACCCGGCATTCCCAAACACGTTATAGATAAAATATTTGATCCTTATTTTACCACAAAAAAGAGCGGAACCGGCCTGGGCCTGTCAATCGCCTATTCCATCATAAAAAAGCATGCCGGCGTTATTTATGCTGAATCGGAGCCCGGACAGGGATCCAGTTTCATATTTTACCTTCCGGCATCTTCGGCCAAAGTTATGGATGAAGAACAGCCCAGGCAAAAATTACCCTCAATCAAGGGCAAAATTCTCGTGATGGATGATGACAGGGACGTACGCATTGTGGTTCAAAAGCTGCTGGTTAAATACGGTTATGAGGTTGAATGCACACTGGAGGGAGAAACAACCATCCAGGAATACGGTAAGGCTTTCAAGGAAAACTCTCCGTATAACCTTATCATTATAGACCTGACCATCCCGGGTGGCATCGGGGGAAAAGAAACGGCGCATAAAATCTGGGAAATCAACCCCGATGCAAAAATCATAGTCTTCTCGGGATATTCGAATGATCCCGTGATGGCCAATTACAGGGAATATGGGTTTAGCGGGGTAATAGCCAAGCCATTCACCGTTCCGGATTTTTTGGAAACCATCCGAAAAGCTTTAGCGGGTTAAGGTTCTTTCATAAACAGCTTTCAGGCGGTGTCTCATCTTGTCCATCTGGGGGATCGTACTCAAGGAATATTCTTTTAAAATCTGGGGATTCATCTGTTCAAAGCTGATGACTCCTTCTTCGGTATTACAGAGGGAATTGGCAAGGTAAACTATTTCCACCAGCTTGGCATCTTCGGGCCTGGCAAGGTGCGGCTCATGATGGTACTTGATGGAGGTAACGAGATGCTCGGGAAAGTTCCATTGTTCGGCTATTTTTCCCCCGATTTCCGCATGATGCAGGCCAATGGAAAAATTTTCGAACACCTTGGCCTGAAGTCCTTTTTCCATGCTGAATTGCTGAATATTTTTCAATAATTCCGGATGGAGGAATTCGATGATAACCTTGCCCAGATCGTGCAGAAGACTCGACACATAAACGTCGTCCGTAATGGATTTGACATTATAAATACGGGACAATTCAAACGCGTAAATGGCCGTTCTGTAAGAATGATCCCATAATTCCTTCATGTCACCGTATTTCTCCTTGATAATTTTCTGGGAACCGCTTGAAAAAAGAAGGTTACTCAAACCTCTTAATCCCACCAGTTTCAAGGCTTCTTCTATGTTGTTTATTTTTTTTGAAAGCATGTACTGCGCAGAATTTACCAGTTTCAGGAGGTCCGCCGTTATGGAAGGGTCCATACTGACAAGTCTTGAAATATCGGTAAAACTGGCCTTGGGGTCGCGGATCAATGTCTGAAGGGTGATGATGTGCTCGGGGAATTGCGGTAATGCCTTTATTTCCTTGACGATCTTCTGTACAACCGTATCGATATTTTCCAGTATGATATCGGACCGCGGAATCGTTATTTTAGCTATGGTTTCATTTCCCTCGGTCGTTATTGAAAACGATTTTTCCGTCAGTCCTATCTTTTTCAACATTAAAACCAGGATCACTATTCCCAAACCGGCGCCTTCCGTATCGTCAATAACGTTTAAAAAGGCGTCCTCCATACTGTTGAAAGACCTGGCCCGTTCGAGACGCACCCGGATTCTCTCTTTTTCACTGTCTGTCAGGATAACGTTGTTTTTAACCGTAATCGTTACAAAAGACGAACTGGCGAGGTAAGAAACCTTGGTATAAAGTCCCATCTGGTCAAGTTTATCAAGGTATTTTTCAATATTGGTAGAAATATCTTCCCTGAAAGATACCATGCCATTCCTATAATCTGCAGGCTTTGTGATGGATAAATCTTTATCCTGGAAATATACCCTTTTTATATTGGCTTTCTTGGCATTTTCCGCCATTTCGCGCATACAATAGGCTAGTTGGTCTTTAATGTTTTCCTGTCCCAGTTCGTGGAGAAACGTTTCAAGCACTTTTTCCAGTTTTATTAGCGTTTCCTGGGTTACCGCTTTCGCGGAAAAAGTAATGGGGGCGGAGGAAGTAATCGCTTTTCTGATGTGATCTATATCCAGTTTTATCATCTTCAAATTTATTATCGTATCTGGTAATAATAATTTCAACTACAATTATACGATGCCTTTATAATTATTATGGAAGGTTTATCCTGTGCCCGTATAATTCCGGCATCAGGGATGATTCCTTTTCAATTATTTCACTACCCGCTATCACAACGGTCCTGGATTTATCCATCTTTTCAAGCAATAATTCCGCCGCATGTGATAAATCATCAGGGGTAGCTCCCAGGACAATATCCCGCCGTTTTTGACGCTCCTCGTCCGTAATGCCAAGCATACGCCTTTTTAAGCCCACGGCACCTTTATTCTTTGGTTCAAGCGGCTTTTCATCTATCCCGACACGGCCGATTATGGCCCTTTTTAACTGTTCTTTTGTAAATTTCTTCTCATGTATATACTTTAATCCATCGGCATAGGCCTGGAGCGTTGATTGTATATTAGGATCCCTGTAAGAAGAAAAGCTGAACACGCCGTTAAGCAGGGAAGGATGGGCTGAAACACCGTACGCGCCGCCTTTCTGCCTTACCCTGTCTATCAAAACACAATTCGCCATCAATTTGGTCAGTATCGTTTCAATGGTATTTTCCCTTGAACGAAAAACAGATCCCTTGAGGGCCGTGGCCACGGATCCCGTGCTGGAAGGAATGGCAATACTTTCAAATGCCGGCTGATCATCAGGCAGGGAAACAGGCGGGATATTCTCAATGTCCGGTCCGCGGGGAAAACGCTGAAAGGCATTTTCCACTCCTGTTCCGGCTTTTTTAAGGTCAGGTGCGGATGCGATAATAAGCAATGTAAGACGGGACAGGTTTATAATTTGAGACCTGATTTGATTACACCTAAGCTGGAGAGATTCAATGATGCCTGAATCACGGGAGAGCGAATCAAGAAGCTTGTGGCAAAAAAGATACTGTTCAATACCGCCCCACTTTTCCTCGTACAGTTCCGACAGGTGAATTCTGGAAGCCGCCCTTAACGAGGAAAAATAGCTCCCACTGAACATGATTCCGGATTTCAGGTTATTTTTATATTCGAGCAACACATCATACAGCCGCTGCGTATCGGATAGATCGACACTTAAAAGAAGTTTGGTCAGGATATCCAAAGCCGCGTTTATTTTATGCTTCAGCAGCTTGATCCTGAACACAAGCCATTGTTTACACTCACCGGAAACGGTCACGGCTGAATCAAGATAGTAGGAGAACCCACCGGTTTGCAGGGCCACTTCCCGGCTGACATCTGCATAGCTTCTCCCCGGGATGCCCATCGATACGAAGGTTTCGGCTAAAATGGGCAGATACAAATGCGAATCAAAATCCAGACCCGCTATATCAAAATAAAAATCAAGGTACACGATACCGTTCGTGGGCGTACCATAGGTATATATGGGCGAGGAAAGGGAGGAATCCGACAGGTCTACATCGTATTTTTTAACTGCCCGGGGAAGCTCACTTAAATTCAGTGAAGGCAGTTTTGCCAGGTCTTCATCCGAGTCGGGGGTATCCTGGAATTCCTTTAACCGCGCAAGCATTGATGCCTGTTTTTCCCCCTGCCCCTTCCGGGCGAGTGTCTCCTGAATATAATTCCTGAAAAAATCATCCTCGCGCTGTTTTTTTCCTTTTTCCGGGGTTAAAACGACCAGCGTCCGGCTGTTATTTTCCAAAAAATATTTTTTAAGCAGGGATGAGATAAAACCCCTTTTGAAAATTTTCCGGCGTATCGGCTTGAGATACCTTAATACCAATAATTCCCGGAAGGGATCATAGCCGTGCAGCCAGGAACCTGTAACCATGAATGAGTAACGGATTCCCAGGGGCTGCCTGCCGCGTGTTAATTCCCTGCATGAAAATTCAAACCGGTTGAAGGCTGCCTCGATTATTTTTCTTTCGATTCCCTTAACACATAATTCCTCTATTGTCTTCAGGACAAGATCAACAAAGGGCCCTGTTTTGTCCCTGTCAGTTCCCCTCAGCCCTACCATGAAAAAAGATTCGAGGTACGAAGAAAACATACCTGAATAGGGTAAAAGGTCTTCTCCCAAACGGGATTCAACGACCGCCTTACGCAGCGGAGAACCGTTATTCCCCAGCAGAATGCTTGAAAGAAGGTCGAGGAGTAGAAGCAGTTCAAAATCCTCATCGGAAGGAAGCAGCCAGCTAAGGCAAATGAGGGTCTTTTGCTGCAGCGATTCCGAATCCAGTATACCGTATGTATGGTCAAATCTTTTGGGTTTATCCCACTTTTCCTGTTTCAACAGAACCGGGTTAAATCCGTTTGGCGTACAATCCCCGAGAATTTCCTCTGATAAGTATTTGAAATGCTTTTCCGTGGATATATTGCCGTATAAAAAGATCAACCCGTTCGAAGAATTGTAATATCTGGAGTGAAAGGAAGTAAAATCCTCGTACTTTAGCGTGATTATGGAACGAGGGTCCCCGCCTGAATCATGAAAATTCTGCGTAT
>JAFGKU010000043.1 GCA_016928415.1 Spirochaetales bacterium
ACACTGCTCGGTTACTACGAGGATGAAATCGATTTCAATGACGCGTTCATGAAATTTCATGTAGACCCGGACAAGGTTCAGGATGAACTGGAAAGCAAAATGGAAAAAACCCGGCGTCATTACAGTTATCTTGAAAAGTTGACCGCCCATCGTGTCGTCGATTTCAACCTGGACGCTTTTTATGATACCACGAAAAAGGAAAGACTAGTCAACAACGCACTGATACAGGAGATGGTTGAAGAATATGCAAGGTTAGAAGATTCAGATTTACTCATACGGAAGGGAAAAGGGATTTCCGCTCCCGTTATTTTACAAAAAGGCAATACGGGAAGCTATACCGGTTTCTTTGACAGTAAAACGGCGATCGAGCACCCGGAGAAGGATTTTTTTGCGTTCGGTCATCCGTTTATCGATCATGCCTGCAGCCGGATGCGTGAAACGTCATTCCTCGGTTTGACGGCCGCAGTCAAAATGGACATGGAAAATCCCGCCTGTTCAAGCGAGGGTGTCATTTTCAATTTTATTGTCAGTTTCAAGGGTTCCCGTGTAAGCGAACACCTCATCCCCGTTTACGTGGACCTCCAAACGGCGCTCGAGTTCGATGATTCACGCACCGTCGCCGACGAATTCCTCAAATTCCGCTTCAAGGAATCCAATGTGGCGGAACATGCCCCTATACCGGAACAATTGTGGGAACGGCTTTACACGAAGGCACTCCTGTGGATAGAGCTTGAAATCAAAACACGGCTGGATGAAGTGCAGAAAAATCTGGACCAGCAGATAGGGACAACTCTTCCCTTGATCAACAGGCACTACGACGGCATCTTCGCAGAGCTGGAAGAAATCCTTCAGCTTCAGAAAAGCAAGGAAAAAATCTACTCCATACCTGCCATGAAAGGCCTGATAACGCGTACCGAAAACAAGATCAGGCGGTTTAAAAAACTGAAAGAAACGGAAATGGAAAGAATGGTGAAAATGAAAACAATTCACACGACTTATACGCTTCTCAGTCTTGCTTTGATGAAAATTAACGGCTCACTTTAAAATCCGGTTTCACTTTTAAGCCGCTTCCTTCAGTCCCGGGCTGTCAATTCCTTTAAAAAGGGAATCAACTGTTGTGCCATTTTTTCATGCGCCAGGGCATTCGGATGCCAGGCACAGCCATACTCATCACGGGTGGAAAGTTTTTGAAAAATAAAAAGATGGACTTTCCCGTCGATTTCCCCCATCTCTTCCGCTACGGCGGTGATATTGGCCAGCATGGTATCGGCCAAAGTCGGCCCGGAAAGACAGACAATATGGGCCTTCGGATAATGGGAACGGATGGTCATTATGAAATTTTTATAGCCTTCTATAAATTCTTCCGGTAGAGGATTCGGTTTGGTAGAATAATCATTCGTCCCCAGGTTAATGAGAACGATGTCGGGAATCCATGACTTGAAATCCCATTCTTCTAATATACGCATGCATGTTCTTCCATAATAATACGGCAGGGGATTTTTGGATGTTGTTGCCTCCTCCCTGAAATTCCTCACCATTCCCTTGCCCGAGATGGCCACTATGCTGTACCCGGCATCGAGGGCCCTGGCAGCAAGAACCCCATATGTGCGGTAAATATCTTCAAACGGCCGCGCCGAACCGCAATCCACCTCGGTCGTGCCTATGCCGTATCCGCAGCTGATGGAATCGCCGATGATCTCCATCTTCAACCGCGGCGTTTCCAGTTTGAACAGGCGGCATCCTGCATCGAGGTAAAAGCCCTTGAACACAGCCATGCCATGGAAGGCCTCCGTACGCTTTACCAGCGTCACCTCGTGGGTACCCCTGCCAAGGTTTCTGGCAAGGGTGTAGGCAATCATTCCTTTTTCGGTAACGAGCACAAAAGGTTCCTGATCATCAATGATGACATCATAGTCATTCCTGCCGTCAACCAGTTGTACGGCGATTGAAGTGCCCGAGAAACCCGCCCTGATGGTAACACCGGGCCAGTCGAAACGGGGCTCCTTCCTGTTTCGGAAATCAACCCGGCCCGTATACGTGATTCGCGCATCGTCGGCGCTTACAAAAAGCGCCTTTTCCTCCCCTATCCATTGCGTACCGAATTTCTGTGCCGGCGTAATACCGTCCGTACTGCAATGTGTTAAAACCGGGAAACTAATCAGAAAAAATAAGGATAAAAACATTTTTAATTTTATGAGATACCCCATCCCAAAACCCCTTTTCATTTCACTTTTTTATTGCATCAAGGAAGACCTGTCCTCATTTTTATACTTTTTCTACATTAATGGAAAAATGGTGGTATGTCAAACAATATTTTTAATTCCGGGAATAGGCAATTATTCTGTTTCTGCCCGACTCCTTTGCCTTGTACAGGGCCTGGTCAGCCATGTTAAACAGTATTTTTGCCGTAATATCAGCCGAATTCATCGAAGCAAGACCCACGCTGACGGTAACCGAAGAACGGGTTGCCTCCATCTTGACGGGTATTGCCCGTATCAGTCCTGCAAGTCTTTCGGCAAAATTCAAGGCGGCCGCTTCATCGCATTCACGAAGCAGGATGACGAATTCGTCCCCCCCGTAGCGCCCTGCAACATCATTGCGCCTGACACATTTCCGGATGTTTCCACCTACAAGTCTCAGAAGCTGGTCACCGGCAAGATGGCCGTTCCTGTCATTGTAATTTTTAAAATGATCGATATCCAGAATGACAAGACAAAAATTAGATTTATAACGTTTGTAGGCCTCTATGGCTTTTCCCAGTTCACCGTGAAAGTACGATGAATTATACAGCCCCGTCAGCCCGTCGTGAATTGCCAGGTCCTCAATCTGGCGGTAAAGCCTGGCGTTTTCCAATGCCTGGCTTACATAGCTGATCAATAATCCCAGGTAGTTAATATCGTTATCCGTCAGGTATTGACAGCTGAAAAGATTATCCACCTGTATAAAGCCGATGATTTTTTCCTTGGCTTTCATGGTATGGAATTGTAAAAGGTTGCCGACTTCCGGACTGGCGGCGATAGCTTTCCTTATTTTCACTTCTATAGGATTTACCGCAAAAGGGTCATCCGGAGAAAAGGCATATTTTTCCTCCGCAATCGGCTTGAGCTTATTCAGGAAATCATACTGCCAGATTCCCTTTATCCATTTCTCATCATCATCAATAACGAAATATTTTACCCTGTCGAATTCAAGTATTTCCACCATATTCTTCAAGGCGGAGCTGATGAGTTTGTCCAGTTCCAAAGTAGAATTCAAGTCAATCATCGCCTTGAAAATGGATTCGAGTTTCCGGATGTCCCGGCTCTTGTATAAAAAGGCGCTCATGTCCAGCACGCCGGCGGCAATGATGTCGGCGCATTGACCCATGAAAAAAACGCCGACATCATCAATGGTCATATCCGTACCCTCGTTCCCATGAAGCCAGAGAAACCCGGCGTAAATTCCGTTTGAAATAAGGGGGAAAAAGAGCGATCCTATCCCCGGGTCGGATATATATTTACTCCTGGTATTGATTAACTTCGCGTAAAATCCATCGGGATCATCCGCTATATTCGTCGTGACAAGGTTTTCGTTAACTCCGTACTTATCCGCACAGGTTCTCGTGGTGTAGTGTTTCTGGTTGTTGTCGTAAAGGATAACCGCTATTTCCTTCAAGTCAAGATTTTTGAAAAGCAGCCTGAGTGTATTTTTTATACAATCATGGAAGTCCTTCTGGTTGGGACGAAAAAAACGGATAATGTCATTGAGCAGTTCATAATGGACATTCCTGTCAATTTTCAAAAACACGAATTTTCCCTCCTCACAGACTCACAAGAAACTCGAGGTTCTCCCGGAGTTCCGATAGCCTGGACCTTAATTCATTTTCCGTATAGGAGCCGGCAAAAATTTTATTGAGCAGCCCGACAAACACGTGACTGAGCTGGTTATCAATCAGGGACCATAAGGGGTGATTGGGATAAGACCTTGAATTGTAGATAAGCGCCGTCAATATGTCCGCGTCCAGGGACATTTTTTCCGCCATCTTCTCAAACGCAAAGATATTGGCCGGATGAGCCCCCGCACTCATCGCATAACGCACCTGGGATTCTGTTGAAACAAGGTAGTTTAAAAAACGGCAGGCCGCCTCCTTGTTCCGTGAATATTTCGGAACGGCAAGCAGGCTGCCCCCGATAAAGGACTGGTTGTTGGCAGGACCGGCCGGCCGGTGCATGATATTGATTTTCTGAACAACATCGTTCTTGTATTCTGGAGAAAGCGAATTGAAGAATACGAATAAAGGCCAGGATTGGCCGCTTATAAAGACAAAATCATTTGTGGAAAAAAACCGGTCATACAAGGATTCCATGATCACGCCGTCATGGGTGATGCTGTAATCCGTCAACAGTTCAAAATACCTTTTTATGCCTTCAAACGAGGATGGTTCATCGATGATGATCCGTGAAAAATCCGGCGAAAATACGTCTCCCCCGAAGTTCCAAATCCAGGGAAGAATTTCCTGAAGAATCATTGATTCTGAAAACCGGAAGCAGCAAAAGGGCATCATCTTTGCCGATTTTATTTGTTTGAACAGGTCCATCATTCCATCCCAGGTGGTATTCTCTTCAAGTTTGAAACCGGCTTTTTCCAGCATCTTTCTGTTGTAGTAAAATATGCGGCCGTCAAGAAGCCATGGAACGGCAATGAGTTTTTCACTTCGGGGCATAAATCCCATTTCGAAAGCCGCAGGGAAAAAATTGTTTTTATCCAGTTCAATCTTTGACCCTTCCAGCGGATCAAAACTGTCAATCATGGAGAGGGCACCGATCCACGAATTCCCCAGTTGTACGATGTCGGGACCGGACCCGTGCTTAACCGACTGGACGATTTTCTGGAACCCGTACTGCCAGGAAATTATTTCCAATTCAAAATCATAACCGGGATTTTCTTCCTTGAAATGCGATACTTCCTCATTGAATGCCGAAGTGGATAAAGTTGATGAATCCATGATAAGGATATGTAAATTCTTTTTCATTTATACAAATATCATAGTTCACCGGAGGAGCAAATTCAAGTTATGCCCCGGGAAACAATGATTAATAGAAAGGTTTATTTTCAATAAAATACATCGGGTCCACGGCAAGCGTACCGGCAAATACCGAAAAGTGCAGATGGGGCGCCGTAGAAAAACCCGTGGTGCCGACCGCTCCGATTTGTTGTCCCTGCGCTACCATCACCCCTTCCTCCACGTCTATCCGCGACATATGGTAATACACGGAATAAATCCCGGGCAGGTGTTCCAGGACAACGGTATTTCCCGAGACCATATGTTCCCTGGCCAATGCGACCCGGCCTCTTGCCATGGACAGTACGGGTGTGCCTTTCGGCACGGCCAGGTCTATCCCGTCATGAACCGACGTGGTTTTCCTCCCGGAGGAATAAAGAAAGATGCGCCTGTGCCCGAAATAGGAAGACACAATGGCATTCCTGTCTTCAAGCGGGTAGCCGAAGCAGACAGGAGAATAAACAGCACGGGGGTCAAAGGATTTCAGTATCTCCCTGACTCTTTTCCTTTCCTCGTCCTTCCGTTTGTCCGGTTTCGAGATAAGGCTTGTAAGGCTGTCGGAAAGTTTAATGGTTTCCTTTGGAAATTCTCTGGCTATGACAAGTATCTCTTCATTGAAAGAAAGTGCCAGGCCGTCCAATCCCTCTGCGTTGAAAGAAACCTTGTATGTGGTGTTTTTCATAACGCAGGAAAGTCCCTGAAAGCAGAACCACTCAAAAAAGCCGTTATCCTCCCGGAGCTTGAAGCCCGAGGCGGCCGCCAGCCGGGTGCCCTTCATCGTCATGACCGCGACGGACATGCTTTTGAAATCAAAAGACGAAACAACCTTTATCCGTATAACACTGCCGGGCACGAATCCGTCTCCGGCCTCCGGATATTGCCCGATAACCTGGGGGCTGAAGCTTTTTTCCCACGGTTCCCCGTCCCGGTAAAGCAGGACGTCAAACGGAACGGCGTTTACGAATACCTTGGGAACGGCCAGGGCCTTCTTCAATTCCCGAACGCGCTCCTCTACGGGCTCATTGCCATCGAGCGATGCCACCTTTTCATAGGCTGCCATGGCCGCACCATACCGGAAGGTGCGCTCATAAGTCCCTGCCACTTCAAGGCAGCCCTCCGCTATCAGCTTCCGAAAGTTGTCCGCCCTGGGGTCAGCATTCGTGTCACAATCAGAGATAAGTTCGGCCGCCTCCTCCCATTGCTTTAGATCTACCAGCTTTTCGATTCGATCATACATTTCTTTTGTCGTGGAAACATCCTGCAATTCCCGGACACTCAAAACAGTACAGGCCGTGAGCAGGATACCGCAAAAAACACATAATATAACCACAGAGAGGTATGGCCCCAACAGGAACCGTATTTCTTTGGAAGAAGGATAATGGAACGTGATTTCTGGTACACCAGACTTTTTTGGTTTATTCATGCCGTTCACTTAAAATACATGAAGGTGAAGGGATATGTCAACAATTACGGGAATAAAGAGGAACCACAGATTACACAGATTACACAGATGTTGGGGTTCAGCGCTGGAGTTCCTTTGCCGGTGATAATCAGTGGCAAAAATTTAAGGAAAAAATATTACTGTAAATTCCAAATACAAATGGGAGGCAGGTTAATATGGCTTTAGAAAATATTACGATTCGAAATATTTTTTCAAAAGACTCCGCGATCTCTGCGCAATCTCTGTGAACTCTGCGTTTTTTTCCGTCCTACTTGTATTTTCCATAATTTATAATATACAAAAAACCTTGGTTTTTTAAACGACTTAGTAACTTTTAAGGTTCCCAGTTAAACAGAAAATTTGATTTTAAATCAAAGTCTTAATTCAACGCAGAGGACGCAGAGCAACTGCTGAGTTCGCGGAGGAGGATAGGTTATGCCAGGAGATATAATATATGAACCCCCTGTTCTAAAATAGCCTTATATTTTTACAACAGAAACAATCCGAATTCAAAGACAAAAAAATCTGAAAAATCTGTGGTCCCCTCTTCTTCCTGTCTACAGAGCCTTATATGTGTTCGTCGTTCACCATCCTCCGCTCAATGACCGTGCCTGATGTACTTTTCCACCTCGAGTGCTGCTATCGTCCCATCTGCTACTGCTGTAGTGATCTGGCGGTATTTCTTACTGCGGACGTCGCCGGCCGCGTAAACGCCGGGAATGTTCGTGGCCATCAATTCGTCGGTGATAATGTAACCGTATTTATCCTTTTCAAACGCATCGGGGAAAGCGTCCGTGTTGGGAGCGAACCCGGTAAAAATGAAAACGCCATCTGTCTTGACAAACGAACGTTTGCCGGTTTTGAGGTCTTCCACCTCGACCTGTTCAAACTGCCCGTTGCCGAAGAATCCCCGAGGCTCATGGGAGAGCATGAATTTCATCCTGGGATTCGCAGTCACCTCCGCCACGGCTCTCTTGTTGGCCTGGAATTCATCGAACTGGTGGATGATGGTGATTTTTTTTGCATACTGCGAAAGAAAAAGGCTTTCCTCCAGAGCGGAATTTCCCCCGCCTATCACGGCGATATCCTTGCCCTCATAAAACGCCCCGTCGCAGGTGGCGCAATACGAGATTCCCTTGCCCTGATATTCCAGTTCACCCGGCAGGTTCAGCAGCCTCGGTTTTGAACCGGTGGCTATTATAATGGCCTTTGCCTTTATAGTTTTATCAAAGTCGGCGTTAATGACTTTTTTTTCAAGGTCCACCGATTCTATTTCACACGCCATGTGAACCGCCGCTTCATTGGACTTGGCCTGCTCCGTCATGAGATGCCCCAGCATGAATCCGTTTATGTCCTTGCCCGTTCCCGGGTAGTTCGCCACCATGTGCGTCGTGTTAACATAGCCGCCAGGCGTGCCCTTTTCCAGAACGATTGTTTTAAGCTTGGCCCTGGAACTGTAAACAGCCGCCGTCAAACCGGCCGGTCCGCCGCCGATGATGCACACATCACATTCTATGTGTTCACGCGCCGTATTCTTAAAGGGTGCTTCCAGCCCGTAAACGGACTTGATCTCCTCCTGGATGCTTGATTTCAAAATGGCGCCGCTCAGTCTCTTCCCAGCTTCCTTGCCGTTCTTGTAGAAAACGAGGGTCGGGCTGCTCTTGACACCAAGCTCCTCTGCCAGTTTCCTGTTCCCCTGCCTGAATATCTTGAGAAAGAGAACTTCTTTGCCGAACAAATCGGCAAAGTAATGATACTTGGGAGCAAGCGCCTCGCAGGGGGGGCATTCGGTCGAATAAAAATCAACAACGACATTTGGTGAACTGTTTATTGCCTGCCGGTATTCTTTTTCGGTAATTTCTTTTATTTCATGATTCATTGCATACTCCTTATTTGGCACAGCACCCGGCAACGCATTTCTCCTGCGCTTACCGGGGCTCATCTTTAAAATAACAGTTCATTCCCAGTTCAAGCAATTCCCTGACGGGCCTGCAGTCGGGAGAAAGGATTTTACCGTTTGCATTCTTCGCCACACTGGCGCATCCTCCCCCGCAGGCGAGTCTTAAACTGCATTGGGAGCATTCTTTTATGGATAAAACATCCCTGTTCTGCCATTCTGAAATCACGTCCTCGTTCAAAACTGTTTCCGGGTAGAACTTCCCGACACTTTCACCAGGCTTCCCGACAGTGGCCGTACAGGGATAGATGTCTCCCCTGCAGTCGAACGCCCATTCCCTTTTACATCCGGGACAGGAATCGTAAAGGGGATCGGGCAGTTTACCATTCTCCAGTAAAAATTTGGCAATGGAAAATGACGGTTTATGGAATTCCACGATGTGCGGATGTTCTTTCAGCATCCCGTATATTTTTTCATAAAGCGACAGGCGGCTGTACAATCTGTCCGAATCCTTCTGGCAGTAATGCAGTTCGTAATTTCTTCCCAGCTGTGTTTTGAATATTTCACTGGACGTCCAGCCGCGGTCAATGGCAAAACGGGCCAACTCCGGGAGGTTTTCGATGTTGTCCTTGTCGACCACGACACGCAGATTGACCGGGATCTTCTCCCGGAACAGAAGATGGTCAATACCTTCGACTATCCTGCCGAAAGTTCCCGAACCGTTTTTCAAAGGCCTCCTTGAGTTATGAACCTCCGCCGTACCATCCAATGTCACCTGGACTTCGCGGATTCTGCCCGTTTTCAATATTGCCGCGTATTCCACTAGGTTATAGCCGTTTGTCACAACCGCGATATCGAGGCCGCGCTCCGCCGCCTTTTGAAGCATATAATGTATATTTTCCTTTGACTGCCGGCCGGGAAGCAGCGGCTCGCCTCCGAACAGGGTAATGTATGTTCTTGCATCTCCGAAACGGCTGTCGATATGCCTGAAAAAGACATCCATAACCTCCCGTGCGGCCGGAACCGCTTCACGGGGATAATCGGACTGATAACAATACGAGCAATTGAAGTTACAGGTGTAATTCGTCACGTAAAAAAGCTGGACCTCGTCATTTTCTCTTTTATCAATAAAATCGAGATACCGGCTTTTAAAGTTTTTTTCCTCTTCCTTTTCGTCAACGATGTACCCCTTCTCGATGTACGGGCCCGGATCAGAAGGCATGCCGTTTTCAAACAGGGCCGCTTCTTCGGCAGTCAGCACATCGGCGTTTCCCGAAAGGAGGTTGATGAGGAAATATTCGTTCGAATCCTTCATTTTGGAAAATATATTGTGTCTCGATTTAATCATGCCTTTCATCTCGCCTCACTTAAAAAATAAAATGCGCCGTATGCACATGTCACATACGGCACGATTCCTTGACCAGGAACCTGTGACCGAATCAATCAGTCATGGCACCCGGCCACACTTATGGAAATTTTGGCACAGCACTGGGCCGCGCTTTTACCAGTCTTAGGTACCTTTTTTACAAGACTTTTCACACTTCCTCCTTTCTCTTATCCGTTAAATTGTGTTTTTATGCCCGTAATGGTAAAACTGCATATAATGATTTTACCCTTTTCATACGGTGCGCTTTCTTCAAGAATTTTAACACCGGTGAATCCCGCCTTGCTTATAATAGAAAGATATTCATCCCGCGGTATCGCCCCGCCCCAGCATTCACTCACGCACCCGGGGTCCGAGGAATACACCTCATCCACTTTTTCCAGGGAATAAATATCACTGATAATAAAGGACCCGCCCAATTTCAAGACCCTGTATATTTCGTTGAACACGGTCTGCTTGTCAGGCGAATGGTTTATCGTACAGTTGGATGTAATCAAATCCGCCACGCCATCCTCAAGGGGGAGTTTTTCAAGCGGGCTTTTCAAAAAATTCACGTTTTTTATACCCAGTTTTGTCCGGGTATTTCTGGCTTTTTCCAGCATACCGTCGGCAATATCGATTCCATAGGCGTACCCTAAATCACCCGCCAGCATGGCCATTTTAAAAACATCGGTTCCTCTCCCGCTCCCCAGGTCAACACAAATGGACCCTTCCGTAATCGAAGCATAATTCAATGTTTTACCGCAGGAAAGGCAGCTGGTTGATTCGGCAAGGCTGCTGTATCTTTCATTTATTTTTTCAGTACCAACCATTTTTCCTCCCGTTTATGTTAATGCAATATTTATACCAGATTTAAATACTCAATAAAAAAAATATACAAAAATTCAAAAAAATAATTCCTTATTATATAAGACTTTATGTAGATTAAAATCGAATTTTACTCATTTATCAAAGATTGGAATTATCTGATATCCATGATTTCTAAAAAGTTAACATTAAGTTAACGAGAATTATAAACATTTTGTTAACTTTTTCTTTGATTGATTATTTTCCCGAAGAAATAGTACCGTATTCTTCGATCAACCTTAAAAGGGAGGTTTTATTCAACAGGAGAGAATTCTCCCGTTTTAAATGGGACACTTCAATATCCATGGCCGCGATACCCTGTTCTTCCGCCCAAAGCACCAGGTCACCCGTAACCTCGTAGAGATTGAAGGAATAGTCTATCTTATAACCGGTATAACTTCTATACCTCTGCGCATAATAGGTCGCTACGTCTCCCGCCCTCTCCTTGACGGGGAAAATACGGCCCAGCCTTTCGTGCTGCCTGACATACTGGTGAAGGCTCAGGACAAGCAGGTCATTGTCCCTTGCCTCCCGCTGGCATCGTTTTAAAAAAGCGACGATAGCCCTTGTCTCCGGTTCCGATTCAGGCGCCTTGCCGCCCAAACCCTTATAGGTAACCTTATCACCGTACACTATGTTAGGCTTCCAATTACCGGTCTTGAAATTCCTGTTCAAGTCCACGCAATGGGCATTATACCTGGCATGGTAGATCCATGAAGGGGATGACTTGGTAGCGGCGTCTACATTGAGACACGGAATGAGATACAACGTCATTTCCGGGGGAACGGCGGAAGGATTTTGTTCGAGCGAACGGAGCAGCCCCATGACAATATCCACCGATTTGACCTCTTCGCCATGTATTCCGCCCATGATAACGAGGATTCTCGGACCGTTTCCGAAACGGTACGCCATAATATCGTTCTTTAAAACGGATTTACCGATTAAAATACCATTCTGAGACAGAATAGCTATTGAACTGAAGGAAATGAATAAAATTAAGATAAATACCAATAATCTCAATGTATACCCTTTAAAAAACATAATAAATTACGGTGT
The DNA here is from genome assembly GCA_016928415.1 of Spirochaetales bacterium. Lineage (GTDB taxonomy): Bacteria > Spirochaetota > Spirochaetia > SZUA-6 > JAFGRV01 > JAFGKU01. Next base: position 11,666 of record JAFGKU010000043.1, read on the forward strand.
AAAAGTCACGAAAAAAAAACATTTATTGGCTGTATTCCGGTAAAGGCTGCCGTGTGCAGGTAACCGGTTCCCGGAAAATCGGTCAACACCTGTATATCATGGCTGCATAAAAAAGGCACCCATGATATACAGGTGCCTGGTTTAAAAAATGGGCGATAACAGATTTGAACTGTTGACTTCTACCGTGTGAAGGTAGCACTCTCCCGCTGAGTTAATCGCCCTTAAAAGCAAGTATAAGATTAGAGGGACTTCAAATAAAGGTCAAGGGGTATTATCTAAATTTTGTTCGTGTTCGAACCATTTTTAGGGAATTGAATCACGAATTCTGTTCCCGTACCCACTTCACTTTTTACATCGATGGTGGCATGGTGCGCCTTGATAATTTGATTCACTATCGTAAGGCCGATACCGCTGCCGCCGGTTCCCCTGTTCCGTGACTTGTCCGCCCGGTAAAATCTTTCGAAGATATAGGCCAAATCCTGTTCCGGTATTCCTTCGCCCGTATCTTCAAAAATGACGGTTGCCGCTTCCGGGCTGTCGATGATTTCCACCGACACGCTGTCGCCCTTGCCGGTGAACTTCAGGCTGTTGGAATAGAGATTGATGAATACCTGGCTCACCTTGTCGCGGTCGGCCGTAATGATCGACGCGTCACCAGTACAATGAAGCGTTACCCCTTTTTCACTGAATTGGTTATCATTCAAATTCATTATCTTCTCTATCAGGCCCTTAAGGTCAAATTCCGTCAATTCCAGTTCCATTTTATCCGTATCGTACCTGGCCAGTGTATTCAAATCCTTTATTAATTTGGTTAACCTCAATATTTCTTCATAGCACCCTTCCAGCCGCTCCTTGTTCACTTCCCAGACACCGTCAATCATCGCTTCAATGTATCCCTGAAGGGTGGTCATTGGTGTGCGTAATTCATGGGCAATATCGGCGGTAAGCTGTTTACGGAGGCTTTCCTGTCCGGAAAGCGAACGTGACAGGGAATTGATCGTTTCAACAAGCTTCGCCAGCTCCACCGGGTAATTGTTCGCGGCATCGGTTACCGAGTAGTCTCCCTTTTCAATGCTTTGCGCCGTCCTTATGACCTGCATGATGGGCCTGGTGACCCGGCTTGAGAAGAACAGCCCCAGTACCATTGAAACGACAATAGTGAAAACGGCGAGCCACAGGAGAAGGGTGTTGAACGTATCGATAAAAAACAGGTCCACCTCGGAATAATAATACGGCCCGTAAAAACCGATTTCAAGAGTCCCCACCTTTATACCGGATGAAAGGATATTATAATTCTTTTTAACGACACCGCCATTGACAGAGGAGAAACGGGATTCCATCCTTCTGGCCATGGTATGGAGCATATCCTCGCATATGCCGCTGTTATACTGGACGGCATCCCAGACAACGGTACCATTATTGTCAGTTACACGGACTATGAGCCCCTCTTCGAGCGCATTGACGCCTATCCTCTGTATGGCGAGTATGTTCCACTCGTTATCCCGGAGGTATTGGGAAGCCAACAGGGTGGCAATTTCAAGGTTTCTTTTTTCCTGCTTCTGTATGGCGTACTCCTTGAACTGTTTTTCCAGGAAAAAATTTACAAAAATACTTATGATAAGCACGGACATGAGGCCGATGGAGGTAAAGTAAAGGATAAGCCGAATTCTCAGATTCACCCTAGACGCCATCATCATCGCCCTTGAATTTGTATCCCATACCGAAGACAGTGACAATATAACAGGGATTTTTAGGATCGTCGTTTATCTTGCGTCTCAGATTTTTTATGTGTGCGTCTATGGTTCTGTCGTTGCCGTCATAGTCGTCACCCAGCACTATCATGGAAAGGTCCGTCCTTGAATAGACCCTTTGGGGATAAGACGCCAGCATATGCAGAAGGCGGTATTCAGTCAATGTCAGGTTAAGTTTTTTGCCATTGAGGAGAACTTCGTGCGCCGTCGAATCAATGATCAATTCACCGTTACGGAATTCGAGCCGGTCGCACAGGGCCTTCATGTCCTTTTCCGTTCTGCGAAAGATAGCCTTGATCCTGACCATCAATTCCCGAGGGCTGAATGGTTTTGTAATATAATCATCCGCCCCCAGCTTAAATCCTGCCAGCAGGTCATTCTCTTCAACCTTGGCCGTGAGCATGATAACGGGTACGCGGGACCGTTTCCGCAATTCAATACACACCTTTTCACCGGAAAGGTCCGGCAGCATCAAGTCCAGGATAACAAGTGTTGGGCGGAATTTCTCATACTTGGAGAGGGCATCCATGCCCGAATAGGCCTTATACACCTCGTACCCTCCCTTTTCTAGATAGGAACTTATAAAATCTACGATCTTTACTTCATCATCCACAATAAGGATTGATTTTTTGCCCATATTGCCTTTTATGGAGCCGAATTAACCCCCAAATCATCTCACCGTAATCCGGCCCCTCGGCCCGAACCCGGCAACAGGGGGACAAAATCCCCAGCCCTCTTCCTGATATCACTATAATTCATTTTCGATAGACGGACAACTCATTCTCTTTATTAAAAATTATACGAAAGTTATGAAGATCCTGTGAATTGATAAAAAATCCAAACAGCAATTTCCGGCAGTATCAAAAAGGGATTATTCCGATTTACCCTTTAAAATAACCTGTTCCGGTTCAAAATGATGAAGTATGGGCAGACTGGCTACCTGCCAGGCATTTGATTCATCGTAGATGAAATTTATTTTATACCGTTTATCCTTCGGTTGTTTTTTCAATTCCAGCACCCATCTGAGTAATTCCTTGATTCCATTGGAATTGAGAAAATTAAGATTGAAAAGGTCAACTTCTATCTCTTTTATTTTTTCCTGGAGAGCGGTGGTATGCACTTTGTCAATAAATCCACGAAGATACTCCTGCGGATACATCTGGTCAATATCACCGCTGATAGTAACTATATTGTTAGCCGCTTTCAAGATGACGCGCCCATTTTCAATGGACACTTCTTCAATCTTCATACAATATACCCTTCCGCCCTTTACTTCGATCCAAGAAACGCTTAAGAATCACTACTGCGATTCAGGGTCCTGTGCGAGTCAGCGTTTTGGTGTCCTGTGTGTCGGCCAAGAAACGCTTAAGAATCGCTGCTGCGATTCAGGGCCCTGTGCGAGTCAGCGTTTCGGTGTCCCGTGCGCTATTAAGAAACGATTTAGCGTTTCTTGTCTTCACACTTGACCAGGAAACACTTCGTGTTTCTTTAAGTATAATTTAGAACTTAAATAAATCAAGGGTATCATTGTTGGTTTTTAATCGAACCTTTAAATCATAATGACCTATCATTACTAAACTATTGTTTAAATACTGCCAGGAAGCTTTCCTAGTCTTTTATGCAACATAAGTCATTAATTAACCTTTTATCTCTTTTATAAATGTATTTTCCCAATTAATCCTTATATTCAAATGTACTTGACAAATTTATCCTTATAATAGATGATATTTTAGTTGGTTTATTTAGTCAACCAACTAAAATATTCCCAGTGATTCCTGGCTTTTTTTCATAAAAAGTTTATAGAATTCACCGGGAAATAATCTCCTCTTAAAACCGGGCTGTTTTCATTAATCGACAATGAAAGAAAACAGCCCGGCCCCTTTTTTAAATTTAGTTTTTCATTAGTAACTATTCAGGCACCTCCAAAAACTACCTTTCTATACAAACTTCGAAAAACGCTACTTATAAATCGCTACTGCGATGGTTGGAATCGCTTCGCTCGCGAATTACTGGGTTCTGTGAGGGTCAACGTTTTGGTGTCCTGTGTGAGGGCGCAGATAACTATAAAAATATCGGGGTTTTTAGAGATGCCCGGAATAAACTGATAGTTTTTACAGGTCCCCTATTGATTAATGGACCGGAAGGAATTACGTTTTTAAAGTATGAAAAGAATAGTTAGGATAATTTTTTTAATTTTCTTCTTTTTTTACGCTCTCCTGGTTTCAGTTAATTCGGAAGAAATGAGTAATATGGCGAAAATGTATGTCAGAAGCTTTAATGCCGCCGTTTCCCTGGATACGCGCATCACGATCGTAAAAGATGCGGAAAGTCAAAAAAGGGATGACCTTGGTCCCCTTTACAAGGAAGCGATTGACTATCTGGTCAACAATTATGAGCTGATTGGCGGTGCCGGGCAAAAAATTACCACGTTAACCATTACATCACTGGATGAAATAGAACGGCTGAAGTACACAGAAGCTAATATGCTTATCTGGAGGCTCTTCGAGATCACCACGGATATGTATATCAGTGTCCGAATTTTGGAAATTCTGCCTACCATCGGCAAGGGCGATGAGTATATCCTGAAGATGGTAAACCGATGGATCGATATACAGAATTCCCAGTTCCAGGGAGGGAAACCCGTAGACGAGCACCTTCTTACCCTGGGTCTCCTTGTCGTTAAATCATTCGCAGACGGAAGCTCATTCCCTTATGCCTTCAAATCATCAATCCTGGGATACACCAAAATTACAACTCAAACTGCCAAAGAGACACTCTTTGCATTGAAAACCGATTTCAAGGAACAGGCAATAAATATAATCATGAATTACACGTTTATTGAAAAGAAAAGAATTCTGGAATTTTCTCTGGAAACATCTGCATTAACTGATACCCAGAAAGGTGAAATTGCCCAATTTGCTCTCGAAGTAGCCCTAAAAGAAATCAATTCCTCAAAAGGAGATCAAAAAATCGCCAAGCAAACGCGGCTGGTAGCCGTGGATGGTATCAGCAAGCTGGAATGGGATAAAGCGGTGGATATTGTCATAGAACATCATAAAAGAACAAGGGATGAATATACCCATGGAATGTTTATAAAAAGTTCTAAAAGCGATCTGCTGGAATCCATTGCCTGTGTCGGTAACCTGAAGGCGGAAAAAGCAGCCATAGCATTAAGCAATTACCTCCATCAATTGAACGACTATACGGAAACGGTAAAGGTGGCCGATGAACAAATTGTGATGGTTTTATTGAGCAGCCTGGGTAAAATAGGGAATCCGCTGGCCTATGATGATATGAAATATGTTCAGTTTCTCAATTACACCGATATTGTGAAAAAGACATCACGAGATGCATTGAAGAACCTGAAATAACAGCAACAGTAAAAAACCTTATATAAACTAGACAAGAGGCTGAGAAAGGTAATGAATGGAAAACCCCAAAATCGCTTTTTTTGATGCCAAGCCGTATGATACAAGCTTTTTTGACGAAGCAAATGAAAATTTTAATTACGATATATCCTATTTCGAATCCCGCATAAGCCGGGAAACCGTTCCACTGGCCAAAGGCTTCGATATCGTCTGCGCCTTCGTGAATGATTCCCTGTCGGGTGATGTCGTAAGGACACTGAAGGATTACGGGGTATCCCTGGTCGCCTTGAGATGCGCGGGATACAACAACGTCGACCTCAAGGCCGCGTATAAAACCCTCCACGTCGTACGGGTGCCTTCTTATTCACCCCATGCCGTGGCGGAGCACACCGTGGCCATGATGCTCGCACTCAACAGGAAAACACACAGGGCTTATTACCGCATAAGAGACAATAATTTCAGCATCAATGGTCTTCTCGGCTTTGATATGTACGGCAAGACGGCGGGAATTATCGGTACAGGTAAAATCGGGAAAATCGTTATAAAAATATTGAACGGTTTTGACATGAATATTATCGCCTTTGACAGAAATCCCGACAAGGTTTTCGCGGACCTCATGAACGTGAAATACCTTAACATAGAGCAGGTTTACAGGAATGCGGATATCATCTCCCTTCATTGCCCGCTCACCACGGAAACATACCACATGATAAACCAGCACAGCATTTCAATCATGAAAAAAAACGTTATGATTATCAACACGGGCCGCGGTCAATTGATTGATTCAAAAGCGCTTATAGAAGGCTTGAAAAACAACAGGATACGTTATGCCGGGCTCGATGTTTACGAAGAGGAAAGTGAATATTTTTTTGAAGATTTCTCCGGTTCGAATATTGACGACGATGTCCTGGCCAGGCTCATGACCATCAACAACGTCCTCATTACCTCCCACCAGGCATTTTTCACGGAAGAAGCGATGAAAAACATAGCACTGACAACCTTGACCAATATAAAGGATTATGCGGAAGGGAACAGGCTGAAAAATGAAATTTGTTACAAATGCGGTGAGGAAAATTGCAGGAAAGAAAAAGAAGGCCGTTGCTTTTGATACTATAACCCGGCAATTTCCTTTTCGGATAAAATGCGGATGCCTTTCCCGTCTTTCAATGCTTCCTGCGCTGATGGAATATCCTCAACTTCAAGGATAATGACAGCCCTGGACGTTTTATTGATTACCGTGCCATAGCAGTCTTCAACGTTTATACCGGAATCTTTAAGGACCATGAGGCAGTCATGGAGGCTGCCGACCCGGTCAGTGATTTCCACCACAAGAATCTTTCTTTTTTGAACGGTGAATTTTTCCTCTGCCAGCACATTGTATGCCTTTTCCACGTCATCGGGTAAAATTTTGATGATGCCGAAATCACGGCTGCTGGCCACCGAAAGACCGCGTAAATTAATATTCTTCGATGAAAGAACCCTGGTGATTGATTCCAGTTTGCCGATCTTGTTTTCAACAAAAATAGAAATATGCTCAGCCATAAAAACCTCCCTAACCCGGCAGAATCTTTTACGTGTTTCTTAAATCATAAACACGGACAGCCTTGCCTTCCGTTACAGGCAGGCTTGCGCTTTCCACCAGTTTCACCTTTGGCGTGACGGACAATTCCGCCTTCAACTCCTCGGTAACGCGTTCTTCCAGAATTTCCATATCCCTCAATGTACCCTTGAAAGCTTTATTGTCCACCTCCACTTTCAAATAGAGTTTATCCATGAATTTGTCTTTTTTTACTTCTATTACATAATTGGTGCCGATTCCCGGTATTCCCATGAGCACCCGTTCAACCTGGATTGGGAATACATTAACCCCGTTAATGATCAGCATGTCATCGCTCCGGCCCTTGATCCTTTCAATGCGCCTGTGTGTCCTGCCGCACGGGCAGGCACCCGGCATGATACGGGTAAGGTCCCGTGTCCGGTAGCGAATGAGCGGCATGGCCTCGCGGTTCAGGGTGGTTAATACCAGTTCCCCTTCCTCGCCTTCGGGTAAGACCTTACCGGTTTCCGGGTCTATGATTTCCATGTAAAACGAATCTTCCCACAGGTGAAGACCATTCTGCTCCTCGCATTCAAAGGCAACCCCCGGTCCGCACATTTCGGAAAGGCCGTACGAATTATAGGCCTTCACATCTAAAGACTTCTCGATCTTCTTGCGCATCGCCTCTGAATGGGGCTCTGCCCCCACATAGGCAATACGGAGATGGGGAAGGTCCCTCTTCCTGTCAAGTCCCATTTCGCGCAGAAGCGACTGCAGGCGCAATGCATAAGACGGGAGAATATGCACGACGGAAACATTGAATTCCTTCATAAACCAGATCTGGCGTTTTGAATTTCCCGGTCCTATGGGGATGGTCAACATGCCCAGCTTTTCAGCCCCGTAATGAAACCCGAGGCCGCCTGTAAAAAGACCGTAACCCATCATATTCTGGAAAACATCGCTTTCCGTGGCGCCCGTCATATACATACAGCGGGCAATCAGGTTTGCCCATTCATCTATGTCCTTCCTTGTATGAAAGATAACCGTGGGGTTACCCGTTGTTCCCGAAGAGGAGTGGAGACGGACAGCCTCCTTCAACTCGGTACAAAGAAAGCCGTAGGGAAAGGCGCTTCGGAGGTCTTCCTTTTCCGTAAACGGAAGGCTGTTAACATCTTCAAGAGAAGATATGCCGGTTAAGCCCTGCTCACCCAGTTTTTTATGATAAAAAGGCGATTTAATGGCCTGCTTGACGGTCTTGTCCAAAAGCGAGACCTGCAGCTCCTTCAGCTTCTCAGGAAGCAATGTTTCTATATCCCTTACCCAGAACATATCCTGTCACTCCTTACAATAGAAAGAATAGCATTTTCACAGGGGACATGCAAATGAAAACCGTATATTTACGGTACGATTTTTGAAAGTAACCGTATAGACCCCGTCTACCCCGGCGCACATACGATTCAGCGGCTAACTTGACATCCCCGCTTAAAGGGTGTATATTGATTGTTGAATAAACAGGATAAAATGAAAATTAAAATAGGAAAAGTCTTCATAGTTATCGTAATTTCAGCATCATTGTTTGTCTTGTCGGGATGCATTCTCACTCCTACACAATTCCTGCACCTGAGCCTGCCCTCATCGTTTTTTGAGAACGACTACACAAGCCATACGGCCACGGTTTACATAATGTCGGCAGCCGAATATGACTTGTTGATAGATTTATCTGTCGATTCAGCGGGGCTGGGCCGTATCTATGTACCGGCTTATGTCGTGATTCCGGAGGGGAGTACTTACGTCAGTTTTGAAATTGAACCGATTGACGATGTACTGGTTAACGAGGATGTTACTGTTACCATTACCGCGAGTCATCCTGACTACGAAAGCGCTTCAGACACGGTAACGGTTCGCAATGATGATGAAATTGAGTGAGGAAAATGCGAGGAATATTATTCGGATTAATATCAATATTATGCCTGCTTTCAAATACATGTGTTTTGGTGCAGGAAAACGTGTATGTCTCGGTACCTTCCTATATTATTGAAGACGATACGGAGTCTTATACCTGCGCCGTTTCAATAAGTGAACCAAAAGAGAATGACATCATTATTACACTCGATGTAACTTCCGGGGGTTACGGTCGCATCAATATGCCGGCTACGGTCACAATCACATCCGGCGAGTATTACAAAGCATTCGATATAACCACAATCGACAATGAAATTCCCGGCGATACGGTGACGGTAACCGTATCAGCCTCGTATCCCCTGTTCGAATCGGGTTCCAAGAACATGACTATAATCGATAATGACGACGGAGCCTTCGGCACGCCGACCCCAACAGCCACGCCATCACCCACTCCGTAAAGACACTCACTTGATTTTTTTTCACTCCGGACGTATCCTTATTGTTAAGGATTGAAAAATGAGAATATCATCCTTTCAATTGAACAATCCCCTGTTACAATACAGCCTCGACCCCGGTGAACCGGGTCTGGCCTACCCGGCCAAAGCATCCGATTCCATAGCGAGGGTTGCCACTCACGAACTGGGAAATATACGGCGATTCAAACGGGAAGCCAATGAACAGGGTGGAATTGTAGTATCCGAGCGTATCTACCTGAATCTTGAATATGCCGGGTCTTTTTTGGCCGCGACCAGCGGGTATTCGGAAGCTCACATTATCTATCCCCACGGTAAGGACAGCGGCATTTCCGGGGAAAATTCCGATAAAAACGCCGCCCCCTCCGTTTCAACAAGACCATCAGATGAGGTAACGGCCTCGCATACCGAAAATAACGATAATAAAATCAATGCTGATTCCAACGGTCAGGACGGGAATGAAAGCCGTGAAATCGATAAGTTAAAGGATGAAGAAAGGGATTTAGCCGCGGAATATGCAAAAATTACAGAAGAAAAAAGAGGAGCCGATGACCCTGATCAACAGAAAATTGACAGGGAAGAACAAAGGACAAAAGCGGAATTGAACCGGATAAAAGCAAGAATCAATTATCTTGAGCAGAAGGAACTGCTTTCCAAATACGCAGACCAGGTGGTATTGGCCCTGAAAATTACCGGAACCCGGTTTGGAGCCGCACCGGACAATAATAAAACAGCCCATTCCATCGATATTTTTGCATAATGTTAATATAATTCTTGAAAATTTTCCTATACAAATCAAAATTTCATGTTATAATATAAATAATAAACGATGAATTTGTTTATGGGTTTATCAAAAGGGGGTAATTTTAAAACAAAATGTTTGCCCAAACATTCCAAAAAAGACAGATTCTATCACATAAACCCGTTTATATCGTTTTAAAAGAATACTAAGGAGGTTTATGTGTATTGTTCAGGATTTATTTAAGAAGATTAATTATGACACCTATATTAAAAACAACAAAGGAGAAAAACATGAGTAAGTTATTAAAGTGGAATTATGTAATTTTATGCATCTGTTTGATCTTTCTTGTTTCCGTAAACACTTCTGCCAGGAGACGGACAACATCAACTTCAACACCGACACCCATACCAACAGCGGCCTCCCAGACAAACACACCTGTCCCTGCCCCGACAACTCCATCCAGCGGAGGAGGTTTGGCAGTTCCAGGTACCATTCAAGCGGAAAACTATTCCAGCATGTCAGGGGTTCAGACTGAATCGACCACAGACTCAGGCGGCGGGACCAATGTAGGCTGGATCGATGCCGGTGACTGGATGGATTACAATGTCACGGTAGCCTCTACAGGAACCTATTCAATCCAGTACAGGGTAGCGGCCTTAAGCGCAGCCGGCGGACTGAGTTTCCTTTTTGATGGAAATAACCTTGGAACAACCACAATGCCGGTAACCGGCGGATGGCAGACTTGGACAACACAAAACGGCCCCACCGTTTCACTGTCATCAGGAAACCACACTATCCGCTTAAGTGTTACAGCGGGTGGATTCAACCTCAACTGGTTCAGCATTACCAGCGGCGGATCTGTAAACACGGCCACACCGACGCCGACTTCACCCCCTGCGGCAACAAATACCCCGACGCCTGCATCAGCGGGAGGACGGACACTCGTCTGGTCGGAAGAATTCAACGGTTCCGGCAGGGTTGACACGGGCAAATGGAAATACATGATCTGGCCTCCAGGCTATGTCAATAATGAGTTGCAGGCCTATGTCGACCGGACAGACAATATCCGCCAGGAAGGCGGCTACCTGATTATCCAGGGAAAAAATGACGGATACAACGGGTATCAATATACCTCAGGCCGCATCGAAACCAACCAGTCCTGGACATACGGCAGGATCGAGGCAAGGATCCAGTTACCGGCGTTCCAGGGCAGCTGGCCCGCATTCTGGATGCTGGGAGCGAATATAGGCAGCGTCGGCTGGCCTGCCTGCGGCGAGCTGGACATCATGGAGCATGTGAATACCAACAGCACCATCGTCGGTTCAATCCATTGGAATACGGGAAGCACATACAGCCTGTACAATGGGAGCACTACGACGTCTGTCACCAGCTGGCACACGTATGCCGTTGAATGGGACAATCTGGGTATCCGGTGGTTTGTGGATAGTACAAATTACCTGACGGCGAATATAACGAATAATATCAATGATACCGAGGAATTCCACAGGCCGTTCTATATCATCCTTAACCTTGCAATCGGTGGAGACTGGCCAGGCAACAGCATCGACACGAACGGAATGAACAGCCAACCCATGCGGGTTGATTATGTGAGAGTTTACCAATAAATCAGTTTTTTATACGCTGTCCGGGACTCTTCCCGCACAGTTTTTTTTGCCACGCGCAGGACCCTAATCACGATAGCAATTCATAAATAGCGTTTGATAAACAAAATAAATTAAAAATTTAAAAAAAATTATAATTCCCGCTTGCAAATGCCGAAAAATTAATGTATATTTATACATAATTATTGAATAAATATTCAGGAGGAATTCTGGAAGACAGACAGGAACGGTTTGATGCCATCAAGCGAATCATCAAATCGAACAAAATCGAGAGCCAGGAAGATCTTTTAAAGCACCTGGAAAAGGAAGGCTTTGAAGTAACCCAGGCGACCCTTTCAAGGGACTTGAAATCGTTAAAAGTCGTTAAGGCTCTCGATAACACAGGAGGGTATTTTTATACATTTCTGGAATCGGAGAACCATACGGCCAGCGTTGAATCGTATGTCAAGGATTTCCAGCGGGGTTTTATTTCCATAGATTTCTCGGGAAATTTTGCCGTAATAAAGACCCTGCCAGGACACGCCAACAGCGTGGCTTTTGCCCTGGACAATCTCCAGATCCAGGAAATACTGGGAACGATAGCGGGTGACGATACAATCCTCGTTATTCCCCATGACGGGATTGCAAGAACGGACCTGGTCAAGTCTTTGAAAACAAGAATCGGGTCTGTCCCCTTATAAGCAGGAAGGAAACGGATTATGGGTAAAAAGACAATCAGCATCAAATTAGGCGGTTCAGCGGCTGACAATCCCCGGCTTCTTGAAAGCCTTGTTGAAGATATAAAAAAGATAAGTACCTCCTATAATTTTCTTCTCTTCCACGGGGGCGGAGCGGAAGTAACGGCACTTACCCGGAAATTCGGCATCGAGCCCGTATTTAAAAACGGCGTCCGGATGACTTCCGACAGGGAGATGGCCTTTGTAGACATGGTATTAAGCGGAAAAATCAACAAACAGCTTGTCAGGCTTTTACAGAAAAACGGTTTTGATGCGGTGGGATTAAGCGGGTCGGACGGAAAAATTTTTACAGGAAAAAGTATAGGGGAGAACGGGGAATCGCAAAACCACACGGGAAAAATCACCCTGGTAAACCCGGGCCTGCTTTCGCTTCTCTTGTCAAACGGCTACCTGCCCGTTATCTCCTCTACGAGCATGGATTTAACCGGGATGCCCTTGAATATCAATGCGGACACGGCCTGTTTTTCCGTCTCTTCTGAACTGAAAACAGACATGATCGTTTTTCTTTCCGACACGGAAGGTGTCCTGAAAGAAAACAGGGTGCTTGAATGCCTGTCCGGAGGACAGGCTGCTTCTGAAATAAAAAACGGCACCATCTCGGGAGGCATGATCCCCAAGGTGGAGGCGGCCTGCGATGCGATTGCAAAAGGAGTAAAAAGGGTGGTCATCGGGACGATCACCGAATCCATCCGTTTCATCGACCTCATAGAAGGTCGCAAGGGAACACGTATAGGGTAAAGGAAAAATTTTGAAAAGGAGCATAAAATGGAAATTAAAGGAAACATGGTAATTAATCCTCCCTACCCCAATAATTATTCTCCGGAACTTTTAGTACTGGACAAGGGAGAAGGAGTTTTTTTATACGACATTACCGGGAAAAAATACCTGGACTTTGGAGCGGGCATTGCGGTCAATGCCCTGGGCCACAACCGGAAGGACCTGGCGCAAACGGCATATGACCAGATGAGCAAGCTGATTCACACGTCCAATCTCTACGCTACCGATCCATCCCTGAAGCTTGCGGAAAAACTGGTATCTTCCGGCCCTTACGCAGCCGTTCATTTCGGCAACAGCGGTACGGAAGCCATCGAGGCTGCCATTAAATATGCCCGTCTGTATTCGCACAAGGCAAAGGGGGAAGGCAATCACAAGATACTCTGCTTTAACAATGCGTTTCACGGCCGGAGCCTGGGGGCCCTCTCGGTTACACCGAATCCCAAGTACCAGGAACCGTTCAAGCCCCTGGTTCCCGGTGTAACGTCAATCCCATTGAACGATTCAGAGGCCCTGAAAAAAACATTGGACAAATCATATGCCGCCTGCATAGTGGAAGTCGTTCAAGGTGAAGGCGGAATGGACAGCCTGACACCCGAATTCGCAAAGGAACTGAACGATGCCTGCACCGATAACGATGTCATTCTTATTGCCGATGAAATCCAGACGGGTTTGAGCCGGACGGGCACGTTATACGCCCATACCACGGTTGGATTAAAGCCGGACATCGTCGCCCTGGCCAAACCTCTTGCCGGCGGACTCCCGCTCTCCGCCACATTGATCCCGGAAAAAATAAACAGGTTGCTGGACATAGGGATGCACGGGACAACTTTCGGCGGCGGCCCCGTCACCACGGCCGTTGCGGGAAAGGTCTGGGATATTCTGGCAAACCCGTCGTTTATAAAAGATGTAAACGATAAAGGGCTTTACCTGAAGAATCTTCTGACAGAGATGAAAAACCAGTATCCCGTCATCAAGGCGGTAAAGGGAATGGGCCTGCTGCAGGGTCTGGAACTGGATATAGGAGCGGATGCCTTTACCGATGTCCTGAAAAAAATCCAGAACGCGGGAGTGCTTATTCTGCGAAGCGGGAAAACGGTATTGAGAATTGTTCCGCCCCTGACCATTTCCAAAGAGGAAATCAAGGGAGGATGTTCCATTATCAGTGAAGTATTAAAAGGAGTAGACAATATCAGCAAAGTATCAAAAGGAGTAGACAATGGCTGAAGAAAAAATTAAAAAAATAGTACTTGCCTATTCAGGAGGGCTTGATACCTCCATCATCATTCCCTGGCTCAAGGAAAACTATGAAGGGGCGGAAGTGGTGTGCGTATGCACGGATGTGGGACAGAACGACGACCTTTCCGGGCTCGAGGAAAAGGCGAAAAAATCCGGCGCATCCAAATTGTACGTGATGGATATCCGGAAGGAATTCGTATCTGATTTTCTCTTTCCCCTCCTCCGTTCCGGCGCACAGTATGAGGGCAAATACCTTTTGGGTACGTCGATAGCAAGACCGCTTCAAGCCAAGTGCCAGGTGGAAGTAGCATTGAAGGAAAACGCGGATGCGGTGGCCCACGGCTGTACCGGCAAGGGAAACGACCAGGTCCGGTTCGAACTGACATATAAAGCGCTCGCCCCGCACCTCAAAGTAATTGCACCCTGGCGGATATGGGATATAACCTCGCGGGAGCAGGCCATCGATTATGCCCAGAAACACGGCATTCCATTGGGTAACATCTCGAAGAAGAACATCTATTCCCGGGACTGCAATATCTGGCACATGAGCCACGAAGGCGGGGACATAGAGGACCCTGCTAACAGGCCGCAGGAAAGCCTTTTCATGCTCACCAAATCACCCAAAGACGCCCCCGACGGCGAAACGCCCGTAACGGTAGATTTTGAACAATCGGTGCCGGTCGCTTTAAACGGCAAAAAAATGGAACCTGTTGAGCTGTTGACGGAATTGAACAGGATTGGAAAGGAAAACGGTATAGGCCGGCATGACGTGATCGAAACACGGGTGGTAGGCATGAAAAGCCGCGGAATTTATGAAACTCCCGGAGGTACGATCCTTTACGCGGCATTGAAAGAACTCGAGATGATGACAATGGACAGCGAAACCCTTGCCATGAAACAAACCCTGGCAATCAAATACGCCCAATTAGTGTACGGCGGTAAATGGTTTTCTTCCATAAGGAAAGGGATTGATGCGTTCATGGCCGAAATCTGCCAATTCACTACCGGTTCGGTCACGTTGGCCCTTTACAAGGGCAACATCATCGTTGCCGCACGGAAGTCACCGTATTCCCTGTACCTGAAAGACCTGGCCTCCTTCGGTGAAAGCACGTATGACCACAAGGATGCCACGGGATTCATAAACCTTTACGGATTGTCCACGGGCGTTACGGCCATGATACATAAAAATATCAGCAAGGAAACGGGGCAAATCAAGAAAATAAAAACAGAAGGGAGTTTCCACGAAAAATGACGGAATTCACGATTCGACGAACGACGGTTCTGGACATTGATGAGATTTTTCAACTCACAAACACCATGGCCAAACAGGGCTTGATGCTGCCCCGCAGCAAATATAAAATCGTTTCAATGATTGCCAATTTTCTTGTTGTCGAGGAAAACACCACAAAAAAAATTGTGGCGTGCGGCGCTTTTGCCCCCCTTTGGACGGATATAGGGGAAGTATTGGCCCTGGCCGTTGACAAGGATTACTGGGGTAAAGGCATCGGCTCCAAACTTGTAAAATGTCTCCTGCTGGAAGCAAAAAGAATGAAAATCAATGACGTGATTACGCTTACCTACCAGGCCGAATTTTTCCAAAAACTCGGCTTCAAGCTGACCAGCAAGGACATTTTCCCGAGGAAACTCTGGCGGGAGTGCCTGGAATGCCCCAAGCTCGAACAATGCGACGAAACGGCCCTCCATATACTGGTGAACGAACTGGATGACGATTTTTTCAAGGTTGAGGAATATAAACCTTAAACGGCCATCGAACACAAACTTGCTGGTAAACGGCGTGGATTTAATGACGGGAATGGGTTTTACTTGAGGTATTCTTCCGTATAAAGTGACAGTTCGACCATCCGCTCCAGAAGGTCTTCCGGCTTAAACCCAGGAAAATTATTCAGTACAAGCTCCTTGGAATAAAGCTTGCATATGTATTTTGCCTTGCGGCTGTGCTTTCGTATGGCATATATGTAGTCGGCATGCGCATTGTTGATCACGATGAGATTGTTCTTTTCATCATAGTAAGACCGCCATAATTCGCCGGGAGCCCTTTTAAACGTATAACCGGGCAGCCCCTTGCCGCTGCCGGAAAATTTTTCGCTCCTGGAGGAAAGTGAATCGGTCACAGTAATAACGGCCTCTGCGCGGCATACGGTCCCGGCCTGCGTTACAATGGCTTCCAGAACAGTGATGCCCGGCTCAGACGGTGCGGTAAAATTCATTATTGCCCGTTCGGTTTCTGAAAGGCTTCCCTGTCCTTCCCTGATTTTCCAGGAGACAGTATAGCCGCTTTCAATAATCCGCTTGTTTTTATCCCGGGCAACCACCTTGAAATTCTTTACCCCTTCAACCTTCATTATACTGGAACCGGGCATGATAAGTGCGGAATAAAGTGCTCCGGCCACCTCATAAAACCGCGGTTCATTTTCAGCATCCCGGGTATTGGAAATTTCTTCCGTTAAGCCCTCGATGAGCCCGGATTCTTCGGTAATATTTTCCACCTCCCCATCCACCGGATAAGTGCCCTTTTCTCCCCCGCTCCCTTTTTTACGGCCAGGTGATACACCCTTTATTTCCAGCCAGGAGTATTCCTCGGAAGGCAGCGCGTAAAAAGCCTCCTTGAAGGCACGCTGCACCTTTTTAAGTATGTCGCGGCTTATTTCCTCTTCCGCCGCGTTTTTTTCCTGCATGACGGCAAGATTCAGATCATTCTCACAGACGGACAAAGCTTCTAGCAAACAGGTAAACGCCGAATCCCGTACAATCCCGTCGCGGGTTCCGGGCGTCAGGTTAATAAACGGCACGTCAATCATGCCCTGCAGGTAACCGCTCCGCCAGGGGTCTTTATCGAAGTCATCCAGCGTAACGATATTTGGGATGACGCGGGTACCGAGCCTGTACAGGCTCACTTCATTTTCCGGTCCCGGCTGGTTTATATACAGCTCCAGATAGACCTCCCCCATTTCCGTTTCAATTGAATTGAAAGTACTCAGATGCCTGCCCCGGAATTGGCGCGGTTCTACCTTTAGCTCTTTTCGGGCTATCTTGTCCCTGATGATTATTTTAACCTTCGCATTTTTGATCCTGTCACGCAGTTCCGAGGCCAGGTAATTCTGTATTTTTTCACCGCTTAACTGTTTTAATCCGGGAAGCAACGGGTGAATGACAAGTTCCGTACCCGGATGACCGAACAGTGTTCGTCTAGGCATTATCTGGTAACCGGACTCCTCCCGCCGCATAACCATCTGATAAGTCCTCCCCTCACCGCTGCTGGATGAAAGAACGAGAATTTCGCCAACCGTCCAGAAACTGAGCAGGCCTATGCCGAATTCACCCTGGATACCCTTTACACCTTCTTTTTTAAGTCTTTTCTTGATGGAATCACAGATATGGGTGGCGACATATTTAAAATCGGGAATACCATCATTGTTCAAGGGAATACCCGTGCCATCATCGATTATTTTCAGGTAATTTTCACCCTTTTCCCGGCCCCGGACAATCGTGATGTTACGGGCATGCGCATCGATGCTGTTTTCCACGAATTCGGCTATGGCCTTCAGCGGATTGTTTTGCGAAAGGGCAATAATCGTAATCGCGTTCCAGTCATTGCCTATTTTGAGTTTTCCCATCCGTTCCGAGATCGGCCTCATACTGCTTTTCATCAATAAAAACGTACCTGAAAAATTGCGTTATGACAAGACCTGAAACTTGCCTCTGCGCATCTTCCTCTTGATCCCATCTCTTACCTCCTGTATAATGCCATTGGAGAAGACATGGACACATATTATGTTATCAAAAAAGCGAAAGACCAGATTACCGAAATCATAAGGACCAAATTCCCGGACGCTGATATCGAAATCACGGCACCTCCGCCGGAGCTTGCATCCGATTTCGCCGTTCCCCTTTTTAAACTGGCAAAAAAATACGGGAAGTCACCGAATCATATCCATGAGGAAATTGAATCCATATTCGATAAAACCGGAACCCTTTTTGATTCGGTTTTTTTCCTCGCTGGTTACATTAATTTCGTATTGAATCAAATGGAATACTTTAAGTATCTTGCACGGGACGCCCTCCGTTTAAAAAACGATTTCGGCAAGTCCAACACGGGTACGGGTCAATCCATTGTGATCGATTATTCGGCTCCCAATATCGCAAAACCCTTCTCCATAGGCCATTTGCGGTCTACCATCATCGGGCAGTCACTTTATAACATTTTCGGCTTCCTCGGGTACGCGGTTACCGGAATCAATCATCTGGGCGATTGGGGCACCCAGTTCGGAAAGCTTCTGTACGCGTTTGACAATTTCAGGAAAAAAAATAAAACGGAGGACCCCACTATCGGTGAACTTCTCGACCTGTACGTTCTTTTCCACAAAAAGGCGGAAAAAGAACCGGAGCTGGAAGACAAGGCACGGGATTATTTCATGCGGCTGGAAAAAGGAGACAAGGAATGCAGGAAAAAATGGGAAACTTTCTGCAAGATAAGCCTGGATGAGTTTAAACGGGTCTACACGTACCTGGGAGGAATTCGCTTTGATGAATACCTGGGGGAAAGCTTTTTCTTCGACAAGGGACAGGTCATTCTGGATGAAATTCTTTCACGCCGTTTCTGCATTTTCGATTCACAGGAAAAGTACGAATCATTTCTGAATGAAAACGGGGAAATCAGGTCCTTCCTTGAAAAATCGATACAGTCAATCAATATCAGCACCCCGGTGTTTTTTCTCACGGATAAAGGCCATACCAAGGCGGCAGGACGGATATCAGACAATGAAAAAGCGGCGGAGTTCAAAGCTTTGATAGACGTGAAAATCAAAGGTCAAAACAAGGTACTGGAAAAACTGAGAAATATAACCGGCGATGAGACCCAGGCAAAGGAAATTCTAAAACAATTTGAATCAGAAAATATAAAGTCGACCGTGTACTGGATCGAAACCACTGGCCTTACTGAAAAAGCCTCCGGAAAGATTTCCGGTGAAGCACAGAAAAAGCTTCAGTCACAAGCGAGATGCCTGGCTTCGACCGGCTCCTTTCTTTATACCGAGGGAGACGAAGATTCCGGTACGGAAACAGCGAAACAGGAAAATCTTCTCCTTGTAGACCTGACCGATTTCGGTATCGATACGCCGCTTCTGCTTCAGAAAAAAGACGGCACCACATTGTACGCTTTACGGGACCTTGCCGCCATAAAATACAGAACAGATTCATACAACCCGACACAGATACTCTATGTCGTGGGCAGTGAGCAATCGCTTCATTTCAGACAGATATTCATGGTTGCCCGTTTACTCGGCTACGAGACACAATGCCACCACATAGATTTCGGCCTTTACAGGTTTCCCGAGGGGAAAATGTCCACCAGGAAAGGAAGGATCATCCTCCTGGAAAATATCCTCAACGAAGCGGTGGAAAAAGCCCTGGAAATAATCAAGGACCGGGAAATTCCCGAAAACGAAAAAAAAGAAATCGCCCGCATTGTGGGTATCGGTTCCATCAAGTACACGGACCTTTCACAGGAAAGGCGTAAGGAAATCGTTTTCGACTGGGCTAAAATGCTCAACATGGACGGCAATTCGGCGCCGTACCTCCAATACACATACGTCAGGATCGTCTCCATACTGAATAAGGCGGGCACAGACCCCTTCTCCCATTCCTTTGAAACCGAGGTAGAATTGACCGACAAGGAACATAAACTCATCATGAGCCTGTCCCGGTTCCCCGAAATCCTGGAGGCGGCGGCGCGCACCTACGCACCCCATATAATTTCAGGCTACCTGTACTCCCTGTCGCAGGATTTCAACAACTTCTACAACTCCACCTCCGTCATCAGGACCGAAGAAGCCGACTTACGAACGGCCCGCCTCCTCCTGTGCCGCATAACGTCTATAGTGATAAAGAACGGGTTGATGCTGCTGGGGATAGAGGTGCCGAACCGCATGTGAGTCGCGAATTGCCACGGATGGAAGAGGCCGCGCACAGGACCCCATGGCCGCGGACCCTTGCATGTTGGTCCTTAAAGTGTCACTGGTTGGACAACAGTTGTGTGACTAAAGCCAAGGTTCCCTTCGGGTGGCGTGGCAATATGTTACTTTGCTAAACTGAATGTTTAAAATACGCCTATTAATCCCTGCAGGTTTCGTGACCGTAAACCTCCTGTCTGTTCTTTCCATTATACACCACTCCTCGGACCTGTAAAGGCCAGGCCCCTCCTTCGTCGGGGTTCAGCTTCGCTGAAGCCTTGACAGGTCCTGCGGGGTGGTTACCGGTCAAAGAAAAAACAGGAGGTGTTTATGTCAAAAATCATTTACAAACAGTTATCGTACAAGGTAGTGGGGTGCGCGTTCAAAGTGCATCGGGCGCTTGGGGCCGGGTTGGTGGAGTCTGCTTATGAAAAGGCCATCTGTGAAGAACTTAAACGGATTTCACTGCCGTTTGAAAGACAAAAAGCATACAAGGTACACTATGATGGGAAGGTTATCGGAAGGTTCATCACAGATATTGTTGTAGACAATACCATAATCCTTGAACTTAAGTCAGTGGCTAAAATCATTCCCTTTCATGAAGCTCAGTTACTTAACTACTTGAAACTGTCACACTTGCCCGTCGGTTATCTGTTCAACTTTAACGCCGTCCGTCTCGCCTGGCACCGCTTCGCCAACACAAAAGGGAGCCCATAAGGGCCCCTTTTTTTAAAGGATTATGTATGGACCATCCGTTTGAACACCAATTTACAGCCGTTGAAATTAAGGAGATATCCAACTTGAATTTTTGACAGTCTCAGGTAATTCGTTAACTGTAACGCCGAAAAAAATGAATAAGACGAGTACGCCAAAGGAAGACTTCGCGGGTGCCTTTTGCGGGTAAAAATAAAAAATAATTCTTTCCCACAGCGGCCGTTCCGAATTCGGTGACTTCGTCTTATTCGTCTTCTTCGGCGTTAAATTTATTTACCTACTCCCCGCCTCCGTACGTATTGCAAGTATCTAACTCATGACAAAAATGGACTGAATTTTTAATCCAAATACACTATAATTTCAGTATGAAATATTCCAAGTTAGCTTTTATATTAATGTTCTACATTTTCCTGACATTAATTCCCCTGAACGCCACCCTGGAAGATGATTTGATCCTTGACGGTAAAATCGACTGGCAGACTTTGAAGGGAAAACAGACGCAAGCCCTGATTTTCGAACCTCCCGGAGGGATGAAAAAAACGCCGAAAGGTGATGTGACCTGGGCTTACACATATGATGTAACATGGCTCTATCTTGCCGTGGAATGGGAAGATGATGACTGGAACAACAATTTCTCCATGGCAATGGGGCCCCGGGATGTAGATACCATTCACCTGCTTATAGACAATAACAACAACCTGACTTATGAGGGTGACGAAGACCGTAAATACGTGGTAACCGCCGATACGCGTTCCACCTATATCGATGCCACGAAAAAGAATTTTGACCAGGACACCACGGGAAACGGTTACGGTATCGTCCGTTACCACGAGAAGACCGGTAAATATTCTGCGGAATTCCTGGTTCCGTTTGTGGGAGATATTGAAGAGGAATTGATAGGCGATGTCTTTAGGTTCAACCTGGTCATCATGGATCATCTTGTCATAGACCCGGATGAAGGAGTCAAAAGGGTCCAGGTGGCGCGGCTTGCTGCGGATGAATTGTCATCGAAAGAGTGGCCGGTTATAAACCTGCCGCGCGAGGAGACGCTTCCGCCGGAACCGGCTTCTTTCCCGAAGCCTTCAGGCCTGATTATTTTCCGAAGTACGCATGAAAACAAGAAAGGCGAGATTTATTCGTTTGATCCGGCCTCAAGAAAAATAAAGCGGATCACGGACAACGATCTCCGGGAGGATACAATCAGCCTGTCTCCGGACCGTAAAAAAATCGCTTTCATGGGTTCCGTCGGCGATCCCTATAAAGACATAGGGGCATTCGGGGAATGCGAAATCTACACGGTAAACGTAGACGGGACTGACCTGAAAAAACTCACTTCCAATAAAAACCTTGACGGCCATCCCGGCTGGTCACTGGGTTCGAAAAAAATAGTATACGCCGCCTACCTGCCGGACATAAACGGCAGCCATATTATGATGATGGATGCCGATGGTAAAAATCAAAAAGACTTAACCGCGGCTACGTTTAAAGATTATAAAAAATATTTCATCGAAGAAAACGATCCGGACTTTTTAACAGCGGATTCAATCATCTTCAAGACAAACCGGTTTTTCAAGTTTAAAAAGAAAACGGGCAATGACAATCAACTCCAGCTTGCACGCCTTGACCTGAAAACCATGAAGGTAATCCAGGTGACGAAGAATAACAATGTCGTGGATCATGACCCCATAGGCAATGGGAAAAAGGTTATGTTCGAACGGTTGAACGGCAACCTGGATTATACCGACCTGCCGGGAGCGTTCGGTCCCTGGCAGATTGTGGAAGCGGATGCGGACGGAAGCGGTAAGGAGCGTATTTTAATCGATGATGAGTGGATCAACTGGCTGCCCGTGTATGCCCCCGGCTCAAAGTATTTCATCTACATCCGTTCCTGCGGCTATTCCGAATGCCGCCTGGTTGACCTGGAAACAGGCCGGGACCTGGGACGCTTCATCCCATGGATGACGCAGATACAGTACATGGACTGGAAATAATTTGATAAAAGGAAATATTCATGGAATATAAATATTCACTCAGCATTGAAGATCAGAAACGCCTTTTTTTCTTCGGTTATTACAACCGCCCTTTCCTGTGGTTCCAAAGACGATTCTTCGGACCAGCCCTCATTGTAATAGCCATTCTCTTTCAACTTTTAAGCAGCTACTTGAATTCCGGTTCAATATCCTGGGCACTCACGGCAATTTTCCTGCTTTTTGGAATATACATGATTTTCAGGCCTTTAATTTTACTTTTACGGATCAAATTCACTGATACAACAGGGACAATGTCAATAGACGAAAATAATTTGGCGATTAAGAATGAAAAAGGTGAATTAATCATTAAAAAAGATGAGATATTGGATATCATAGCGAAGAAGGATATGCTTTTTATAAAGGTACGCCTGAATACGGTTCAGTATTTCATCATCGATCTAAAATCGATTGAAAAAGGGGCGGATGAATTTTATAAGGAACTTCTGGAATTTCATGGCAGGATTTGAATAATAATGGAGAAAACATGAAAAAAATATTATTATTTATAGTACAACACCGAACTCCATAATCCTGTCCAAGTAATAGAAAAGGCTCTTCTATTGTAACGCCGCTGCGGGAAATGAGTATTTTTATTCTATGACAACTACTGTTTTTTTCCTCCATTTTTCGAGAAGACAGTTATAAATTTAGTCATCATTCAACCTGTTTTCATTGTCAAATTTGTAATTATGGTGTAAAATTACCTATAAATAAAGGAGCTTTATATATGC